>DXNX01000120.1 GCA_019413245.1 Oscillospiraceae bacterium
ATTCCTTGCTCACCGGCCCCAGCCGGTGAGAAGGCCGTCGTAAGGTGGCCGCATCCCAGTGTGGCTGGGTTACTTACCCAACCATTGGCCGCTGTTCGCGGCCAGGTAATAGAGGAATCAACACTTCGTGTTGTTTTTTATATCGTGCCGTGCACGATATAAAAAGCCGCAGCCCTGGTCGGCGTCCACCGCATCGAAACGGTGGGACTTTTCGCTTCCTTTTGGTCACAAAAGGAAGGACACTCCGGCAGACTTCCGTCTGACAGGAAGCAAAAGGCAAACCAACCCCACCGCCGCTGCGCGGCACCTCCCCTTGCACAGGGGAGGCTTGCAGGAGGAAAGGCTGCGCCCCACCTCCCCAACCACAGGGGAGGTATAGAGCGCCCAACAAAAAACGCCCCGGCATACACCAGGACGCAAAGGAATACAAAAGTTACAGCCGTACCCCGCCGGCCAGCAGTTCCACAAACTGCTTGGCTACACGGGGACTGCGGCCCCCCGCCCGCAGGGCGAAGGCTTCGGCCCGCATCATCAGCTGGTCGGCGGGCAGCTGCACCCCGCAGCGCTGGGCCAGGTCCATGACGATATTCTCGTACAGGGTCTTGTCCGGCCGCTGGAAGGTCACCGTCAGCCCGAACCGGGCGGACAGGCTCATCAGCTCCTGGCGGGTATCCGCCGCGTGGATGTCGTCCCCGGCCGTGCGGTCGGACATGGTCTCTTTGACCAGATGCCGCCGGTTGGAGGTGGCGTACACCGCCACGTTGCGGCTGCGCCCGCCCACACTGCCTTCCAGAATGGCTTTCAGCGCCGCAAAGTTATCGTCGTTGGAAGAAAAGCTCAGGTCATCGATGAACAGGATGAACTTCAGCGGGTTATCCGCCAGGTCGTCCATCAGCGCCGGCATCTGGTACAGCTGATTCTTCTTGATCTCCACCAGCCGCAGACCCTCGTCCTTGAACTCATTGGCCAGTGCCTTCACTGTGCTGGACTTGCCGGTGCCCGCGTCGCCGTACAGCAGCACGTTGGCCGCCGGAAGCCCCGCCAGCAGGGCCTTGGTGTTCTCGATGATCTTCTCCCGCTCCCGCTCATATCCCGGCAGCTCGCTGAGCCGCTGGGGGTCCGGGCAGCGCACCGGGGTCAGCGCCCCGTCTTCCAGCGTAAAGACGTGATACCGCGCAAAAATGCCGTAGCCGGTGCGGGGTACATCCCGACGGCGGGCGGCATAAGCCTGGGCGTACACCAGCTCGGGCTCCACCTTCCAGGGCAGGGGCATCTGGTGCAAAAGGGCGTCCCCGCCCTCCAGCGGCGCCAGCAGGTTCGCCAGGGTCAGCGACCCCGCCGCCTGCAATACGCTCAGGTCCCGGGCCAGGTTGCCCTCCGCCACATCCCCGGCACCATCCGGCGCCTGGCTGCGGCGGATGCACAGATTATCGTCGTTGAGCACGATGTCCAGCAGCACCCGGCTCCAGTTTTCCCCCCGGGGCAGGAGCGAAGCCTCAAAATCCGCCACGGCATCCGCCAGCGGGGCGGCGTCGCCGGAATAGGAAAGCGCCGCCTTGAGCATGGCGGCAAAACGGACCACCGTTTCGTCCCGCAATACCCCCCGCAATACCACCAGCGAGCCCAGACGGACCGAAAGGTCACGGATGGTCATCATATACAAATTCCCCCTTCAAAAACATCCAATCAGACAAATACAGGCTGACCCCAGTATAAACGCTCAGCCGCCGGTGCGCAAGACTTTGTGAAAATTACTAAAATCCTGTTGACATCGGGCAAAAAATGCGGTACAATCCATTACAACACTTTACCAATCTAAACAGCTGAACTGCAAGGAAGGGAATCAGTAACGCCCCACACCACCACCAGAGAGCTGCCGGCCGGTGCAAGGCAGCGGGCAGGCAGGGCGCGAAGTCATCCCGGAGCAGGCCCGGCGAATCCAGTAGCCGGACCCGGATGCACCCGTTAGCGTGCGGGGCTTTGGATGAAGCCCATGAGCGGGCATGGACACCATGCCAAAAAGAGTGGTACCGCAGAGAGCCGAACGGCCTTTGTCTCTTGGAAACAAGGGACAAGGGCTGTTCTTTTTTCTATCGGCCGCCGCGGGCGGTCACCGGGTAAGAAAATCGGAAAGAGGAATCTGACACAAGAGGAGAAAGGAGTTGTCCCCCATGCTGCTGACCGGCGCACAGATCTTTGTCGAAGTCCTGATCGAACAGGGCGTGGACACCATCTTCGGCTACCCCGGAGGCGCGGTACTGAACCTTTATGACGAACTGTATAAAAGTTCTGATAGAATACAAAACGTTCTGACTGCCCACGAACAGGGCGCGGCCCATGCGGCGGACGGCTACGCCCGCGCCACCGGCCGTACCGGCGTGGTGCTGGCCACCAGCGGCCCCGGCGCCACCAACCTGGTCACCAGCATCGCCACCGCCTTCATGGACAGCGTGCCCATGGTCGCCTTCACCGGCAACGTGGCCACCAGCCTTATCGGGCGGGACAGCTTCCAGGAAGCCTACATCGAGGGCATCACGATGCCCATCACCAAGCACAACTACACGGTACGCCGGGTGGAAGAACTGGCCGACACCATGCGCAGTGCTTTCCGAATCGCCCAGAGCGGCCGCAAAGGCCCGGTGCTGGTGGACATCCCCAAGGATGTCACCGCCAACAAGTGCGAATTCACCCCCAAGGCCCCCGAACTCATCCGCACCGTCACCCGGGTGGATGAGGAGGAAGCCAAAGAGGCCGCCGAACTCATCAACCAGGCCCAGCGCCCCATCGTCTACTTTGGCGGCGGCGTGCGCAGCGCGGCGGGCTGCCAGCCTCTGCGGGACCTGCTCATCAAGGCGGGCATGCCTGCCACCCACACCCTGATGGCTGCGGGCGTGCTGGGTTACGGCGAACCCCACAACCTGGGCATGCTGGGCATGCATGGCAGCTTCGCGGCCAACAAGGCCATTGCGGAAGCCGACCTGGTGCTGGCCGTGGGCACCCGCTTCTCCGACCGGGTGGCGCTGAACCCCGACACCTTCGCCTCCAAGGCCAAGATCATCCAGATCGACATCGACCCCAGCGAGATGGGCAAGAACGTGGATGTGGACCTGTGCATCACCGGGGACGCCGCCTATGTGCTGAAAGCCATCCTGCCCCATGTGAACAAGACCGAGCATAAGCTCTGGATGGAACAGATCCGCTCCTGGCAGAAGGTGGACTACCGTCCCCAGGACAGCGAGACCGAACTGCGGCCCCACCAGCTCATCGATGAGCTGTGCCGCCAGGCCGGACCGGAAGCCGTCTATGTCACCGACGTGGGCCAGCACCAGATGTGGGCGGCCCAGTACCTGCACCACACCAAGAGCCGCGGGTTCCTGACCAGCGGCGGCCTGGGCACCATGGGCTTCGGCTACGGCGCCGCCATCGGCGCCCAGATGGCCCTGGGCCGGGACCAGCGGGTCATCATGATGACCGGCGACGGTTCCTTCCACATGAACCTCAACGAAGCCTGCACCGCTGTGAGCTACCATCTGCCCATCATCACCGTCATCTTCAACAACTCGGTGCTGGGCATGGTCCGGCAGTGGCAGACCAGCTTCTATGAGGGCCGCTACTCCGCCACCGACCCCCACCGTCACACCGATTTCGTCAAGCTGGCCGAAGGATTCGGCCTCAAGGGCTACCGCGCCACCAACCCGGCGGAATTCCGGGAGGCCCTGGCCGACGCCATGAAGCAGGACGGCCCCACCTGGATCGACTGCCGCATCGGCAAGGACGAGCGGGTGCTGCCCATGATCCCGGGCGGCGGCGACATCAATGACATCATCATGGAATAAAGGAGGGCTCAGCATGAAAAAGGAAACGCAAAGCGGCCCGCCCGCTGATCGCCGCCGGGTCATCAGCCTGCTGGTGGACAACCACAATGGCGTTCTGGCCCGGGTGTCCAGCCTGTTCTGCCGCCGGGGCTTCAACATCGACAGCCTGACCGTGTCGGCCACCAACGACCCCGCCGTCAGCCGCATCACCGTGACCACCCACGGCAAGGACCAGGAGATCGAACAGCTGATCCTGCAGACCGAACGGCTGGAAGTGGCCCGCCAGGTCTTTGAGCTGGACACCGAAAAGAGCCTGCAGCGGGAACTGCTGCTGCTGAAAGTGGCCTGCTCCACCGCCAACCGCGCCGAACTGCGGGAGATCGCGGCGGTGTACAAGTCCAAGATCATCGACCTTTCCCCCGACAGCATGGTGTTTGAACTCACTGGCCGCCCGGAAAAGGTGGACGCCTTCCTGAAAATGTTCGACGGATACGAGATCCTGGAACTGTGCCGCACCGGCATCACCGCTCTGGAGCGCGGCGGCAAACACCAGCATATGCAGAAACCGCCCCAGGAAGTCCGTGCCGCCCAGCTGCCGCTGCCCGGCACCCACTGCCCGGAACCCTGACAACCCTGTTTTCCGTTTTATACATTATATAGAAAAGCAAACAGCAAAGGAGAAATGAACCCATGGCTATCAACAAGTACTACGATTCCGACTGCAACCTCGGCATGCTCGATGGCAAGACCGTCGCCGTCATCGGCTTCGGCAGCCAGGGCCACGCCCACTCCGAAAACCTGGCCGAAAGCGGCGTCAACGTCGTGGTCGGCCTGCGCAAAGGCTCCGGCCACTGGGAAAAGGCGGCGGAGTTTGCCGCCACCCATCCCAACTTCAAGGTGATGGAAGTGGAGGAAGCCGCCAAGGCCGGCGACGTCGTCATGATGCTGGTGCCGGATGAGCTGTGTGCTGATATCTACTACAACCAGGTCGCTCCTTATATGACCGAAGGCAAGGCCCTGGCCTTCGCCCACGGCTTCAACATCCATTTCAAGACCATCACCCCGCCCAAAAACGTGGACGTCATCATGATCGCCCCCAAGGGCCCCGGCCACATCGTCCGCCGCCTGTACACCGAAGGCGAAGGCTGCCCCTCCCTGATCTGCGTGGAGCAGGACTACACCGGCAAGGCCAAGGACATCGCCCTGGCCTATGCTTCCGGCATCGGCGCCGGCCGTGCGGGCATCCTGGAGACCACCTTCAAGGAAGAGACCGAGACCGACCTGTTCGGTGAGCAGGCTGTGCTGTGCGGCGGCGTCTGCGAGCTCATCCACGCGGGCTTCGACACCCTGGTGGAAGCCGGTTACGCCCCCGAGATGGCCTACTTTGAGACCTGCCACGAGATGAAGCTCATCGTCGACCTGATCAACGAGGGCGGCTTCGACAAGATGCGCTACTCCATCTCCAACACCGCTGAATACGGCGACTACCGCACCGGAAAGCGCCTGATCACCGAGGAGACCCGCAAGGAGATGAAGAAGGTCCTGACCGAGATCCAGGACGGCACCTTCGCCAGCGAGTTCCTCACCGAAATGAGCCCCAAGGGCGGCCGCAAGGTCCACTTCCTGGCCCAGCGCCGCATGCAGTCCGAGCACCTCATCGAGAAGGTGGGCAAGGAACTGCGCCAGATGATGAGCTGGCTGAAGAAGTAATCTCATCCCTTACAAACAGAACGGCCGCCCCGGGCGGCAGAGGAGGATGTGCCCCATGCACAGCGACAACGTCAAGAAGGGCCCCGAGCGCGCCCCCAACCGCAGCCTGTTCTACGCCCTGGGCTATACCCCGGAAGAACTGGACCGCCCGCTCATCGGTGTGGTGTCCGCCTACAGTGAGATCGTGCCCGGTCACATGAACCTGGACAAGATCGCGGACGCCGTCAAGGCCGGTATCCGTATGGCCGGGGGCACCCCGGTGCTCATGCCGTCCATCGGCGTGTGTGACGGCATTGCCATGGGCCACATCGGCATGAAGTATTCCCTGGCCAGCCGGGAACTGATCTGCGACAGCGTGGAGACCATGTACATGGCCCACCAGCTGGACGGTCTGGTCCTGGTGCCCAACTGCGATAAGATCGTGCCCGGCATGCTCATGGCCGCCGTGCGTATGGACGTGCCCGCGGTGGTCTGCTCCGGCGGTCCCATGCTGGCCGGCCGCTACGGCGGCGAGGAGGTCAGCCTGTCCAAGATGTTCGAGGCTGTGGGCGCCTACAAGGCCGGGCTCATCAACGACGAACAGCTGGAGGACTGCACCTGCAACTGCTGCCCCGGCTGCGGTTCCTGCTCCGGCATGTACACCGCCAACAGCATGAACTGCCTGTGCGAGGCCATCGGTATCGCCCTGCCCGGCAACGGCACCATCCCGGCGGTCTACGCCAAGCGGCTGCAGCTGGCCAAGCGGGCCGGCATGGCCGTCATGGACCTGGTCAACCGGGGCATCACCGCCCGGCAGATCGTCAACGAGCGGTCCATCCGCAACGCCCTGACCTGCGATATGGCCCTGGGCTGCTCCACCAACACGGTGCTGCACCTGCTGGCCATCGCCTATGAGGCCGGGGTGCCCATCGACCTGAAACTCTTCAACGAGATCAGCGCCAAGACCCCCAACCTCTGCCACCTGGCCCCGGCGGGCCCCACCCATATGCCCGACCTGTACGAGGCGGGCGGTATTCCCGCCGTGCAGGCTGAGCTGGCCAAGGCGGGGCTGCTGGACCTGGATGTGCCCACCGTCACCGGCAAGACCCTGGGCGAGAACATCGCCGGGGCGAAGATCCTGGACGAAAAAGCCATCCGGTCCATCGACAATCCCTATTCGGTCAACGGCGGGCTGCAGATTCTGTGGGGCAACATTGCCCCGGACGGCTGCGTGGTCAAGCGCAGCGCCGTGGCGCCCGAAATGCAGCACCATAGCGGCCCGGCCCGGGTGTTCGACTGCGAAGAGACCGCCATCACCGCCATCTACAACGGGGAGATCCACCCCGGCGACGTGGTGGTCATCCGGTACGAAGGCCCCAAGGGCGGACCCGGCATGCGGGAGATGCTCAACCCCACCAGCGCACTGGCGGGCATGAAGCTGGATACCACCGTGGCCCTCATCACCGACGGCCGGTTCTCCGGCGCATCCCGGGGCGCGGCCATCGGCCACGTCAGCCCGGAAGCAGCTTCCGGCGGGCCCATCGGCCTGGTGAAGGAGGGGGATACCATCGAGATCGACATCCCCAATGCCTCCATCACCCTGCACGTCAGCGACGAGGAGCTGGCCGCCCGCAAAGCGGCCTATCAGGCACCCGAACCCAACGTCAAGAGCGGCTGGCTGGCCCGGTATGCCCGCATGGTCACCTCCGCCAACCTGGGCGCGGTGTTGCACTGAACCTTGTTTTTTCACAGCCAAACGGAAATATCCTGCCTGTTGAGGGCCGCGCGAAAGCGCGGCCCTTTTTGTGGTGCTTTTAAGTGGTAGAGATTGGCTCCCCTGTGTAAGGGGAGCTGTCAGCGAAGCTGACTGAGGGG
>DXNX01000121.1 GCA_019413245.1 Oscillospiraceae bacterium
GACTGACCCCCACCCAGCAGAAGTACGGCAGTGCCGGACTTCTGGCCTGGCCCTGCGTGCTGTACAGCATCTATCTGCAGCAGCCCGACGGACCCGGCTGGAGTGAGGAGGAAATCGCCCGCAGCCAGGAAAACCTGGCTGTGGCGGTGGACTGGATCATCGAACAAGCCGGCGAATACAATGCATCGCCCACCCTGTATTACGGCGAGGACCTGCTCTCCGTTGTGGACTACGCCCCCGGCTTTGTGGGGGGCGAGGACTCGGACGAAGGCCAGCCGTTCTATGAGAATATGGACGCTCTGTGCGGTTCGCTGCGCACGGCGGAACTGGCCGAGACCTACGGGACCAGCAATGTGGGGTTCCTGGTGTTCCTGCCGGTGTCCGGCTGCTCCTTCACCATGGTTCATTACCTGGAAGACGGGGGCTACTATTTCAACGAATACTGCTGCCTGTACAAGGACAATGTGTTTTTTGACCCCGGCACCTTTGACGGCCCGGCGGTCTATGCCCACGAGATCTTGCATCTTTTCGGTGCACCGGACCTGTACAACGGCAGCAATGACCTGTTTGTCAGCGAAGAGCTGGTGGACTATGTGGCCGAGACCTGGCCGGACGAGATCATGCACGATACCTATGCATCCGACGGCTCTCTGGAATACGGCTCCATCAGCAAGGAGATCAGCCCGCTGACCGCCTATCGTCTGGGCCTGTGTGATTCCTTTGAAGGCATGGACCGGTTCCCGCTGGTCACCATGGACCCGCCCGGGACCTTCCGTCTGGACGAGGGCACTTCCACCGACCGTTTTGATGCACAGGACGGGGCGGTGGCCGCATAATAAAGGAGGAAAACCATGGGTGTGCCCGTAACGGCGGGCGCCGCCAAGGAAGCTCCGGTCCTGCAGCTGCAGGGGGTGCAGGCTGCCGCCGCCGCCGAATGGCGTGTGGGCGACACCCTGCCGCCCCGCCTGTGCGAGGTCTGGATGCTGGTATATGTGATGGACGGCGTTATTGAGGAAATCACCGACGGCCGTCCCACGCTGGTGCGGGCGGGCCGGGTGCTCATCCACCAGCCGGAGGAGACCTGGTCCATGCGGGCCGCGGGGGAAGTGCCCCCCGAAGTACTGCGTGTGGCGTTCGGGGCTTCGGGCACGGCGCTGGACCTGTTCCGCGACCGGCTCTTTCTGGTCAATGCCGTGGAAAAGAACGTGCTGCACCTGCTGGCCGACACGGTCCGGGAGACCTGGCAGCGGCCGGACCAGCTGGGGATGGACCCCACCCTGCGCGCCGACCCGCCTTTCGGCTCGTCCCGGCTGCTGCAGCTGTACCTGGAGGAATTCCTCTGGCTGGCAGCCCGGCGGCTGCGCCGTACCGGACGCAAACCGTCCCCCCGCGCCATGGCCGAACAGAACCAGCGTGCCCTGGTGGACGCCGCCCGCCTCTATTTCTCCGACCATATTGAGGAAGACCCCAACCTGGAACAGCTCTGCCGCACCCTGGGCTGCGGGCGTGTGGCCCTGCAGCAGGCGTTCCGGGTCCGTACCGGACTTTCCCCCCGGGGGTATTATGCCTGTCTCAAGGCAGAGCGGGCCGGGTCACTGCTGGCCCAGGGCCACACCCCCGGCGAGGTGGCGCGGATGCTGGGGTACTCCTCCACATCCTACTTTTCCCAGCGGTTCCGCGCCTTGACGGGCCAGACGCCCACCGCCTATCGCAAGGACCCGCAGCCTCTGCATCTGTGCAACAAATAGGCATGGCAAATGCTGAAACGTCTATTCTAAAAAATGGATGTTCCGGTATAAAATAAAGGCAAGAAAGCAGCCCGACGGAGACTGCTTACAACAAAACTACATAAAAAGCAAAGGAGCGTTCATTATGTCCATTCTGGTCAGCGGCGGCGCCGGCTACATCGGCAGCCATACTTGCGTCGAACTTCTGAATGCCGGGTACGACATTGTGGTGGCGGACAACCTCTACAACGCCAGCCCCGTAGCACTGGACCGTGTGAAACAGATCACCGGCAAGGATTTCCGCTTCATTGAGGCGGACATGACCGACCACGATGCGGTCGATGCTATCTTCCGTGAGAACCCCGGCATCGAATGCGTCATCCAGTTCGCCGCCTACAAGGCGGTGGGTGAGAGCGTTTCCAAGCCCATCGAGTACTATTCCAACAACCTGGGCTGCACCCTGACCATCCTGGACGTGATGCGCCATTACGGCTGCCACAACATCATCTTCTCCTCCTCGGCCACCGTCTACGGCGACCCCGCCAGCGTGCCCATCCGGGAGGATTTCCCCACTGGTGCTACCACCAACCCTTACGGCACCACCAAGGTCTTCACCGAGCGCATCCTCACCGACTGCTGCAAGGCGGACCCCGAGCTGAATGTGGCCCTGCTGCGCTACTTCAACCCCATCGGCGCCCATCCTTCCGGACTCATTGGTGAGGACCCCAACGGCATCCCCAACAACCTGGTCCCGTACATTGCCAAGGTGGCTGTGGGCAAGCTGGAAAAGGTCCATGTTTACGGCAATGACTATCCCACTCCGGATGGCACCGGCGTGCGCGACTACATCCACGTTGTGGACCTGGCCCGCGGCCATGTGGCGGCGGTCCGCAAGCTGCAGGAAAAGCCCGGCCTGTTCATCTGCAACCTGGGCACCGGCCACGGGTACAGTGTGCTGGATGTCATCAAGGCATTCAGCAAGGCCTGCGGCCGTGACCTGCCCTACGTCATCGACCCCCGCCGCCCCGGCGACATCGCCGAGTGCTGGTGCGATCCCAGCAAGGCCAAGCGGGAACTGGGCTGGGAAGCTGAGTACGGCATCGAGGAAATGTGCCGCGACAGCTGGAACTGGCAGAGCCATAACCCCGACGGTTACAAGACCAAAGCCGAATAATCCATCATAAGCAAAACAAAGCCGCCGCAGGCAGAGCCTGCGGCGGCTTTCGTATGCGTATTTTTTGGAAAGAGGAAAAAGCGACGCCTTACAGCGCGGCCAGAGCGGCGCGCAGACGGGCCAGGGTCTCCTCCTTGCCCAGCATGGCGGCCAGATCGGTGCCGCCGCCCGGGGTGCGGGACTTGCCCGAAAGGGCGATGCCCAGCGGGTACAGCAGCCAGCCGTTCTTTTTCTCCATCTCCTCGGCCTTCTTGCGGCAGACCTCAAAGATGGCGTCCCGGTTCCAGTCGGCTTCGCCTTCCAGCACCGGCAGCAGGGCCTCCAGGGCTTCCTTGGCGGATTCCGGGGTGGTCTTCTGCTTCTTGTTGCGGTACAGCTCGGCATCAAAGGGCAGCACGGCGTCGAAGAAGTCCAGCTGCGGCGGAATGTCCTCCAGCACCTCGCAGCGGGGCTGCAGATTGGCGCACAGCAGATCCCGGTCAATGTCGCGGTGCACGGCCTGGTCGATGAAGGGATTGGCCAGACGGCGGAACTCCTCAGCCGGCAGGGCCCGGATGTAGGCGGCGTTGATGGCGCGCAGCTTCAGCGGGTCAAAGATGGCCGGAGACTTGGAGATGCGGGTGGGGTCCCAGATGCGGATCATGTCCTGCAGGCTGAAGATCTCCTCCTCGCCTTCCGGGGCCCAGCCCAGCAGCAGCAGATAGTTCAGCACCGCCGCGGGCAGATAGCCCTTGGCCACCAGGTCCTGGTAGCTGGCGTCGCCGTTGCGCTTGGACAGCTTGTGCTGGGCGTCCTTCATCACCGGCGGGCAGTGGATGTAGGTAGGGATCTCCCAGCCGAAGGCCTCGTACAGCAGGTTGTACTTGGGCGCGCTGGAAAGATACTCGCTGCCGCGGATGACGTGGGTGATGCCCATGAGATGGTCGTCCACCACGTTGGCAAAGTTGTAGGTGGGCATGCCGTCGCTCTTGATGAGGATCTGGTCGTCCAGCTCGCTGTTGTCCACCTCAATGTGGCCGAATACCAGATCGTCGAACCCGGTCTTGCCCTCGGTGGGGATCTTCTGGCGGATGACATACGGGTCGCCCGCGGCCAGATGGGCAGCCACTTCCTCCTCGGAAAGGTTGCGGCAGTGTCCGTCGTAGTGGCTCACTTCGCCCGCAGCCTTCTGGCTCTCGTGCAGGGCTTCCAGCCGCTCAGCGGTGCAGAAGCAGTAGTACGCCTTGCCCTTGCGGACCAGTTCCTCGGCATACTGCTTGAACATGCCCATCCGCTGGCTCTGCACATAGGGACCCACAGGACCACCGATGTCGGGGCCTTCGTCCCAGGTCAGGCCGGTGTCACGCAGGGTATTGTAAATGATGTCGGTGGCACCTTCCACCAGGCGGCCCTGGTCGGTGTCCTCAATGCGCAGGATAAAGGTGCCGCCGTTGTGGCGGGCCTGCAGATAGGTGTACAGCGCAGTGCGCAGGTTGCCCACATGCATATAGCCTGTGGGGGACGGCGCAAAGCGGGTGCGTACGTTGTTGGCCATAAAACAAACTTCCCCCTGTAAAACTGTTCTATATCCCTCAGTTTAGCGGTCGAGGGCGGGTTTGTCAACAAAGGAAGGCCATTTCAGTCCTCCGGGTCGATCTGAATCTTGTCCTTGGCAAAATCCAGCGCCATGCCGATGAGCTCATTGCGGGAACGGTTGGTCTTTTTGGCCAGGTCGTCGTAAAAGTCCACGATGGACTTGTCCACCCGGATGGTGAACATGACCGGCTCGGTCTTTTTGGAGATTTTCAGGGTTTCCATATTTTTAAACCACCTTATAACTCATTATCTGCGTACAAAACATGGAAAAATATGGCTAAAAAATGTTTACATTTCAACATCAAATGATGTATACTGATAATATTCGACCCTGTTATGTTCGAAGGAGACGACCATGGACCAGAATACGTTACCGTCTCTTCTGGAAATACTGGCACGCCGGATGGACTGCGAATATCTTTCGGACCTGAAATACCTGCGGGCCTCCAAACGGGTACTGCTGGCGGAAACGGTACGCAGGCTGCCGGCACAGGAAGCCCGTGCGGAAGAATGGAACGATGCACTGAATTATCTGACCGGCCAGGAACCCCAGCCCACGGCCGAACAGGCGCGGCGGGCACTGCTGAAAGCGTTGGAATCCTCCCTTGACACCCAGGAACCGGCTGGCTATAATGTAGGGGAATAAACCGACGAGGCGAAGGTAAAACCGCGCAGGCGCCCACAGAGAGCCCCCGATGCTGGGAACGGGGCGGAAGGCCGCACGGACAAATGGATCGCCGAGGGCGGCGGGGAACCCCTGTTGCAGGGCAGTATCCGCCGCCGGCAGCCCCCGTTATCGGGCAGGGACGCAGACTGCGCCCCGTCAAGAGGCCGCGCACCCAACCGGCGCGGCAAGCAAGGTGGCACCACAGGTAAACCATACGCCTGCCCTTGCACAGAAACCACTTCTGTGCGGGGGCGGCTTTTTTTATTCCCCTCCGCCAAGACCAAAGGAGCTGAATCACCATGTCCGAAATCATCAAACGCAAACGCATCCTCTCCGGCATCCAGCCCACCGGCACGCCTACCCTGGGCAACTACCTGGGCGCCCTGCGCAACTGGGCTCTGCTGCAGAACAACTATGACTGCCTGTATATGGTGGCCGACCTGCACGCTTTGACCGTGCGCCAGAACCCCGCGGAACTGCGCCGCAACACCCGGTCCCTGGCTGCGCTGTTACTGGCTCTGGGCATTGACCCCAAAGAGCATGTGCTGTTCGTGCAGAGCCATGTGCCCGCCCACTGTGAGCTGAGCTGGATCCTGGCCTGCAACACCCAGTTCGGGGAACTGTCCCGCATGACCCAGTTCAAGGACAAGAGCGCCAAGCATCCCGATAACGTCAACGGCGGCCTGTTCACCTACCCGGTGCTCATGGCGGCGGACATTCTGGTCTATAACGCCGATCTGGTGCCGGTGGGCCAGGACCAGACCCAGCACCTGGAGCTGGCCCGCAACATCGCCGGCCGCTTCAACAACGTTTACGGCGAGACCTTTACCCTGCCCGAAGGCTATGTGCCCACCGCCGGCGCCAAGATCACCTCCCTGGCCGAGCCCACCAAGAAGATGAGCAAGTCCGACCCCAATGCCAACAGCTTCATCCTGCTCACCGATGACCGGGATACCATCGTGCGCAAATTCAAGCGGGCGGTCACCGATTCCGACGGCGTGGTGCGGTTTGATATGGCCAGCAAGCCCGGTGTTTCCAACCTGATGACCATTTACTCTGCCTTTACCGGCAAGACCATGGCCGAGATCGAAACCGAATTTGCCGGCAAGGGCTACGGCGATTTCAAGATGGCCGTGGCCGAGACCACCGCGGATGCCATCTGCCCGGTGCAGGAAGAGCTGGCGCGCATCCTGGCCGACAAGACCTATGTGGATAGCGTGCTGAAGGAAGGCGCCGAGCGCGCGTCCCGCCTGGCCAGCCGCACCGTGTCCAAGGTGTACCGCAAAGTGGGCTTGCTGCAGCTGGATAAGTGACCCTGAAAACCCCCGGAAAACGCTTGACAGCGACACAAATTTTGGATATAATATTACAACTGGTGCGGCCCCGAAGGGCCGCACAACTTTTACTGTGAGTAAGGAGCTATCCAAAATGGCCAAAGAGGTTATTGTTACCCGCGAGGGATATGAGAAACTGGAGCAGGACCTGGACAACCTGCGTACTGTCAAACGTAAGGAAGTTGCAGACAAGATCAAGGTTGCCCGCGGTTACGGCGACCTTTCGGAAAATGCCGAATATGACGCCGCCAAGGAAGAGCAGGCCATTGTGGAAGCCCGCATCGCCGACCTGGAAGCTACCCTGAAGGTGGCCCGCATCATCGACGACAATGAGCTGTCCCATGACACCGTTTCCATCGGCATGAAGGTCAAGATCCTGGCCGAGGGCGACGACGAGGACGAAGCCGAGGAATACGACATCACCGGTTCCACCGAAGCGGATATGGACCTGAACCGTATCAGCGACGAAAGCCCGGTGGGCGCCGCACTCATCGGCCACAAGGCTGGCGACGTGGTGGCCGTCACCCTGCCCAACGGCAGCGTGATCGACTATAAGATCCTGGCTGTCAGCCGCAGCAAGTAAGTCTAACGCAAACAGCGCCGGGCGGGTCCGACCCGGCCGGCGCTGTGCTATTGTATGCTTTAGGTATGCTTTAGCGAAATGAGAACCCCCAGCTCTGCTGGGGAGAGTAAAAAAGCTTTAGCTTCAAGCATCGAGCGAAGCGAGAAGGGAGCAGCAACTTTACCATTGTCAAGAAAGCTGATCTTGGATAGACAGCGCCCGTTTACGGGCTGTAGGGCAAGTGATGCAAGTGGCGGATTTTTCAGTGCCTCTTGAGAGGCTTGCCGGTACGATGCCCTTCTAGGGCTTACACAAGCCCCCGGCTTAGCCGGGGGTC
>DXNX01000122.1 GCA_019413245.1 Oscillospiraceae bacterium
AGCTGGCCGACCGGGTGGGCGTATCGGCTCCGGCGGTGAGCAAGTGGGAAACCGGCAGCTCCTGTCCGGACATTGCGCTGCTGTGTCCCCTGGCCCGGGCCCTGGACACCAATGTGGACACCCTGCTCCAGTTTGAGCAGACCCTGTCCGACCGGGAAGTGACCGATCGGCTCAATGCAATCCTGAAGCCGGCCCTGCAGGACGGCACCGCCGCCGCGCGGGACACAGCCCAGCAGCAGCTGGAGGACCTGCTCCACCAGTACCCCAACTGCACCGCCTTACAATACAACACCGCGGTGGCCTATGATTCTTTGCAGATGTTTTTCCCGGCAACGGAAAAATCTGTGCGTCAGAGCTGGCGGGAGCGCAAACGGTTCCTGCTGGAACAGGTGCGGGCTGCCGGCAGTGCGGCTTACTGGCAAAGCGCCACCATCAACCTGGCCGCCATGGAAATAGCCGACGGCGACCCGGACCGGGGTGCCGCCCTGCTGAAAGAACTGCCGGAACGCCCGGGGGACCCTTCCGGTGTGTGGGCGCTGTATCACCTGAAAAAAGGCGAACCGGAGGAAGCCCTGAAGCTGACCCAGAAGCAGCTGTACGGGTCGGTCAGCCGGGTCCTTTCCGGGCTGCTGTCCATGGCCAACCCGAAGCTGCTGCCGGACCCGCAGCGGCGTCGTAAGGCGCTGGACGCCTACCGGGCCGTGGCCACGGTGTTCGAGCTGCCGGACATGAGCGACGGGCTGCTGCTGGAATGGTATCTGGAACAAAACGACACCGAAAACGCAGCCCGCTGTTTTGTGCGCTCTGTGGATATTCTTCTCTCCCCTGTCACTTTGCCGGACCCCGCCCTGTTTGCGCCGGGGCTTTCGGTACAGCAGCCGCCCCGTCCGCCCGCCGGGCAGGAGATGCGCCGCCTGCTTCTGCAGGAGCTTTCGGAATCCGACCGGTTCCGGCCTTTGTGGGAATTTCCGGACTGCCGGGCCGCCCTGGAACGGCTGCGCCGCAGTTGTGATGAGCGGCAAACCTGATGCCGTTTGGAAAACAGTGAATAATCGCCCTGTGGGTTCGGCCGATGGCCTGCCCGCGGGGCTTTTTCTCTCCCGGGTTCTGTTGCGGGCCTGCGCTTGTGGCCTCTTGCGGGATGCGCTACAATAAAGGCAGAGAAACCGAACTGCATTTCTCCTATAATCGTCTGCATCGCCGGGAAGGAGTGACCTGTTATGCCGATGCTTGGTGCTGTTCTGACCCCTCATCCGCCCGTGCTGCTGCCCGAAGTGGGCAAGGGCCGGGAGCGGGAGATTTCCGCCACCGGGAACGCCATGCGGCAAGCCGCCGAGGAAGTGGCCCGCTGGAAGCCCGAAGTGCTCATTGTATCCTCCCCCCACACCATCTTGTACGGGGATTATTTTCACATTGCCCCGGGCAGCGGCGCGGTTGGCTCCATGGCCGCCTTCGGCGCGCCCCAGGTGCGCATGGAGGTACCGTACGATGCGCCCTTGCGGGAGGAGATCATCCGCCGCGCCGAAAGCGCCGGTCTGCAGGCGGGCACGCTGGGCCAGCGAGACCCCAGTCTGGACCACGGCGTGCTGATTCCGCTGTATTTCCTGCGCAAGGCGGGTGTGACCTGTCCCATTGTGCGGATGGGGTTATCCGGCTTTTCCGCGCTGGATCACTACCGGCTGGGACAATGTGTGGCCCAGGCCGTGGAAGCTCTGGGCCGCCGGGCCGTCTTTGTGGCCAGCGGGGACCTTTCCCACAAACTCAAGGCCGACGGCCCTTATGGATTTGCGCCGGAAGGCCCGGTTTTTGACGAGGCCGTGACCAAAGCCATGGCTTCCGGCAACTTTCTGGACTTTCTCACCATGGACCCGTCCCTCTGTGAGCGGGCTGCCGAGTGCGGCCTGCGCTCCTTCCAGATCATGGCGGGTGCACTGGACGGACTGACCGTCCAGCCCCGGCTGCTGAGCCACGAGGGCACCTTCGGGGTGGGGTACGGCGTGGCGCTGTTCCCGGTCACCGGCCGGGACGACACCCGCCGGTACGCCGCCGCCTGTGAACAGATACACAGAGAGCGCCTGGCTGCCCGCCGGGCCAAAGAAGACCCCTGGGTGCGTCTGGCCCGGCTTTCTCTGGAAACCCGAATCCGGCAGGGACATGGGCTGCAAACGCTGCCGGAGGGCCTGCCCGCCGAACTGACCGAACAGGCCGCCGGAGCTTTTGTTTCGCTGCACAAGGATGGACGGCTGCGGGGGTGCATCGGGACCACCGCCCCCACCGAGGAAAACGTAGCCAAAGAAATCGTGCAGAACGCCGTGGCCGCCGGGACACGGGACCCGCGCTTCCCGCCGGTGCGCCCTGACGAGCTGGAGGAGCTGGAATACAGCGTGGACGTGCTGGACCAGCCCGAGCCGGTGGACTCCCCCGCCCAGCTGGACCCGAAAACCTACGGCGTTATTGTCAGTTACGGATGCAAGCGCGGTCTGCTGCTGCCCGACCTGGACGGCGTGGACACCGTGGAAGAGCAGGTGGCCATTGCCCGCCGCAAGGGCGGTATCCGGGAGGATGACCCCTACACCCTCCAGCGTTTCAAGGTGGTGCGGCATGTATGAGCGTGACCTGTGAGCTGTGTTTTCATCATTGTCAGCTGGACGAAGGGCAGGTCGGCGTCTGCCGGGCCCGGGCCAACCGGAACGGCGCCATCCGGCCGCTGAGCTACGGCAGACTCACCGCACTCGCGCTGGACCCCATCGAGAAAAAGCCGCTGCGCCGGTTTCATCCCGGCAGTCTGATTCTTTCGGCGGGCAGTTTTGGCTGCAATCTGCACTGTCCTTTCTGCCAGAACGCCGAAATCGCCGCTGCCGGGGCGGAGACCTATACCCGGGACTGCTCTCCCGAGCAGCTGGTACAGGAGGCCCTGCGCCTGCGAGACAAGGGCAACATCGGGGTCGCCTACACCTACAATGAGCCGCTGGTGGGCTACGAATATGTGCGGGACTGCGCCGCGCTGGTCCGCCGGGCGGGCATGGTCAACGTGCTGGTGACCAACGGCACCATTGCGGAAGCCCCCTGGCGGGAACTGCTGCCGCTGCTGGACGCGGTGAACATCGACCTGAAAGGCTTTACCCAAAACTGGTACCGGCGGCTGGGCGGCGACCTGGAAACGGTCAAGCGGTCCATCGCGCTGGCTGCCCCGGTCTGCCATGTGGAGGTCACCACCCTGGTTGTTCCCGGAGAGAACGACAGCGAGGCGGAAATGCGGGCCCTGTCGACCTGGCTGGCCTCGGTCAGTCCGGAGATTCCCCTGCATGTTTCCCGCTTTTTCCCGCGGCATCAAATGCAGGACCGCCCGCCCACGCCGGTGGACACAGTCTATCGCCTGGCCGTAGTGGCCCGGGAACAGCTGCGGTATGTGTATACGGGCAACTGCTGAAATATTCACACAAACAACAGAGGCGCGAACCGTTTCGGTTCGCGCCTCTGCTTTTTTGTTTACCTTTATTTTTCCACCTCATACGGCCAGGTGGAGATGCCGCCGAACTCGTAAATTTGGGTGTATCCCAGATCCGCCAGGGCCTGGGCAGCGGTCTTGCTGCGGTTGCCGCTGCGGCAGTATACCAGCACCGTGGCGTCCTTTTCCGGGATGATCTCGGCGGCCGTGTCCTCGGTGATGGTCCCCACCGGCAGCAACACGGCGTCGGGGATGTGGCCGCTGTCGTATTCGTCCTGCTCCCGCACATCCAGGACCAGGACCTCCTGCGTGTCCATCATCTCCCTGGCTTCCTCCTGGCTGATTTGGGTATAGCCGCTTTCCGAAGAAGTTCCCGCCGCACCGCATGCGGTCAGCAGCAAAAGAAGGGTCAGGAACAAAGGCAGGCATCGTTTCATAGGGTAACCTCCTGATACAGTCCTTCGGCAAAGGCACGGTGGCCCTGCCCGGTAAAATGCACGCCGTCATAGGCAAGGGGCACATTCCAGTTTCCGGCGTCGGCAAACCGGATTCCCAGCTTCTGTGCCAGGGCGCGGTACTCCCCTGCCAGCGTGCGGGAAGCCCTGACCAGTGTTTCATCGGGCACCCATTCCCCAAAGGTCATGGGCGGCGGTGCGATCAGCAGGATTTTTTCCCGCGTCAGCGGCAGGCCCGACAGAAAGCCTTCCATCCGCTCCGCCGCCTGTTCCGGGGTGCAGCCCTGCAAAAGATCGTTGGTGCCCAGCATCACAACCAACAAATCGGTATCCGCCGGGAACGGGACCGGCCGCCGGGGGATGCACCGCCCGTTTTCTCCCAGATTGGTCCATTCCCAGCCGGTCTTTTCGGCCAGGATGTCCACCCAGCGGCTGTCCGCCGGATACCGCCCGCCCATCCAGGAGCACGGGTCATATCCGTAGGTGTTGGAATCTCCGAAGCAAACGACTTTCATGGTGCCAGACTTCCTCTTTTTTCGGTTCACTCTGTGGTATATCCGGGTTTACAGCCATTATACCAGACCCGCTGCGCCCCAACAACCGGGCGTTTGCTTTTCCCCCGTTTTGTTCTTTTCCGCCGGTTTTCCGCATAGCCTGCACTGAAAGGGGGATGAGACCATGTTTTCGGTTCTATGGATTTTCCTGCAGAGTGCCGCCGCCCACATCTGGTACGCGGCACTGCATCTGGAGAGCGGCAGTTTTCCCCGGCCGCTCTCCCCTGCCCAGGAACAGGCCGCCTTTGCGGCCATGCAGGACGGGGATGCCGCCGCCCGGGACAGACTGATCAGCCATAACCTGCGGCTGGTGGCCCATGTGGTCAAGAAATATTATGCGGCCCCGGGCGGGCAGGACGACCTGATCAGCATCGGGACCATCGGGCTCATCAAGGCGGTGGACACCTTCCGCCCCGAGCGCAAGGTCCGCTTTGCCAGCTATGCCAGCCAGTGCATTGAAAATGAGATCCGCATGCACCTGCGGCACATTCGGCGGGAAGGCACGGTGGTATCCTTGCAGGAGCCACTGGAGGCCAGCAGCCGGGAGGGCGGGTCGCTGACATTGGGAGATGTACTGCCCGACGATACCGTGATGGAAGACGACTGCGAGCAGCGGGACCTGGCCCGGCGGCTGCGGAAGCTGGTTTCTGCTCTGCCGGAGCGGGAGCGGCGCATTCTGACCCTGCGCTACGGGCTGGACCGGCAGGCGCCTTTGACCCAGCAGCAGGTGGCCGAAGAATTCCATATCAGCCGGTCCTACATCTCCCGGCTGGAAAAAAGGGCCCTGCAGATGCTGAGTCGTCAGTGGCACGGCAAGGGCTCTATCTGATAAGTACGACCCATTTGTGCGCCACACAAATACACTTGACCTTTCTTCGCAATCATGGTATGCTAAGTATCAACGTTCCGCCCGCAGGGCAGCGTTTTGGTGTATCGAAAATCGGATGAGAGGAATGGAAAGTAACATGGAACAGTTTACCGCTCTGGTATCCCAAGCCAGCAACTTCTTGTGGGATTACATCCTTGTGTTTCTGCTGGTAGGCACCGGCATCTTCTTCACCCTGCGCCTGGGCTTTATCCAGGTCCGCCGCTTTGGCGAAGGCATGGGCCGTCTGTTCGGCGGGTTCAGCCTGCACGGCAAAGCCGCCGGCAAGGACGGCATGAGCTCCTTCCAGGCGCTGTCCACCGCCGTGGCGGCCCAGGTGGGCACCGGCAACATCACCGGCTGCGCCACTGCTCTGGTCAGCGGCGGCCCGGGGGCCCTGTTCTGGGTGTGGGTATCCGCCTTCTTCGGCATGGCCACCATCTACGCCGAAGCCGTGCTGGCCCAGACCTACAAGACCACCGTGGACGGCCAGGTGACCGGCGGCCCTGTGTACTACATCCGCGCCGCCTTCAAGGGGCGTTTCGGAAAGTTCCTGGCCGGGTTCTTTTCGGTGGCCATTGTGCTGGCCCTGGGCTTTATGGGCAACATGGTACAGTCCAACTCCATCAGTGACGCCTTCCACAACGCGTTCGGCGTGAACAAACTGGTGGTGGGCGTTGTGGTTGCTGCCATTGCGGCGTTCATCTTCCTGGGTGGCGTGCAGCGCATTGCCGCCGTTACCGAGAAGCTGGTCCCCATCATGGCGATCTTTTACATTCTGGGCTGCGTGGTCATCCTGCTTATGAACATCACCGCTCTGCCCGGTGCCTTTGTGCAGATCTTCGGCATGGCTTTCCGGCCCCAGTCCATGGCCGGTGGTGTGGCCGGCGTGACGGTACAGCAGGCCATCCGCTATGGTGTGGCCCGCGGGCTGTTCTCCAACGAGGCCGGTCTGGGCTCCACCCCCCACGCCCACGCCATTGCCAAGGTCAAGAGGCCCCAGGACCAGGGCGCTGTGGCCATCGTCAGCGTCTTCATCGATACCTTTGTCATTCTGACCCTCACCGGCCTGGTGCTCATCACGTCCGGTCTGGTTTCCACCGGTCTGGACGGCACCGCCCTGACCCAGGCCGCCTTTGCCCAGACCTTCGGGCCTTTCGGGCAGGTCTTCATCGCCATCTGCATGCTGTTCTTCGCCTTCTCCACCATTCTGGGCTGGTATTTCTTCGGCCAGGTGAACTTCAAGGCCCTGTTCGGCACCAAGGCCCTGCCGGTGTACAGCGCCATTGTGGTCCTGTTTGTGCTGGTGGGCTCCACCCTTAAGGTGGACCTGGTCTGGAAGCTGGCTGACTTCTTCAACGGTCTGATGGCCATTCCCAACCTGATTGCCCTGCTGGCCCTGTCCGGCGTGGTGGCTTCTATCGCCCGCCAGAAGGACGAATAAGCAATCTGTAAAACGCAATGCGGCGCCCTCCCACAACCGGGAGAGCGCCGCATTTTTTATTGCCGGAAGCACAGCCACAAAACCAGATAGCACCCGGCGTAAAAGCCTATTCCCGCCCAGGCCCACCGGCCCGCGGCGGCCGCACGCAGCGGTGTGGTGTGCCGCAAAGCCAGGTACATCCCCGCTCCCGCCGGCGGCAGCAAAAACGACAGAGTATTCAGCCCCATATGCGGCCGGTCCGCTTCCCCACCCGGAAGTCCCTGCGGTTCCGGCGGTGAGGCCCCCGTTTTTTTCCGGTTTTTCATTCCTCTGCGCCACCTTTGTTTTGGTCTTTTGTTTCATTTTAGATAAATTTTATCTAAAAGTCAATAGACAGAATCTATCTAGCCTATTCTTGTAGTAGAAGAAGGCAGGTGGACACAATGACCAATCGCGTACGGGAATTACGGGAAGATCACGACTACACCCAGCAGCAGCTGGCCGACAAAATCGGCATCACCCAGCGCAAGTACAGTTATCTGGAGACGGGCACCCAGCCCCTGACCGCCGATTTTCTGGTGGCATTGGCGGAGATTTACGATGTGAGTATTGA
>DXNX01000123.1 GCA_019413245.1 Oscillospiraceae bacterium
GTTCGCATTCGATGATCAGCCCGTCCAGCCGCCGGGCATAGTGCTCCGCCAGAGCCGAGAGAGCCGCCGTACCGGTCCCCTGCCCCCGCAGCTCCGGCAGGACCGCGAAATAATCCAGCAAAGCGCAGCGGCAGCCGGGCATTACTGTCTGGAAGGCGTAGGCCGCCATGGCGCCGGTGGTTTCATACACCAGGGACAGCGGCTCATACCAGCCTTTTTCCATCAACCGCTTCATGTCCTGGTAGGGTTTGAGTTCCGAAGGCGGGAAATCCGCGGTCATCCGGCGGTCATATACTTCTTTTGTCTGTGCCGCGTCCAGCGGCAAAAGCCTCAGGTTCATACAAAGCGCCCCTTTCCAAGCCGCGTGGGATGCGGTATAATACAACTATCTTGCAGCAGGAGGATTCCGAATTATGGAGTGGACCGATATTACCATCACCGTACCCCAGAAGTACGCCGACACCGCCGAAGCCATTGCCACCATGGTGGCCAACGGCGGCATTTATATCGAGGATTACAGTGACCTGGAGCAGCAGGCCTGGGAGATCGCCCATGTGGACCTGATCGAACAGGACCTGCTGGACCAGCCCCGGGACATCGTGAAAGTTCACATGTATCTGGCCCCGGACGAAAATCTGGCCGAAGTTCTGCCCCTGTTCCGGGAGCGGCTGGATGATTCCGGCATCGAGTACACGCTGTCCACCACCGGCGTGGAGCAGGAAGACTGGCAGAATGCCTGGAAAAAGTACTACCATGCCATGGACATCGGCAAGCGACTGGCCATTGTGCCCGGCTGGGAGGAATACCAGACCGACCGCACCGTCATCACCATGGACCCGGGCATGGCTTTCGGCACCGGCACCCACGAGACCACGTCCCTGTGCCTGGAAGTGCTGGACGAGCGTGTCAAGGGCGGCGAACGGATGCTGGACATCGGCACCGGGTCGGGCATTCTGGCCATTGCAGCCCTGAAACTGGGGGCCGCCGAGGCCGAGGGTGTGGACATTGACCCTATGTGCGTGCGCACCGCCGGGGAAAACGCCGAGCGCAACGGTGTGCAGGACCGGTTCAAGGTGCTGGTGGGCGACCTTTCGGACAAGGCCAGCGGTGTGTACAACATCATCACCGCCAACATCGTGGCTTCGGCCATTCTGTCCCTGGCCCCCCATGTGCCCGCCCTGATGGCGGACGGCGCGGTGTTCATTGCCTCCGGCATTATCGATACCCGCAAGGACGAGGTACTGGAAGGTCTGCGCGCCGCCGGGCTGGACCCCTTTGAGATCCACGAAAAGCGCGGCTGGGTCTGCATCGTCTGCCGCAAGGAGGGCTGAGGAATGCCCCACCGCTATTTTACCCGGGAGGTGGCCGACGGTCACGCAGTCCTGCAGGGCACCGACGCCCACCATCTGGTGCATGTGATGCGGGCGGGCATCGGGGATGAAGTGGTCCTGTGCGGACCGGACGCCCTGGAGTACACCGGCCGCATCGAGAGCATCGACGGGGACCGGGTGACCTTTACGGTGAGTGAAGGGTATCCCAGCACCGCTGAGCCCAAAGCCCAGGTGACCCTGTATGCCGCCTATCCCAAGCAGGGCAAACTGGAGGAGGTCATCCGCCACGGTGTGGAGCTGGGTGTACGGCAGGTGGTCCCCTTCTTCAGCCGGTACTGTGTGGCCACCCCCAAAAAGGAGGAGGCCAAAAACGAGCGATACAACCGGATCGCCGCCGAAGCCGCCAAGCAGTGCGGGCGGGGGCTGGTGCCGGATGTGCGCATGCCTCTGCCGGATTTTGCCGCCGTGTGTGCCGAGTTCGGGCAGTATGACCTGGTGCTCTTTTTCTATGAGGGCGGCGGGCGTTCCTTGCGGCAGATTCTGGCCGATGCTCCCAACGCCACGCGCATTGCCCTGGTCACCGGCAGCGAGGGCGGCTTTGCCCCTGAGGAAGCCGAGCGGGCTGCCGCTTCGGGCGCAGTGACCGTAGGTCTGGGGCCCCGCATCCTGCGGTGCGAAACGGCCCCTCTGGCAGCGCTGGCGGCCGTAATGACCCTGACCGGGGACCTGGAATAAACCGAACAGAAAAACGCGGGGGATGCCGGACGGCATCCCCCGTTTTGCATGCCTCCGGGCCAGTATATGCGGCACCGGGAGCAGATTATCAGCTTTGGGTCAGGCTTCCTGCCCGCGCTGCCCGGACAGGTCCAGTTTCAGCAGGCTGGCCTTGAGTTCGGTCAGGCAGGCGTTTTCCACGCAGAAGCTGCGGGCGCCCAGATACATATACCCGGGCATGGCATCCAGCTGGTTCAGCGGAATGCCGCACAGGGTCACATCGGTATTGCGGGCGGCCGCGGCGTCCAGAACATCCTGCACCAGCCGCTTGACCACCGGTGTATCGGTCTTTCGCTGCTCCTCCCGCTCGTTCTGGGGCTGCACATAGATGAAATTGGCCAGGTCGTCCAGGTCTATGTACAGGAACCGGGCTCCGTGGTCCACGATTTCGGCGGCTTCCAGGGCAGATGCCGGAACTTCGATCATGCAGCCCACCGGCAGGTCCTCATCAAAGGGGATTCCCTCCCGGCGCAGCTCCTTTTTACATTCCTCAAAGTTGTGCAGGCAGGTATCCCAGCCCTGTACGCCGCAGATCATGGGCACCACGACCCGCAGCACGCCGGACCCGCCGGCCCGCAGCAGGGCGCGCATCTGGGTCTTGTACAGGGAATCCCGGTCCGCCAGGGTCTGCACCGTCTGCACCCAGGGGGCACCGTCATCGGCACCGGGGTCATACAGACGCACCACCACCGGCCAGCCTTCGGCGCTTTCCAGCAGTTTGCGGTATTCCGCCACCTGGCGTTCCTCATCGTAGTTGTTCAGAATCATGGATTCGGTACGCACCAGACCAATGCCGCCGTTGGCACCATTGTCCAGCGCGGCCCGGATCTCGCTGGGCTCGCTGGAGTTGGCCGAACCCAGGATCACGAAAGCCGTACCATCCCGGGTGCGGTTGGGTTTGTTCACCAGCGGGTCCGGGCGCTGGCGGCGGCGTTCCAGCCGTTCCATCCGGCGCCGTGCCGCCTCGCTCTGTTCCGGCGTGGGGTCCACGATCAGGCTGCCGCGCTCGGCGTCCAGCACCACCGTATGGCCTTCGGCGCTCTTGGAAACGCCCTCTCCCAACTGGCACAGGGCCGGAATTCCCATACCACGGGCCATGATGGCCGCATGGCTGGTCACACTGTCCCGCTCGGAAATCAGTCCCAGAATCATGCTGCGGTCCAGGGAAAACAGGTCGCTGGGATAAAACAGATCCGCAGCCAGGATGCTGGGCTGGTCCAGCTGCAGGGGGCGACGGGAACGGCCGTCCAGAATATCCACCACCCGGCGGCAGGCGTCGCAGACATCCACGCTGCGTTCCTTGATATAATCGTCGTCAATATTGCTGATGCGCCCGGCAAAGATTTTCTCGGCACGCTCCACGGCAGCGGCACTGCCCGCCCCCGCGGCGATGTAATCCCCGATCTCATTGGTGAAGGACTCATCTTCCAGCAGTGCCATCTGGAACAGAAGGATGTCTGCGTCCTTGGGGTCCTGGGCATGCTTGCGCAGCATGGTCAGTTCATCTTTGGCCAGCACAATGGCGGCATCATACAAAGCCCGCTCCTGATAAGGGTCACTGACGATCCGGTGCAGCCCGATAAGGCCGCGGTCGATCCGCACCACGGGGCCGACAGTCAGCCCGCCGGATGCGGTGGTTCCTGTAAAAGTACGCACAGGCTGCACTCTCCTTTCCTGTGTACGGCGGTAAAACGGCACCGCCGGACCGGGTATCCAAAAAATCAGGAAACTCGCATTTCCCGCAGCGTGTGGGACACCAGCGCTGTGATAAAGTCTTCCGGGGCGGCGGCCGCCAGGGCGGTCTCCCCGAGATGATTGCCCTCTTCCCTGCCCAGCAAAACACGGAAACGGTCCGCAGGGTCACGGTCAAAACTGCGCAGAAAAGCCTGCGCCAGTCCACGCGGGGTGTAAGGTTCTTCCGGCGGCACATTCATCTTTTCGGCAGCCAGTTCCAACGGTGCCGAAGCCCCCCGGGTGGGAGCCTGCAGATTCTGGGAGAAAGGCGCCGGATATTCCTTGCGCTGCCGGGCCATATTTTCGGCCAGAGCCAGGGTGGGTGCCCGGGAGATGGCCGCTGCCAGCTGCTGCTGATATGCCGCCGCAAACTGTGTCAGAAAACCATCCGGGTCAGGCAGTAGAGCGTAAGCCGTGCCCCCTACCCGGCCGAAGACCCGCAGGGTATCCAGATACCCAATGGCAATATTGCGCGCTGCGCGGGCACCGTCAAAGTCAAAGGTCGGTCCCAGGTCCCAGTGGCTGCGGATGACCCGGGTGGGCAGGCCGGTCCGGTTGGGCTTGTTGTAACCGACCCCTTCAATATCCACCGCCACCAGCTCGGTGGCCCCCATATTGGCCGCCAGGTCCAGGGGCATATTGTCCCGCCAGCCGCCGTCGATGTACTTCACGCCGTCGATGGTGCGGGGGCGCAGCGCCGGGAAGCAGGCGCTGGAGGCCAGCATGTATTCTTTCAAGCGACCGTAAGGGATCTGTTCCAAGGGCAGCTGCCGGCTTTTTAAGGTGTTCATCTCGGTCATGACCAGACCGTACCGCACCCTGGAAGTCCGGATGGCATCCTCGTCCAGGTACTTGTCGATGACATCCCCCAACGGTTCCAGGTCCAGCCCGCCGCTGCGCACCGTGTCCAGCAGAAAGTTCTGCAGTTCCTCCGGAGATTTTCCGGCAGGCATCTCCAGCACGCCGTGGATGTCCAGGCTTTTCCACAATTCTTCCGCTTCGGTGACCTTATCCAGCACGAACAGAGCCGCGTTCAGACAGCCTACGCTGGTGCCGGTGATGATATCGGGCTGCCAGCCCAGTTCACGCAGTGCGCGGTACGCGCCGACCTGATAGCTGCCTTTGGCGCCTCCGCCGGCCAGTACCAGTCCCTTGCAGGCTGTGCCCATCTCCATCCCCTCCTGTCCTGAAGCAGAACTGCCAACAGCAAAAAAGATTCCTGAATTTTGTTTGATTAGTATACATTATAACACGTCTGTGTCAAAAATACTATCGGTTTTCGCCGCAATTTACCGGAATTTAACCGCCTTTTGCTTTTGTGCGGCCGCCCTTGCATCCGGACCCGCAAACGTATACAATAGGAACCAGAAACACCAGTACAAATGGGGAGGATACTTATGAACAGCAAACCGATCCTGGCCGTGATGGCGGCCGGTATGGGCAGCCGATACGGCGGCCTGAAGCAAATTGACCCGGTAGGCCCCAGCGGGGAAGCCATTCTGGATTACAGCCTGTACGACGCCCGCCGTGCGGGATTTGAGACGGTGGTCTTTATCATCAAACCGGAAATTGACGAAGCCTTCCGCGCCAGCGTGGGAGCCCGGGCCGAGAAGGCCGGTTTTGAGGTCCGCTACGCCTACCAGACACTGGACAAACTGCCCGAAGGTTTTTCCGTGCCGGAAGGCCGTGTAAAGCCGTGGGGCACCGCCCACGCCATTCTGTCGGCGGCGGATGTCATTGATGCGCCCTTTGCGGTCATCAATGCCGACGACTATTACGGCCCCCAGGGGTTCCGTCTGATCTACGACCATCTGGCCCAGGCCGAGACCACCCCCGGCACACCCGCCCCCTGGGCCATGGTGGGATTCCTGCTGGGCAATACGGTCAGCACCAACGGGTCGGTTTCCCGCGGGGTCTGCACCCTGGATGAAAACAGCCGTCTGGTCAGCGTGACCGAGCGCACCCGCATTGAGACCTACAACGGCGGCATCCATTACACCGAGGACGACGGAGCCAGCTGGACCGACCTGCCTGCCGATGCGGTGGTTTCCATGAATCTGTGGGGCTTTACCCCGGATTTTCTGGACCGTGCCCGGGAAGGGTTTGCCTCTTTCCTGGAAGCCAGCCTGCCGGTCAATCCGCTGAAGTGCGAGTATTATCTGCCCAGTGTGGTGACGGCGGCTCTGGAGCACGGCACCGCTCAGGTCACCGTGCTGACCAGTTCCGACCGCTGGCACGGCGTCACCTACCGGGAAGACAAGCCTGAGCTGGTGGAAGCCCTGCGCCGGATGAGTGAGGAAGGCCTGTATCCGAAAGACCATCTGTTCTGATTTGTTATACCAAATAGAAAAGCGCCGCCCCGGCACGGGAGTTTCCGTACCGGGGCGGCGTTGTTATTAGGATCTGTTCAGGCCGGACCCATTACTGGGCCTGAGCCGCAGCCGCAGGGGCTTCCACGGTGGCGGGCTTGCCATCCACCCAGTGGATAACCTTCTTTGGGCACTTGGTCACACAGGTGCCGCAGCCGGAGCACTTGGCGTAGTCGATGACAGCCACGTTGTTCTTGAGAACGATGGCCTGCTCGGGGCAGTTCTTGACACACAGACCGCAGGCAATGCAGCCCACCTTGCAGGTCTTGTTGACCGCAGCGCCCCGTTCGGTGTTGGAGCATTCCACCACCGGCTGCTTGGCAACCGGCTTCATGCTGATGACATGGCGCGGGCAGACGTTCATGCAGGCGGAGCAGCCGGTGCACTTGGAACGGTCCACCACGGCCACGCCGTTGACCACATGGATGGCGTCGAACATGCAGGCGCGGGTGCAGTCACCCAGGCCCAGGCAACCAAAGGCGCAGGCGCTGGGACCGCCGGCCACGGAAGCCGCCGCGGCGCAGGTCTGGATGCCCTGGTAGCTGAACCGCTTGCCGCAGTTCTCGCCGCCGTTGCACAGGACCACCGCCTTCTGGCTGAGGTGGTCGCCGCCTTCGCTGCCCATGATGGCATTGATGGCCTGGGTAGCCTTGTCACCGCCGGGCGCGCACTTGAAGGTGGGCGCACCGTCTTCCACAATAGCCTTGGCGTAGTCGGCACAGCCGGCGTAGCCGCAGCCGCCGCAGTTGGCGCCTGCCAGGCAGGCAGTCACTTCCGCAATACGCGGGTCTTCGTACACAGCCATGAACTTGGAAGCCAGCACCAGCACGATACTGCCAACCAGGCCCAGCACCGCCAGGACGGCGACCGCAAGAATGATCGGATTCATACTTAGTCCCCCTCCTTCTGTTACAGCAGTGCGTTGACGATGTTTTCAACCAGGCCGCCGAAGCCCATGAAACTCATCGAGGTGATGGCCGCCGACACCAGGGTGATGGGCAGGCCCTTGAAGCTTTCCGGCGGGTTGGCGGATTCCACACGCTGACGCACGCCGCAGAACAGCAGCATGGCGACCAGGAAGCCGACACCGGCACCGGCGGCGCAGATCAGCGCCTCGGCGTATGCG
>DXNX01000124.1 GCA_019413245.1 Oscillospiraceae bacterium
GGGCTGGTTCTCGAAACCACGGCTGGCGTAGAACTCCTGCTCGCCGGCGGTCCAGACGAACTCTTTGCCGCAATCCTTGCATACCAAAGTCTTGTCTTCGAACATAATGGGTATCTCCTCTTAAAAATATTTGCCCGCGGAAGATTTCAACCAACGCCTGCTTGGTAAGGACCAAAGGAAGAACTGATTGCTAAGCTACTTGGGGCAGGTTACTATATGACCAAGACGGCAAGGGACCGTCCAAGTCCAAAAAGGTGGTCAGCGCGCGGCGCGCAGTTTGCGGCGTGCCCGGGCCAGAGCGTTTTCCACCGCCCGGGGCGTGCGGTCCAGTGCTTTGGCAGCTTCGGCGGGCGAAAGTCCGTCCAGGCTGGCCAGCAGTGCGGCCCGTTCCAGGGGGGAAAGCAGGGTGTCGATCTGCGTCAGTACATCGGTGCGGTTCTCACTGGCGATGGCCAGTTCTTCCGGACCGGGCGCAGCTTCGTCCTCCGGCAGCGGCACGCTGTCATTCAGCGGCGCGTGCTTTTTGCGGGTGGCGGCGCGGTAGGCGTCGCGCTGGGCATTGACAATGCAGTTGGCGGCATACGACGCAAACGGCACCCCGCGTGAAGGATCATACCCTCGTACCGCACCGAACAGACCGATGAGCCCTTCCTGCACGGCATCGTCAAAATCCAGGCCCGGGGCCTGGGTCGACCAGGCGCCCTTGCGGATGACGGGCATCATGCGGGCGATCAGCGCCGCCAGAGCGGCTTCATCCCCATTGGCGGCGCGCTGCAACATTTCTTCACTGATTTGCTGCATAGACGGCTCCTTTGGGACACTGCGGATACGGTAGTTCCCATTGTAGCGGGTGCGTCCGCGTTTGTCAATCATTTTCTGCCGGATAATGCCGCAGGCAAGGGCTTTTTCGCATCAATTATTACGCCCGGTGAAGTAGTTCAGCAGCTCCACAGCCAGAATGATGACCACCGTCACCACAAAGACGCCGGCCCAGCCCATGCCGGCCTTGGGCAGGACTTCCAGCAGATTCTGAAGATTCAGCATGGTGTATACTCCTTATATTATAGTCAGATGAAATCAGGCAAACAGGGTCAGGATCATGCCGCCGGCAATGACCGAGGCGATCTGGCCGGACACGTTGACGCCCACGGCGTGCATGAGCAGGAAGTTCTGGTTGTCCTCCTGCAGGCCCATCTTGTTGATGACACGGGCCGACATGGGGAAGGCAGAGATGCCCGCCGCACCGATCATGGGGTTGATCTTGGTCTTGGCAAAGATGTTGTAGATCTTGGCCACCAGAACACCGCCCACGGTGTCGAAGACAAAGGCCACCAGGCCCAGGGCCAGGATCATCAGGGTCTGCACGGTCAGGAAGCTGGACGCCTGCATCTTGGTGGAAACGGTCAGGCCCAGCAGCAGGGTGATGAGGTTGGCCAGGTCCTTCTGGGCGGTCTCAGACAGGCCGTCCAGCACGCCGCACTCCCGGACCAGGTTGCCGAACATCAGGAAACCGATCAGGGCCACGCTGCGGGGAGCCACCAGGCCGGCGATGATGGTGATGATGATGGGGAACAGGATCTTGGTGGTTTTGGACACCTTGCGGTCCGCATAGGTCATGCGGATGCGGCGCTCAGACTTGGTGGTGACGGCACGGATAACGGTGGGCTGGATGATGGGCACCAGTGCCATGTAGGAGTAGGCCACCACCACGATGGCGCCCAGGTAGTTGGACTGGAAGAAGTTGGCCACAAAGATGGAAGTGGGTCCGTCAGCCGCGCCGATGATAGCGATGGAGGCGGCGTCCTTGATGTCAAAGCCTAACAGGGTGGCCACACACAGGGTGAAGAAAATGCCGAACTGTGCCGCCGCGCCGAAGATCATCAGCTTGGGGTTGGACAGCAGCGGCGTGAAGTCGATCATGGCGCCGATACCCACAAACAGCAGCAGCGGGAACAGCTCATTGGCGATACCGGAATCAAACAGCACGTCGATGGGACCCAGTTCTGTGACGCCGTCAATGACCTGGGTGACCGCACCGGACAGCGGCAGGTTGACCAGAATGGCGCCGAAACCCATGGGCAGCAGCAGCGAAGGTTCCATCTGTTTTTTGATTGCGAGCCAGATCAGCAGCCCACCGATGATCCACATGACCACCTGCTGCCACTGCAGGTTCAGAACATTGCCGAAAAGTGCCTCCATAGCGAGACAAACCTCCCTTTTAACATTTATTCACTTTATGTTCCATTATGGGGGACATTTGATGCGGTGTCAAGGGCGCTCCGGGGGTTTTATCCGTTTTTTTGCCGCCCGGGCGCGCAGTTGTAAAAGCCACGGTTCACCGCTTTAACGCCTTGACTTGCCATGGTGAAATTGCTACAATGATAGCGGTGAGCCTTTTGAATTTTGGGCACGCTTAACAATTTTGATGCTTTTGTTGAATTTTTACCGCAGAAGCGTCCGTATCAGTAAAGGAGAACGCCCATGCGCGTTGCAAACCCCAACGGCTCCCCCGAACAGGCACGCAGCACCGCTTTGTATGAAGCCATCCTGCGGCTGGACAATCTGGAGGAGTGCATCCGTTTTTTTGACGATCTGTGTGCCGTGACCGAGCTGCGCACCCTGGAACAGCGTTATGATGTGGCCAGCTGCCTTTTGCAGGGCAAGGTATACAGTGAGATCCGCCGGGAGACCGGCGCTTCCAGCGCCACCGTTTCCCGCGTGAACCGCATGCTGAACTACGGCACCGGCAGTGTGGCCGCCAGCGTGCGTTATGACCTGGAACATGCGGTCCCCTCCCCTGACGGGCCGGAAGCCGCGAAGCCCGAAGAATAAAAGGAGGTCTCTGACCATGAGCGTACATATCCAAGATTTCGGCCATACCAGTGACGGCACTCCCATCAAGGTAGCCGTACTGAACAACGGCATCATCGAAGCCCACATTCTCAGCTACGCAGGCGCCCTGCAAAAGCTCATCGTGCGCGACCGCAAAGGTAACCCGGTGGACGTGGTGCTGGGGTTTGACGATGTGGCCGGCTACGAGAAAAACACCTGCTATCTGGGTGCCGTGGTGGGCCGTTATGCCAACCGTATCGGCGGCGCCCGTTTCTTCCTGAACGCGGAGGAGTACCATGTGACGGTGAACGACCACGGCAACTGCCTGCACAGCGGCGAGCACGGGTTCCATCACACCGTGTTTGACATGGAGCTTTCCAACAGCGGCGACGACGGTGTGCTGCTGCGTGCCGTCAGCCCCGACGGCACCGATGGGTTCCCGGGCACCGTCACCCTGGAAGTGGAGTACAGTCTGGTGGGCAGCGGCCTGATGATCCAGTACAGCGCCACCACCGATGCCCCCACCGTGATGAACGTCACCAACCACAGCTATTTCAACCTCAACGGCCATAATTCCGGCACCGTGCTGGGGCATCGCCTGCAGATGGATGCTCCCTCCTTCCTGGAGACTGACGAGAATCTGATCCCCACCGGCAAGCTGATCCCCACCGCCGGCACCCCCATGGATTTCAGCGAGGAGAAGACCATCGGCCGTGACATCGAAGCCGATTATCCGGCTCTGAAGCTGGGCGGCGGCTACGACCATTGCTTCGTCATTGCGGACAGCGGCCTGCGCCATGTGGCCTGGCTGACCGGTCCCCAGACCGGCATCCGCATGGAGACCCTGACCACCCTGCCCGGTGTGCAGCTGTATTCCGCCAACGGTCTGGCCCTGGATATGCCCGGCAAGGGCGGCGCCGAATACCATGTTCGGGAGGCTGTCTGCCTGGAGACCCAGGATTTCCCCGACGCGCCCAACCACATGGAGTTCCCGGACACCACTGTGACCCCCAAGGCATCGTACAGCGCTACCACCCTGTATCGGTTTGATCTTGCCCCGCTGTAAATTTCAACAAGCCAAAAGCGCCCGGTCTGTCGGATGACAGACCGGGCGCTTTTTATGTATCGCACTGTTACAAATGCAGGATCAGGCGGGCAAAGTTGAAGTAGATGAGCAGGGTGGTGGTATCGACAATGGTGGTGATCAGCGGCGAGGCCATGACCGCCGGGTCGATGCCGATCTTGCTGGCCGCCAGGGGCAGTGCGCCGCCGATGAGCTGGGACAGCAGCACCGTGCACACCAGGGTCAGGCTGACCACCAGCGCCACCCCCAGGCCCACACGGTCAAACAGGGACAGCTTGATGATGTTGCAGATGGCCAGGGTGCCACCGCACAGCAGTGCGACCCGCATCTCCCGCCAGAGGATGCGGGGCAGGTCCCGGGGACGGATGTCCCCCACCGCCACACCGCGGATGATGGTGGAGGTACTCTGGCTGCCCGCATTGCCGCCGGCGTCGGTCAGCATGGGGATGTAGGCGGTGAGCACCGTCACGGCAGCCAGGGCATTCTCATACCCGCGGATGACCAGGCTGGAGAAGGTGGCACTGAGCATGAGGAAAAGCAGCCACGGGGTACGGCTCTTGTACAGTTCCCACAGGCTCATACGGAAATAGGGCTTGTCGGTGGGCGACATGGCGTTCATCTTGGCGAAGTCCTCGCTGGCTTCGTCCTGCAGGATGCTGATGGCGTCGTCCACGGTGACAATGCCCACCAGGCGCTTCTCATTGTCCACCACCGGAATGGCCAGAAAGCCGTATTTTTCAAACATCTGGGAGGTTTCTTCCCGGTCGGTGGAGGTATGGACGCTGATGACGCCCGGTTCCATGAGTTCCCGCACCGTGCGGTCCTCGTTCTTTTCCAGCACCAGGGTCCGCAGCGAGACCACCCCTTCCAGAGTACGGTCGGGGCCGGTGACATAGCAGTTGTTGATGGTCTCCTTGTCGAAGCCGTTCTGCCGGATGGCGTCCATGGCCTGGCGCACCGTCCAGTCCGGAGAAAGTTCCATGAATTCCGGAGTCATGACACCGCCGGCGGAATCCTCCGGGTACTTGAGCAGTTCGTTGATCATCCGGCGGGTCTCGGGGCTGGCCTGGGCCAGAATACGCTTGACCACCCCGGCCGGCATCTCTTCCACCAGGTCGGCGGCGTCGTCGGCGCAGAGTTCTTCCACCACCACTTTCAGTTCCTTGTCGGACAGGCCTTCAATCAGGCTCTGCTGGGTCTCGGAGGTGAGCTCGGCAAAGATCTCGGCCGCCAGGTCCTTGGGACACAGGCGGTAGAGGACGGGAAGTTTTTCGGGGGGCAGATCCTCAAACACGGCGGCCACATCGGGCGCCGGCAGGGTCTGGAGTACATCACGCAGGCTCTGATACTTTTTGGCATCATCCAGGTGAGCCAGCATGGTCTTGATGGTCTGGATCGTGGTATCAGACATAAAAAGCTGCCTCCTTTCGGCGGCAGCCTGCTGTTCTGGGTTCTGGTTCAACACGCGCAATGCGCGGCCAAGCCCGGTGGGGCAAAGGTGCGCTTGCAAAACCGCACACTTGCCCCGCCGAACTTATCCAAAACGGCGGCTGCCAACGGGTATTCACATCGGTTCACAGGACTACCGGGAAGTTCCATTCGCCAACCACCGTCCTTTCAAAAGTACAAAAAATCCTGGGCACAAGCTTTTTGTGCATCATAACTCTACCATGCCGGGCAGCGCAAGTCAACCCTGTTCCCAAAGAAAAAATTCCGCGCCATGGCAAACAAAAACGGGCAGCCGTCCGGCTGCCCGTCAGGGTCTTGTCTGTATGGCTGGATACTGGTCGTCCGGAGCAGAAAAACGATATTTTTTCACTCCATCTCAAAAGCCAGAACTTCCCGCACCGCATGCAGGGCATCCCCGAACAGCGGTTCTCCGTTCAGGACCGCCTCCCCCACCTGGTTGTCGTAGGGGTCATTGCGCCAGTGCTCATCCGGCGGGGTGAGCTGGGCGTAAAATTCCCGGTTGGCCACCATGCGCAGAGGGTCCAGGTTGCCGAAGTAGTGACGGCGGCGGGCTTCGTCGCCCCGGCGATGGGCACCGGAGCCGAAGGAGCAATCCGCCCACAGCCAGCCGTAGGGCGCAATGTAGAACTGTGCCCAGTCATGGCAGGATGCGCCCTGAGGCGTCACATACAGGCCGCTCTGCCACCGGGCCGGGATGCCCGCGATACGGCACAGGGTGATGAACAGCAGGGCCATCACGCCGCAGTCGCCCCATCCGGATTTGGCGCAGTTGTCGGCGATGGATTCCAGGCAGGCATAGGCGGGCTGGTAGCGGTAGTTGGTGTGGGTGGTAACATAATCATAAATGGCGCGGGCCTTTTCCACCGGGCCGTGGCAGCCGGCGGTGATCTCGGCGCACAGGCCGCGCAGCCAGGGCGTAAAGACGATATGGGGCGCCTGCTCCTCGGTACAGAAGGTGGGCTGCACCGCATCCGGGGTCAGATGGTCCATATCCAGGTACTCCGCCCGGATGTGGTAGCGGTAGGTCACCGAGAAGGGGCCGTCCCCCGCCTTGCCGTGCCAGAACACCGTGCGCTGTTCAGCATCGGTATGGGCAAATTCCGCCCCGGGGGTGGCGTCCAGAATCTCAATTTCACTCTGCTGTTCGCAGGCCGCCGGAATGGGCAGCCAGGCCAGCAGTTCAGCCTCCGGGTCGGCGGGATGCTCGGGGCCGATGGTCGCCCGCAGGGTAATGGTGGCCGAAAGATGGCCCTTTTCCTGCATGGCGGCAATGACCTTGCCCCGCACCCCCGCCACCGGGTCGGGCGTCAGGCCGCGGGCGATCATGTCCGGGTACAGGCGCAGAGCTTCCAGGAAGCGGTCCAGATAATACGGCTTACCCTCGATGTAGCGCCAGTCCACCCGGTCGGCCTCCACCAGGGCGTCGAACTCCGCCGGGGTGAAGTCGGGGATTTCCTTCTGCACCAGGGCGATGGCGGCGTCCCGGTCCAGGGTATAGCTGTCCGGGATGCGGTGCATGATCTGGCGCAGGGCCAGCAGTGCCCCGCGCCCGGTCTGCGGCAGCCGGTCATCGGCCAGCAGTTTGTCTATCCGGGCATTGGCGGCGGAAAAATACCCCGCCGTATACAGCCGCTGCACATCAGCGGGCACACCGGCCGCAAGGTCGGCAAAAACCGCGTTCCGGTCCATGCAAACTCCCCCTCACATCACGATTTCGCGGTAATACGTCGTGTTGACAGTCTTGTCATTCTCCGCAATGGCAGCAATGCAGCCGTCCAGCGTCTTGGCTACATCGTCCAGGCTCTTCCACTGGGCCGCCGCGGGCTTGACACGGCCTTCCAGATAAGGCCCGATATCGGTGTGGGAGCAGGCACCCTCGATGAGGTAGGCTCCCTCTTTGGCGGGCTGGGTCTGGGG
>DXNX01000125.1 GCA_019413245.1 Oscillospiraceae bacterium
CCCCCGGCCCACTGCTTAGAAGGCAGTTGCTCTATCCAGCTGAGCTACGGGCGCGCATGGTTCTTGACCCCCTTATATATCGGGAACAAGCTGCGTTTGTTAATATACCATACGCAGCCTGAAAAGTCAAGCCCCTGCTGTAAAAATCATCAAACTTTTGCGGAATACACCCCTACCGGCGGTTCGCTGTTCACGAAATACAGCTCATACCACAGAATGAAGGAGTAAATGCTCCAGATTTTGGTCATGTTCTTGGCGCGGCCGGCCTTGTGGTCGTCCAGCAGACGGCAGATCTCCGGCACGTTGAAGAACTGCTCCGCCACCGGGCCGGTGAACTTTTCCTTCACCATGGCGTAGTACTTATCCTGGCGCAGCCAGTCGTTCAGCGGCACCGGGAAGCCCAGCTTCTTGCGCTGGGCCACGCTCTCGGGCAGCTGCTTGAGGGCAGCGCCGCGCAGGGCGATCTTGGTGTGTTCCTTGTCGCAGCGGTAGCGGCGGGGAATGCTCAGGGCCACTTCCAGCATTTCCCGGTCCAGGAAAGGCACACGCAGCTCCAGAGAGTTGGCCATGCTCATGCGGTCGGCCTTGAGCAGGATATCGTACAGCATCCAGGTGTGCATATCCACCCACTGCAGCTGGGTGGGCTCATCCAGGCCCTGCACCTTGTCGAAGTAGGGTTTGAAGAAGGTTTCGGGGGCGGGGTTGCCGTAGTTTTTCTTCAGGTAGCGGTCCCGCTCCGCCGGGGATTCAAACACATAGTTGGCGCGCATATACCGCTCCCAGGATTCCCGGCCGCCCCGGACCAGAAAGTGCTGGCCCTTGAAGTGGGGCATTCTGGCCGCGGTGCGGGAGAGGAACCTGCGCACAGCCTTTGGTACCTTGCGGCCGTAATCCTCAAAGTGGACGGCCTGGCAGTACATGGGATAGCCGCCGAACAGCTCGTCGGCACCCTCGCCGGACAGCACCACCTTCACATACTTGCGGGCGTTCTGGGCCAGGAAGTACAGCGGCACCTCCGCCGGGTTGGGCATGGGTTCGTCCAGATACCACTGGATGACCCGGTTGGCCTCAAAGAACTGGTCGGCGTCCACCTTGTTGGCGATGCTGGGCACGCCGATCTCCTTGCTGAAAGCCTGGGCGTAGGGCAGCTCGGAGTATTTTTCCTCCGCATATCCTACCGAGAAGCTCTTCACATGGGGGGTGCCCTTGGCTACCTCGTTGACCACAAAGCTGGAATCCACACCGGAAGACAGGAAGCAGCCCACCTCCACGTCGGCGATCTGATGGGCAGCCACGCTCTCGGCAAAAGTATCGGTAATCTTTTTTTCCCAGTCTTCCAGGCTCTTGGATTCGTCGATATGATAGCGGATGTCGTAATACCGCTCGATGGTCATTTCGCCGTCGTGCCAGGTGAACATGTGGGCACCGGGCAGCTTGAACACATCCACGAACATGGTCTCCTCGTTGGGGATGTATTCGATGCTCAGGTATTCGGGCAGGCGCTTTTCGTTCAGCTGCTTCTTGAAACCGGGATGGGCCAGGAAGCTCTTGATCTCACTGCCGAAGAGCAGCAGACCGTCCACATTGTAGTAGTAGAAGGGCTTGATGCCGAAGATGTCCCGGGCGCCGAACATGGTCTTTGTGTTGCGGTCCCAGATCACGAAGGTGAACATGCCCCGCAGTCTGGCAGGCAGTTCCTTGCCCCACTGTTCATAGCCGTGGAGCAGGACTTCGGTATCCGAATGGGTCTTGAAGGTATGGCCCGCGGCTTCCAGTTCGGTGCGCAGGGTCTGGAAATTGTAGATTTCGCCGTTGAAGATGACCACCAGGCTCTCATCTTCATTGTACATGGGCTGGCGGCCGCCCTCCAGGTCGATGATGGACAGACGGCGGTGGCCCAGAGCCACCTGGTCGTCCACATAGTACCCTTCCCCGTCGGGGCCGCGGTAGGTGATCAGGTCCGCCATGGCCTTCACGGTGGCCCGGGCGGTTTCGGCGTCATGTTTGCGTTCGGCAAAGCCGGTGATACCACACATGGATGTTATCCTCCTCTGGGTCAGTCGGTCAGACCCTTGTTGCCGTAATAGCGGGCGGTCTTGCGGTAGTAGTTCAGCTGGCTGCGCAGGTACCACAGGCCCCGGTTGAGGCTGCGGTCCTCCTTGCAGTAGAGCTGGTGGGCGCTGCGGCCCTGCTTTTTCAGCCGGGCGGCGGTGGCCAGGAGTTTTTCGTCTTTCAGGTACTTGCGGATAACGCCGTAGGGGGCGATCATCCACAGGCTTTCGGTGTCAGCGATGGTAAAGCCGGTATCCTTGCCTTCCAGCACATCCTCCACCAGCCAGCGGGCCAGGTTGTAGCCGGCAGCGGTGACAAAGTAGCTGGAACGGCCCTGGCGGGGGTTCATCTCAAAGAGCTTATACTCCCCGGTGCGGGCGTCGTACTTCATATCAAAGTTGGCGTAGCCCACCCAGCCCACATCTTCCAGGAAAGCCCGCATCCGCTCCAGCAGGGCGGAATCGTTGATCTCCGGGGAGGAGAGGATGGCCGCATAGTTGCCGATGCCTTCGGGGGTCTGCTCCTCCAGCAGCGGACGGCCCAGAGCCATCAGGTGCACCTTGCCGTCCAGACCGCAGTAGGCGTTGAGCACCCGCATGCAGTTGTCGTCGCCGGGGATGTACTCCTGCAGAATCAGGTCGTCCTGGTAGGAACTGCCGTAGATGGCCGTGGTGATGGCGTCGTACTCGGCACGGTCATGGGCCAGGAACACCTTCTTTTTGTGGGGGAAGGAGCAGTTCCAGTAAGCCGGGGAGTTGCTGGCCTTGATGATGACCGGAAAATCAAAGGGAAATTCGGCGTTTTTGTAGTTCTGCGCGGTGCAGGTGGCTGTTTTCGGGTAAGAAAGCCCATGTGCGGCACAGGCTTTATAAAAGTTGTCTTTTATGTCCAGATCCAACACGGTTTGCAGTTCCGGGCAGGCAAAATGGAAATAGGGCTCCAGTTCCTGGCGGTGGCGGGCCATGAGAATGGTGTACCCGTCGGCGCAGGAAACCAGCAGCAGCGGGCAGTTCTGGTAATCATGGGCTTTGGCGTAGTCCACCAGGGTACGCACAAAGACTTCGTCGTTTTCCAGGTCCGGTTCCACCACCGCAATGCGCACCAGCCGGGTGTTGCGGCAGGCCACCAGGACCCCCTTGCAGACGGCGTCACTGACAACACCGTATTGAGTATAAAAGCTGCGGGCCATGCCATAGACGTTGGCATCGCTGCCCAGCAGCACAGGTTGAAATTTCAGCATACAAAACCCTCTCTGTTCATACAGATGGTATATTCCTGATTATTTTACGTCCAAAGCGGTGCCGTTGTCAATCATCTGCGGCGGCCTGCCGGGGCGGCACCGGCAGGGTCTTTTCCCTTACAGTATGCGCTGTATCGTCCAAAGGTATCAGCCCACCCCCGGGCCTTTGTGATACTTTTACATTCTTTTCAGCGGTTCAGGCTTTTCTTTTCGGGGGCATGTGTGTATAATATAGGGTATCGAAAATCAACCGGCACCCCAAGGAAAGGGAAAGTATATGTGCGGAATCGTTGGATTTGTGGGCGCGCGGGATGACGCGCGCGAAGTTCTGCAGGCCATGATGGACCTGATCGCCCACCGCGGTCCGGATGGTCAGGGCCAGTTTCTGGAAGGCCCGGCGGCCCTGGGCCAGCGGCGACTTTCCATCATCGACCTGGAAGGCGGCCGTCAGCCCATGTACAACGAGGATGAAAACCTTGTTGTGGTCTTCAACGGCGAGATCTACAACTTCCAGTCGCTGACCGAGGAGCTGAAAGCCGCCGGCCATACCTTTGCCACCCGGTCGGACACCGAGGTTCTGCTCCACGGCTATGAACAGTGGGGCAAGGGCATGCTGGACCGGCTGCGGGGCATGTTCACCTTCGCCCTGTGGGACCGGCGGGAGAAGACCCTGCTGCTGGCCCGGGACCATTTCGGCATCAAGCCGCTGTACTATTACCAGAACGAGGAGGGCGAACTGCTCTTCGGCAGCGAGATCAAGAGCTTTCTGGCCCATCCGGGCTTCCACAAGGAGCTCAACGAGGACCAGCTCTCCCTGTATCTGTCCTACCAGTTCTCCCCGGGTGAAAACACCTTCTTCAAGGGCGTGAAAAAGCTCATGCCTGCCCACTGGCTGGAATGGAAAGACGGTCAGGTGACGGTGCAGCGTTATTGGCGCCCCGAGTTCAAGCCTGATGACGAGCCCAGCCTGCAGGAGTGGGAGAAGGCCATCAGCGACGCCATGCAGGAGAGCGTTTCCGCCCACAAAATCGCCGATGTGGAGGTGGGCAGCTTCCTGTCTTCCGGTGTGGACTCCAGCTATATGGCCGCCCTGGCCAAGGTGGATAAGACCTTCACCGTGGGCTTTGCCAACAAGCAGTATGATGAGACCGATTATGCCACCGAGTTTTCCAAGCATATCGGGGTCAAGAACTACGCCTACCGCATCACCCCGGAGGAGTACTGGGCCAACCTGGGCCGCATCCAGTACCACATGGATGAGCCCCTGGCCGACGCCGCCAGCGTAGCGCTCTACTTCGTCAACCGGGAAGCCGCCAAGCAGGTCAAGGTCTGCCTGTCCGGCGAGGGAGCTGACGAATTCTTCGGCGGATACAATATCTACAAAGAGCCCTTCACCATGAGCTGGTACGACCATCTGCCCCTGTGGCTGCGCCGCAGCGTGGGCGCGGTGGCCAACCTGCTGCCGCCGGTGCCAGGGGTGAACTTCCTGGTGCGCCGGGGCCGCCCGCTGGAAGAGCGGTATATCGGCAACACCAACCTGATGGGCGAGCGCCGCAAGCGCAAGCTGATGAAGAACTACACCGGCAAGTGCAAGCCCACCGACATTTCCCGGCCCTTCTTTGAGATGACCAAGGGCCAGGACCCGGTGACCCGGATGGAATACTGCGACCTGAACCTGTGGATGGTGGGCGATATTCTGCTCAAGGCCGACAAGATGAGCATGGCCAACTCCCTGGAGCTGCGGGTGCCTTTCCTGGACCGCCGGGTGTTCGACCTGGCCTGCCGCATCCCCACCAAGTGCAAGGTCAACGCCCAGCAGACCAAGATCGCCATGCGGGGCGCCGCCGAGATGACCATTCCGGCCAAGACGGCGGACAAAAAGAAGCTGGGCTTCCCCGTTCCGGTGCGGGCCTGGCTGCGGGAGGAAAAGTACGCTGCCATCCTGCGGGAGGCTTTTGCCACCCCGGCGGCGGAAAAGTTCTTCAATACCAAAGAATTGAACCGCATGCTGGACCAGCATGTCAGCGGCAAGCGCGACAACTGGCGTCAGCTGTGGTGTGTGTTTATCTTCCTTGTCTGGTACGACGAATATTTTGTAAAGAGGTGAAGAGCCGATGCTGCTCAAGCAACTGCTGAAAGGACTGCGCTACAAGGTGGTGCAGGGCACCCTGCACGTCGAAGTGGCCGACATCTTCTATGATTCGCGCAAGGTGATCCCGGGGGGCCTGTTCGTGTGCATCGTGGGCACCCAGCGCGACAGCCACGACTATGCCGCCGATGTGGTGGAGAAAGGGGCTTCGGTGCTGGTCATCCAGCATGATCTGGCCCCCGACGTGCTGGAAAGCATGCCCAACGTGACGGTGCTGAAATTTGAAAACACCCGCTACGCCCTGGCCATGCTGTCCGCCGCCTATTTCGGTCATCCCGCCGACGAGATGACCATGATCGGTGTGACCGGCACCAAGGGCAAGACCACCACCACCCACATGATCCGGTCGGTGCTGACCGCCGCCGGGCACAAGACCGGCATGATCGGCACCAACGGCGTGTACTATCCCGGCCACCACTACGACCTGAACAACACCACCCCCGAAAGCTACGAGCTGCAGAAGATCCTGCGCCAGCTGGCCGACGCCGGGTGCGCCGCCTGCGTGATGGAAGTTTCCAGCCAGGGGCTGATGATGGACCGTGTGGCGGGCATCCACTACCGGGTGGGTGTGTTCACCAACCTGTACCCCGACCACATCGGCCCGGGTGAACATTCCAGCTTTGAGGAATACCGCAGCTGGAAGGGGCAGCTGTTCCAGCGCTGTGACATCGGTGTGGTGAACGCCGACGACGAGAACACCGAAGCCCTGCTGGAAGGCCACACCTGCGACCTCATCACCTACGGCATCGACAAGCCCGCCGATTACCGGGCCGGGCAGGAATACCGCCTGCTGCGCAACAAGACCATGCTGGGTGTGGAGTTCACCCTCACCGAGCCGGACGGCCACACCATGGACGTACAGGTGGCCATGCCGGGACGGTTCAGCATCTACAACGCGCTGGCCACCATCGGGGTGGGCAAGGCGCTGGGTCTGGCCGATGAGCCCATCCACCAGGGCCTGCGGGACACGGTGGTCAAGGGCCGTGTGGAGCTGGTGCCCATCAGCCACCACTTTACCATCCTCATCGACTACGCCCACAACGAGGCAGCCGCCGAGAGCCTGATGGAGACCCTGAAAGCCTACAATCCCCACCGGATGGTGGTGGTGTTCGGCTGCGGCGGCAACCGCAGCAAGCTGCGCCGGTACGGCATGGGCGAGGTCTGCTCCAAGATGGCGGATTTCCTCATTCTCACCGAGGACAACAACCGGTTTGAGAAGGTGGAGGACATCATTGCCGACATCAAAGAAGGCATCGCCAAGGGCAACCCCAACGTGCCTTATGTGGAGATTCCCGACCGTCTGGACGCCCTGCATTACGCCATCGACCATGCCGAGGAAGGCGACCTGATTGCGGTCATCGGCAAGGGCCACGAGGCGTACCGCGACCGGGAGGGCGTGAAGACCCCCTTCCTGGAACGGGAGCTCATTGAGGAATACGCCGCTGAAAAGGGCATCGAATAAACCAAAAGCAAAACCGGCGCGGAGAAGGCAAAGCCGCTTTCTCTGCGCCGGTTTGTTTTGTCTTATGATAAAAAACTCAGCCCCGGGTCTGTTCCCAGTATTCGCCCATGCTGGCGCCTTTCTGCCCCGTGACTTCGTCGGTGAGGTAGTCTGCCAGCCCGGCATCCGCCGGGGTCCAGGTGCGGGCGGTGTCCTCGTCGGGGTATTCCACCTCGGCGTACAGGAAGTGCCCCGGCTGTCCCGGGTCAACCTCGTTCACTTCCAGGCGCAGCCCGCCGGGCAGGGCATAGTCCCGGCGCTCTTTTTTAATCAGAGGCTTGCCGATGAGGGCTTCTAATTTGGAGAAAAGGTCGGCGTCGATCTCGGTCTCGATCTCCTGCCGGCTCATGCCGGTGGGG
>DXNX01000126.1 GCA_019413245.1 Oscillospiraceae bacterium
AGATGTGTATAAGAGACAGGAAAGAGAAGAAGTAAAAGGCTCCCCTGTGTAAGGGGAGCTGGCAGCCGTAGGCTGACTGAGGGGTTGGGGACTTGCCGTTGTTGCCCGTACACGGGAAATGCGGCAAGCTCCGCAACCCCTCCGGGGCTGCGCCCCACCTCCCCTTACACAGGGGAGGCTTGAGGGAAAAGGCCGGCTGTGCCCCACCTCCCCTTACACAGGGGAGGCATCAGAGAAAGTCGTTGCTAAACCTGCCACCTTCTCCCACCTTTTATAGAAAACTTACCGGCTACGCCATTTTAAATCCATTCCTTGCTCACCGGCCCCAGCCGGTGAGAAGGCCGTCCCGGAGGGGTGGCCGCACACGGGTCCAGGGTGTTTACACCCTGGTCGGCGTCCACCGCCTCGAAACGGTGGCGGTTTTTCGGTTCCTTTTTGGTGCCAAAAAGGAACAAGGCAACGGCAGGCCGCCGTCACCCTGGCAGCAACGCAGTCAACCAACCCCTCCGCCGCTGCGCGGCACCTCCCCTTACACAGGGGAGGCTTGAGGGAAAAGGCTGGCTGCGCGGTACCTCCCCTTGCACAGGGGAGGCATAAACCGAACAGCACCCAATAAAACAAAACGCCCCGGACAGGGAGAAACACGCTCCCCCCGTCCGGGGCATTGTTGTTATATCAGGTCATCACCGTTTGCTGCCCACCCAGAACAGCGCCACGGTGCCGGGGCCGCTGTGGGCGCCGATGACCGGGCCGATGTCCCCGATGTGCAGGTCCTTCACGCCCAGAGCGCGCAGCTTGTCGGCCACATAGTCACAGTCGGCGCGGCAGTCGCCGTGGCTCAGGAACACCGTGCCGCCGGTCACATCCAGGGCGGTGGCCTGGAAATGCTTCACCAGGGCATCCAGGCTGGCGCGGCGGCCGCGGACCTTCTCCATGGGGATCAGATGGCCCTCATCGTCCACATGCAGCACCGGCTTGATGCCCAGCAGGGTACCTGCCACGGCGGCGGCGCCGCTGCACCGGCCGCCCCGCTTGAGGAACATCAGGTCGTCCACCGTGAACCAGGCGCAGACGGTGGGGGCCAGCTTGCGGGCATAGTCGGCGGCTTCCTCCAGGGTGGCGCCGCCCTTGGCGTAGTTGGCCACCAGGTAGGTGAACAGGCCCTCGCCCATGCTGGCCTGCAGGGAATCCACGCAGAGGATGCGGCGGTCCGGGAACTTTTCCATCAGCTCCCGGGCGGCCAGGTTGGACGCCTGGTAGGTGCCGGACAGGCCGCTGGAAAAGGACAGATACAGAATGTCGGTGCCCTGCTCCAGCACCGGGGTGAAAGCGTCTTCAAAGTCGGCCAGGCTGACCTGGCTGGTGGTGGACATGCTGCCGGTGCGCAGCTTGGCGTAAAACTCGGACAGGGGCATTTCCCGTCCGTCGGGATAGTTGCGGTAGGTGTTGCCGTCCAGGGTGAAGGACATGGGCAGTACCTGCAGCCCGGTCTGCTCGATCAGCGCCGGGGTCAGATCGCCGGTGGACTCGGTAAAAATCAGATAATTGGCCATCGCGGAACGCTCCTTATTATTGTGATCCGGCCCGACCGGACCGGCAGTCCGGCGGGACGGTGTATTTCCTGTGTTTACTATACCACAGATTTTGCCGCTTTGAAAAGGCCCGGGCAACGTTTTTTCGCACTCCGGCGGCGGGTCTGCTGACAAAAAAGCGCCCCCGCAGGCGCACAGGGCACCCGCCGGGGCTGGTTTTCAGGTTTCGTCCGGGCGCCATCCCTTGCCGATGTCCACCCACCCGGCAAACTCCTGGGCCGCCTGTTCCAGTTCGGGAATGGTCAGCCGCACCGCACTGTGGTCGGTGCCGGCCGCCGGGTAGACGGTGTCGAACCGGCGCAGGCTCTCGTCCAGGTAGACGGGCACCCCGGCCACATGGTCAAAGGGGCACACCCCGCCCATGGGATGGCCCACCAGCTCCACCAGCCGGTCGGGGGCGATCATGACCGCCTTGGTGCCGAACCGGGCCTTGTACAGGCTGTTGTTGATGCGGGCGTCCCCGGCCATGACCACCAGAATGGCCCCCGTCTTGGTCAGGAAAGCCATGGTCTTGGCGATGCGGGCTTCCTCACAGCCCAGGTCGGCGGCGGCCTGGGCCACCGTGCCGCTGCATTCCGACAGGTTCATGGCCCGGTCAGCCAGACCGAATTGTTCCAGATAGTGCTGTACCTTCTCAAAAGACATGGCGGTTCTCTCCCCTCCTGTATTTCACCGGGCCTTGCCCAGCAGTTTGGTCCGCACATAGGCAAAGCAGGCGTCCTCGCCCTGGTCTTTCAGGATGGTCAGGGCGGTCTCCAGCTGGGTTCGGCTGTCCGGGTGCATGACGTAGTGGTCCTTGCTGCGGGCGTAGTATTCCCAGGCGGAGGCATTGGTGTATTTGTCCCCCATATAGTTGCGGCTGGCGGCGATGCGGTCGCAGATCATCTCGGCCACATACCGCTCGGGCATGCGCATGCCCGCCAGGGCGTAGGGGCCCTTGGGGGAATAGTCGATCCAGTATTCCAGGTGGTGCTTGTTCCGGCCCTTGTGGTGGAGCCAGGCAGCGCTGTATCCTTCGGCCTTGCGCTGGGCGTTGTTGGGGCTGCAGCTGCCCTGCCAGTACTTGGCCCCGGCCAGGAATTCCACCGGGGACAGCTTGCTCAGGTCATGGAGCAGGCCCTGCCGGTACAGCCCGCACTTGAAGCAGTAGTGCATGACCAGCATCTTGTGGTGGTGGATGGTTTTATAATGCTTGATGGGGTGCCACACAGGCCGCCGCCTCCTTTTTTCCGCCGGGGGGAGTTCTTGTACGGATTCCTTTCGGTCAGGGATCGGCCGTGGTCTTTGCCTTTTTGCGGCCGGGGAGCTGCGCTCCCACAATGGCCGCGAACATCAGGCAGCAGCCGGCGGTCTCGGCGGGGGTGAGGGTCTGGTGCAGCACCAGCCATCCGGCCAGGGCGCTGAACACGCTTTCCAGGCACATGGCCAGACTGGCGATGGTGGGGTCCAGGTCCTTTTGGCCCAGGATCTGCAGGGTGTAGCCCACGCCGCTGGACAGAATACCGCAGTACAGGATGGATACCGCTGCCCCGGCCAGCTGGGCGGGGTCGGGGGATTCAAAGATAAACATGAAGATGGTGGACAGCACCGAAGTCATGAGGAATTCCGCAAAGCTCAGCTGGACGCCGTCCAGCAGGGGGCCGAAGTGGTCCACCAGCAGGATCTGGAAGCTGAACAGCAAAGCGCAGAGCAGCAGCTGCCATTCGCCGCCGGTGAGGCTCAGGGTATCCCGGCCGGCCATGCACAGCAGGTACAGGCCCGCCACGCTGACCGCCACACAGACCCACAGTTTGGCGCCGGGGCGGCGGCCCGCAAACAGGCCCAGCACCGGCACGATGACCACATACAGGGCAGTGAGGAACCCGGCCTTGGCGGTGCTGGTGGTGCCAATGCCCATCTGCTGGGCGGCAGAGGCCGCGAACAGGGCGGTACCGCACAGCACCCCGCCCAGGACCAGGGTTTTGGGTTTGATCCAGAACGGCAGGCGAACGCCTTTGCGGCGCCGGGCACCGTGGCGGAAAAGCATCAGCCCCAGCAGGAAGGCGCAGGCCAGCCAGCTGCGGGCGGCCAGAAAGGTATACGCGCCCACATAGCCGCTGCCCACGCTCTGGGCAACAAAGGCGACGCCCCAGATCAGGGCGCCCAGCACCAGCAGCAGCGTGTTGCGCAGCTGGGTGCGGTCAAGGGTGGGATGGTGCATGGAAAGGATTCCTCCTCTTTGTTTTTTGGGGAAGCCGGGCGTGTGGGGGCCTCCCCCCTACTCCCGCAAGCAGCCGTTTCCGGGCAATGGTTTTAAATCCATTCCTTGCTCACCGGCCCCAGCCGGTGAGAAGGCCGTCCCGGAGGGGTGGCCGCACACGGGTCCAGGGTTGAAAACCTTGGTCGGCGTCCACCGCCTCGAAACGGTGGCACTTTTTCGCTTCCTTTTTGGTGTCAAAAAGGAAGGACTAACCGGCAGGCAGCCGCTGCCCCGGAAGCCGGGCAGCAAACCAACCCCTCCGCCGCTGCGCGGCACCTCCCCTTACACAGGGGAGGCTATTTCCCCGGGCGGCAAAAAAAGGAGCCGGCCCGGGGGCCGGCCACTTTGCCGTGTTCAGGATTCGTCGTTATCGACGGTGGTCATTTCCTCGCTGCCCACACCGGTGACGGTCATGCCGCCGGTAATATAGTAGCTGCCGGAGTCATAGCTGATATACACCTTGTACATCTTGCCGGGGGTCAGGCCGGAGATGGTGGCGGTGGAGCATTCGCCGCCGGTGGCAAAATACACGGTGGTATCCTGCACATAGCTGGTCTGGGTGCGGTCGTCGGACAGCTCCCAGATAGCGGCCTTGAACTCGTTGATGGTGGCGGAGTCGGTGGTGGCGTAGCCGGTGATGGTCACGCTGTCGCCGCCGGCCACAAAGTAGTCGGTGCTGCGGTTGGCAATGCCGTTGAAGGCGATGTACAGCGTGTCACCGTGGACTTCGTTCACAAAGCGGCTGGTGGTATCCATGCCTTCGGGGAAGGTCACACTGCCGCCCGTTTCGGCCACCTTTTCGGGGGCTTCGTCCTCATCGCCGGCATCCGCATCCCGGAACCCCAGCAGGGTGGCGGTGCTCAGGATGGCGTTGGACAGCATTTCTTTGGGGCTGCAGGCGGTCAGGGTCAGTGCCATGACACCGACCAGCGCCAGCGCGCCCAGACGTTTTTTCAGGCTCATATCTCATACCCTCCAGGGGAATTTCAATTGGCGGCGGCAGACGGCGCACCGCCCCCGCGTTTTTTGAAAATCTCAGTTTATTATACCCGATTTTCCCCGCCGGTACAAGGGGCCGGGGAAAATTCACATGTAAACAGTGGGGAGCAGAGAACGGCTCCCCTGTGCAAGGGGAGCTGGCGGCCGTCTAGGCCGACTGAGAGGTTGTGGACATACCGGCATTGCCCGTAAACGGGAAATGCGGCAAATTCGCCAACCCCTCCGGGGCTGTGCCCCACCTCCCCTTACACAGGGGAGGCTTTTGGGAAGCGGCATTTAAATTTATTCCTTACTCACCGGCCCCAGCCGGTGAGAAGGCCGTCCCGGAGGGGTGGCCGCACAACGGGTCCAGGGCGAAGCCCTGGTCGGCGTCCACCGCCTCGAAACGGTGGCGGTTTTTCCGTCGCTTTTTGGCGGCAAAAAGCGACAGCCCTCCGGCAGGATGCCGCTACGCCCGGCAGCAACGCGGCCAACCACCCCCTCCGCCGCTGCGCGGCACCTCCCCTTACACAGGGGAGGCTTGGGGTTTCTCACCCGGCCATTGGCCGCTTTTCGCGGCCGACCTATTTCGGAACCAACACTTCGTGTTGGTTTTTGCATCGTGCTGCGCACGATTTCGCAGCATAGCTGCTCAAGCAAAAAAAAGCCCGCACCGGGCAGGTGCGGGCCGAAAACAGCGCTCTGTTTTTACTTCTTCTTTTCCTCGTCCAGACGGTCGAGCAGGTCCCAGACGCCCAGCATATACTGGATGCCCAGGGCACGGTCGTACTTGCCGTAGCCGGGGCGGCAGTTGCCGGGGCCTTCCTCCCACAGCTGACGGCCGTGGTCGGGACGGATGTACCCGTTGAAGCCGCAGTCATGGTAGGCGCGCAGGATCTCGATGATGCCGGTCTCGCCGCAGCAGTCGCGGTGAGCAGCCTCACTGAAGTCGCCGTTGGGGAAGTGATGGATGTTGCGGATGTGGGCGAAAGCGATGCGGTCGCAATGCTTGCGCACGATGTCGGCAACGTTGTTGTTGGGGTTGGCGTTCAGACTGCCGGAGCAGAGCGTCAGGCAGTTGTACGGATCGTCCACCATGGTCAGGAAGCGCTGGATGCTCTCCTCGTCCACCATCAGGCGGGGCAGACCGAAGATATCCCATGGCGGGTCGTCCATGTGAATGGCCATCTTGATGTCGCATTCACGGCAGGTGGGCATGATGGCTTCCAGGAAGTACTTCAGGTTGTCCCACAGCTTCTCCTTGGTGACGGGGGCATAGGCCTTGAACAGCTCGTCCAGCTTGGCCATGCGCTCCGGCTCCCAGCCGGGGAAGGTCATGTGGTACTTCTCGGTGAAACTCAGGATGTACTCGGCCATGGCCTTGTAGTCATCCTTGATCATGTCCTTCTGGTAGAACAGGGCAGTGGAGCCGTCGCCCACCGGGTGGAACAGGTCGGTGCGGGTCCAGTCGAAGATGGGCATGAAGTTGTAGCAGATGACCTTCACGCCGAACTTGGACAGGTTGCGGATGCACTGCTTGTAGTTTTCGATCAGGGCGTCACGGGTGGGCAGACCGATCTTGATGTCGTCGTGCACGTTGACAGACTCCACCACGTCGGCGTTGAAGCCGGCGGCTTCGATCTGGTCCACGACCTTCTTGATCTCGTCCACTTCCCAGACTTCGCCGGGCATCTTGTCATGCAGGGCCCAGACGATGGTGGAAACGCCGGGGATCTGTTTGATGTCGCCCAGGGTGATGGGGTCGTTGCCCTCACCATACCAGCGCCATCCCATTTGCATAGGCATAGGTTGTCCTCCTTTATATTGGGTTCAAATCACACTCCGCAGGGAGCGTTGGATTACTGCAGGGCTTCGTGCAGGGTCTTGCGCACGGCGCCGGGGCCGGCCAGTTCCGCCACGAAGTACTGTTCGATCTTGTCGGCCAGAACGGTCTGGGTCAGATCGGTGCCGAAGATGGAAGCGTTGTTCAGGATGCCCTTCAGCTGGCCATTGTAGGTCTCGGGCTTGCCCACTTCGATGCCGGCGAGCTTGGCCTGCAGGTCATCCTTCAGCGGATCGGCGGAGACTTCGAAAGCCTTGCCTTCGTCGTCCACAGCCAGCAGGTAACGCAGCCAGCCGGCCAGAGCCAGAGGAATGGAGACCAGGGTGTTCAGGTCGCGGCCTTCGGCGATGTAGCTCTTGATGGTCTCACCGAAGCGGATGCCCACCTTCTGGGAGGTATCGGTGGCGATACGCTGGGGAGCGTCGGGCATGAAGGGGTTGGGCAGGCGCTGCTCCACGACCTCGTCGATGAAGGCCTTGGGGTCCAGGATCTTGGGATCAACGACCACAGGCAGACCTTCCTGGTAGCCCAAGCGCTTGATGAGGGCGACGATGTCGGCGTCCTTCATCTCATCGCAGATCAGGGTGTAGCCCAGCATGCAGCCGTACACGCTCATGGCGGTGTGCAGCGGGTTCAGGCAG
>DXNX01000127.1 GCA_019413245.1 Oscillospiraceae bacterium
GGCCGACAGGTTGCGGATGACCTTGCCGGGGGGCGAAACCTCGATCTCGATGCCGGATTCAAGAACGTTCTTCTCATCCGAGAGGTAGAGGCGGGCGGAACCGCCGCCGAACAGCTCCCGGAAGATATGGCCGAAGTTGCGGTTGATCTCCTTGAAGCTCTTGGAGAACATCTCCTCCATCTCGCCCCGCAGCTCCCCGATCATGCGGGTCAGCTCGGACTTGGAGCGTTCTACGTCGCTCACTTGGGCTTTGAGGAAATCGTACCGTTCCTTGACCTCTTTATATTCGTCGATGGCGCCCACGTTCACGTTGCCCAGGGCCCGGATCTTGGCCCGGACTTCGGACACCTGACGGCGCAGGTCGGTGACGTTGGAGAATTCCACGCACAGGCCCTTGGCCTCCGCCTCGGTGAGCTGGTATTCGTCCCACAGCTTGGCCGCGGTGGTGTTCAGCTCGGTTTCGGCGGCGGTGCGGCGCTCGGCCAGGCGGGCCATCTCGCCGCTCATCCGCTCCCGCTCATCGGTGAGGGCCCGGTTTTCCTGGCCCATGCGGGTGACGGCGGCTTCCTTTTCCAGGCGAGCGGCGTTGGCCGTGCGGATGGTTTCCTCGGCAGCGGCGATCTTTTCCTTGGTTTCGGCGCGGGCACGCTCGATCTCAGCCACCCGCAGCTCGTTGGCCGCAATGGTCTGTTTGGCGGCCTCGATGCTGGCCTGCAGTTCCCGGGCCCGGGCTTCGGCTTCCCCGGTGCGGCCCCGCAGGGTCTCCAGGGCGGCCTCATGCAGGCCGATGTCCTTTTCCCCGGTGAGCCGGTTCATCTGGGCTTCGGAGAGGGAGGCGGACAGCGCTTCCCGGCGGCGGCTGAGCTCGCCGGTGCTTTCGCCCAGCTCGGACAGCTCGGCGTTGTACTTTTCCAGTTCGGCTTCCGCGGCGGCAGCGCCGTTTTCGGCCTGGGCGCGGGCGGTGTCGTTCTCTTTCAGCTGGTCTTCCAGCTGTCTGATCTGGGCGTTGCGGCGCTCGGCGGCCGCCACGCCCTCCTGTACGGCGGCGTCCAGGCGCTCCAGGTCCAGGCTGGCTTTCAGCCGGGCGGAGGCGGCGTTGACGCTCTCGCTCTCGGCACCGGCCAGCTCGGCGGCCAGGGTATCGGCTTCCGCCTGGCGGGCTTTTGCTTCCCGCTCGGCGTCGGCCCGACGCAGTTCCAGCTTTTTCAGCTTGACGCGCAGTTCTTCCAGTTCCTGCTTGCGGCTGAACACACCCGCACTGCGGGCGGTGGAACCGCCGGTGAAGGAACCGCCGGCGTTGATGACCTGGCCGTCCAGGGTCACGATGCGGTTGCGGTACCCCAGATTCTTGGCCACGGCGGAGGCTTCTGCCAGGTCTTCCACCACGATGATGCGGCCCAGCAGGTTATCAATGATATGGCGGTAGCGGTCGTCCGCTTCCACCAGGTCGGCGGCCACTTCGGCAGTGCCGGTGAGGCGGCCGTTGAACCGGTTGCCCTGGACGGTGTCCAGGGGCAGGAAGGTGGCGCGGCCGGCCCGTTCCTCTTTCAGAAAGGCGATGGCGGACCGGGCGCAGCGCTCGTCCTCCACCACGATGTTCTGCAAAGCAAAGCCCAGCGCTGTTTCGATGGCGGTTTCGTAGCCCTTGCGCACTGTGAGGATACCGGCCACCGGGCCGATGATGCCCCGCAGCCGGTTGGCCCCGGCAGCCCGCATGACCGTCTTGACGCTCTGCTGGTAGCCGTCCATGTTCCGTTCCAGATCTTCCAGAATGCGGATGCGCTGGGCGGTGTTGGAGCGGTCCCGGTCGGCCTTCTGCAAGGCGTCGGCGGCTTCGGCCTGCTGTCGGCGGCGGCTTTCCAGTTTGAGTTTGAGCCCGGCCTTGATGTTGTCGCAGCGGGTGACGTTGTCCTCGGCCTGCTGCAGGGTCTGGGCCGCCACTTCCCGCTCGGCGTTCAGCTTGTCGGCGGCGCCGGAAGCGGCCGCAGCCTGGTTGCGCAGGCCGTCCAACTGGGTGCGGGAGGCTTCGGCGGCAGAGGTCAGGGAGGCAGCCCGCACCTTCATGGTGGTGGCGGCGTCCTGCAGGCGGGCAATGGCGGCTTCCACCACGTCCCGGCGCTCGCCGCTCTGCAAAGCCTGCTGTTCCAGCGCATTCATCTGGGCACGCAGGTCGGAGATGGTCTTGTCCGCCTGGGCCAGCTGGGCGCGCAGGGTCTCGATGGCGTCCTGGTGCTCCCTGGTTTCGGCCTCAATGCCCTTGGCGCCCTCCCCGGCCCGGGCCAGTTCGGCCTCGGCGTCCTGGATCTGGGACTGGGCGTGCTCGTTCTCGTTGCGCAGAACGGCGATCTGGCTGTCGCTGCCCGCCCCGGCTTCGGTCAGGGCGCGGATGTCGGCGTTGGCCTGCTCCACCTGCAGCATGAGCTGCTGGGCTTCTTCCCGCAGGGCTTCGGTCTTCTGGTCAAATTCATCCAGCTGGCGGGAGAGGCGGGCGTAGTCGGACTCGGCAGCCTCGTACCGGCGCTGCTGGTCCCGCACCGCGTCCTGGGCGCGGCGGATGGAGTCCACCCACAGGGTGACCTCCAGGGATTTGCGGGTCTCGGAGTATTCCAGGAACTTCTGGGCCTTCTCGCTGTCCCGCTTCAGGGGACCCACGCGGCCTTCCAGTTCGCCCAGAATGTCCCGCAGACGTTCCAGATTGCCCTCGGCGGCGGCCAGGCGGCGCTCGGCTTCGTTCTTGCGGTAGCGGAACCGGGCGATGCCGGAGGCTTCCTCAAAGATTTCCCGGCGTTCGGCGCTCTTGGCGCCCACGATCTCGGCAACACGGCCCTGCCCGATGATGGCGTAGCCGTCCCGGCCCAGGCCCGTGTCCAGTAACAGTTCGTAGATATCTTTCAGTCGGACGTTCTGTCCGTTGATGGTGTATTCACTTTCGCCGCTGCGGTAATACCGGCGGCCGATGGTGACCTCATCCGCGTCCATGGCCAGGCCGTGGTCGGCGTTGTCGATGGTCAGGCTGACGGCGGCATAGCCCATGGCCCCGCGGGTCTGGGTGCCACCGAAGATCACGTCCTCCATCTTGCCCGCGCCGCGCAGCTGCTTGGAGCTGGTTTCGCCCATGACCCAGCGGATGGCGTCGGAGATATTGCTTTTGCCCGAACCGTTTGGGCCCACCACGCCGGTGATACCGGCGCCGATGGCGACCTTGGTGCGGTCCGGGAAGGACTTGAAGCCCTGGATCTCAAGTTCTTTTAAGCGCATGCAGGCGGGTTCCTTTCCGTAATCAGGGGTTCAGTTCGGCAAGGGCCTGCTTGGCGGCCTGCTGTTCCGCGGCCTTTTTGCTCCGGCCTTTGCCGGTAGCCAGGGTCTTGCCGTTGAGGGTAACTTCCACCTCAAAGGTTTTATCGTGGTCGGGGCCGGACTGGCCCACCACCGTGTACCGCAGTTCGGCGCCGGGTTTCTCCTGCACCAGTTCCTGCAGTTTGGTCTTGTAATCGGGGTCTGCGGTCTTGCCCTCGGTGATGAAGGGCAGGATGAAATTGCGGGCCACTTCCATGCCGCCGTCCAGATACAGCGCGGCGATGAGGGCCTCGAAAGCGTCGGACACCACGCTGGGGCGGGTGCGGCCGCCGCCCAGTTCCTCGCCGTGGCCCAGGCGCAGATAGCTGCCCAGGTCGATCTCGGCGGCAAAGCGGAAGAGGGCTTCCTCCGAAACAAGGGCCGCCCGCATGCGGGTCAGTTCGCCCTCGGGGCGGGAGGAGTGGTGGAACAGATAGTCCGCCACCACCACCGACAGCACACTGTCGCCCAGGAATTCCAGGCGTTCGTTGTGGCGGGTGGGCACCTTGGACTCGTTGGCAAAACTGGTATGGGTCATGGCAATGCGCAGCAGTGCCGGGTTCTTGAAATGATAGTGGAGCACCTGCTCCAGCTGTTCAAAGGAGCGGTTCGGCATAGGGATTCGTCCTTTCCGTCATTCCTGGGCAGCAGCCACGGTCTCGGCCAGAGCCTTTTCCATGGTGCCGCACAGATCGTTCTCCACGCAGGTTCTGGCCTGGCGGATGGCATTCTTGATGCCCCGGGCCTTGCTGGAACCGTGGGCCTTGATGACCGGCTTGGCGGCGCCCAGCAGAGGCGCACCGCCCACTTCCTCGGAGTCCATCATCTTTTTCAGGCCGCGCAGACCGTCCTTGATGGTCAGGTAGGCCAGCTTGGTGAACAGATTCTTCAGGAAGATGGGCTTGAGCATGCCCAGCAGGCTGGTGGCCACGCCCTCGGTGAGCTTGAGCACCACGTTGCCCACAAACCCGTCGCAGACCACCACGTCCACCTTGCCTTCCGGGATGTAGCGGGGCTCGATGTTGCCCACGAACCGGATGGAGGGGTTGGCTTTCAGCTTCTGGTGGGCTTCCCGGTACATGGGGGTGCCCTTGTGGTCCTCGGCGCCGTTGTTGACCAGGGCCACGCTGGGATTGGTGCGGCCCATGACCTTCTCGGCATAGACGCTGCCCATGGTGCCGAAAGCGTTGAGCATATCGGCACGGCATTCGGCGTTGGCGCCGCAGTCCAGCAGCAGGTAATGCTGCTGGATGCCGGGCATGGGGGTGGCCAGAGCCGGGCGCTTGACGCCCTTGACGGTGCGCACGATGAGGCTGGTGGCCACATGCAGCGCACCGGTGGAGCCGGCGGAAACAAAAGCGTCGCCCTCGCCCTTCTTGAGCATAGTCAGGCCCTTCACCAGGCTGGAATCCGGCTTGTGGCGGGCGGCCTTGACGGGGTCGTCCTCCATGGTGACCACTTCGGTGCAGTTGATGATCTCAAAGGGAGCGAGGTCGATGTTCAGCTCGGCAGCCGCCTGGCGGATGACCTCCTCCTGGCCCAGCAGGGCGATGGTCATGCCCTGGCCGAACTCCTTCATGGCATCGGCCGCCCCCTGCAGAACGGCGTTGGGGGCGTTGTCGCCGCCCATCACGTCCAAAAGAATCTTCATTCCACGTCCTCCTGTTCAGCCACCCAGGCGGCCATGGCGGTCTGGGCGGCGTTGGAAAGCGCCATATAGCGTTCCCGCTTGTCCCGGATGGAGTTGATCTCCTCGGTGCGGGGCAAGATGCCCATGTTGGCGCCCATGGGCTGGAAGTCCTTGTTGGGGGTCATCAGATAGTCGATCAGGGAGCCGCACATGGTGGCCGCCGGGGGCGGGGTGTACGGTTTGCCGTTCAGACGGGCAAAAATCGACCGCGCCGCCAGCAGGCCACTGGCTGCGCTTTCCATGTAGCCTTCAAAGCCGGTAATCTGCCCGGCAAAGAAGACGTTGGGGTGCTGTTTCAGGCTCTGGTCAGGGGCCAGGACCTTAGGGGCATTGAGGAAGGTGTTGCGGTGCATGACACCGTAACGCACGAACTCGGCGTTTTCCAGGCCGGGGATCATGCGGAACACCCGCTGCTGTTCGCCCCATTTCAGGTTGGTCTGGAATCCCACCAGGTTGTACAGGGTACCGGCGGTATTTTCCTTGCGCAGCTGGACGTTGGCCCAGGGGCGGTGGCCGGTGTTGGGGTCCTTGAGGCCCACCGGGCGCAGCGGACCGAACCGGATGGTATCGGCGCCCCGGGCGGCCATGACCTCGATGGGCATGCAGCCCTCGTACACGGTCAGGTCCTTGTCGGCGTCATGGCGGGGAGCCCGCTCGGCGCTGACGAGGGCGGCGTGGAAGGCCTCATATTCCGCTTTATTGAAGGGACAGTTCAGGTAGTCGGCCTCTCCCCGGCCGTACCGGGAAGCGGCAAACACCTTGTTGTGGTCCAGGCTTTCGGCGGTGACGATGGGGGCCACCGCGTCGTAGAAATTCAGTTCCTGTCCGCCGGACAAAGCAGCTACGGCCTCGGCCAGGGCACCCTCGGTGAGGGGGCCGGTGGCCACCAGCACGGGTTCTTCCTCCGGGATGGCGGTGACTTCCTGCCGGTGTACCGTGATGCCGGGGCAGCTTTCCACCAGGCGGGTGACTTCCTCACTGAAGCGGTCCCGGTCCACGGCCAGGGCACCGCCGGCGGCCACACGGGCCACCTCGGCAGCTTCCAGCAGATGGCTGCCCATGGCCCGCATCTCCAGTTTCAGCAGGCCGGAGGCGGAGTCCGGGCGCTCGGCTTTCAGGGAATTGGAGCAAACCAGCTCCGCAAAGCCTTCGCTTTTATGGGCCGGGGAAAAATGGACCGGTTTCTGCTCGTACAGGTCCACCTGCACCCCGTGTTCCGCCAGCCAGAGGGCGGCTTCGCACCCGGCCAGGCCGGCGCCGTATATCGTAATCTTGTGCATATTACTCCTTCTTGGGGGCGGCATCCTTGGTAAAGCCGCAGCCTTCCTTCAGGCAGATCAGCTGTCCCTTGCGCTTGAACAGGGTGCTGTTGCACTGGGGGCAGCGCTCGGTAACGGGTTCGTCCCAGGTCATGAAGTTGCAGGTGGGATAGTTGCTGCAGCCGTAGTACACACGGCCTTTGGCGCTCTTGCGCAGCAGCATGTGGCCCCCGCACAGCGGGCACAGGCCGCCGGTATCCTTGACCAGCGGGTGGGCGTTGCGGCATTCCGGGAAGCCGGAGCAGGCCACGAACTTGCCGTAGCGGCCCGACTTGATGACCATGGGCTTGCCGCACTTGTCGCAGATCTCATCGGTGGGGATGTCCGCCACCTTGACCTTTTTGCCCTCCATGTCCTTCTCGGCTTTTTCCAGGCTCTGGGCAAAGCCCTGGTAGAACTCGTCCACTGTCTGGACCCAGTCGGCCTGGCCGCTTTCCACCACGTCCAGCTTCTTTTCCATCGCAGCGCTGAAGGTGGGGTCCACGATGTCGGGGAATTCCTCCATCATGACCTGGTTCACGGCCTGACCCAGGGGGGTGGTTTTCAGCTTCTTGTTTTCCTTTTCCACATAGCCCCGGTCGATGATGGTGCTGATGGTGGGGGCGTAGGTGGAAGGACGGCCGATGCCGTTCTCTTCCAGGGCATGGATGAGGGCGGCTTCGGTGTACAGCGGCGGCGGCTGGGTGAATTTCTGGTCCGCCGTCAGTTTATGCAGGTCCAGCGCCTGCCCGGCTTCCAGCGGGGGCAGGGCGGTTTCTTTCTTCTTGGTGTCGTCGGTGGCTTCCTCGTACAGGGCGGTGAAGCCGTCGAAGGTGACGGTGTAGCCCGAAGCGCGGAACAGCCAGTCCCCCGCTCCCACGGTCACCGACACGGTGTCCATGAGGCAGTCGGCCATCTGGCTGGCCATGAAGCGGGACCAGATCAGCCGGTACAGGCG
>DXNX01000128.1 GCA_019413245.1 Oscillospiraceae bacterium
ATCGCCGAACCGATGCTCTGCGCCATCATGGAGCAGGAGGACATGGTGTTGAGCAGCAGGCAGACCAGCAGGAAAATCGCCAGCAGGATGCCGAATCCCTTTTTGTGCTGCATCACATAGGCCCCGGCCTGCTGGGCTTTCTCCTTGACCGTCTTGGCCGCCTTGCCGGTCTTTTGGGCGGCACCGGCGGCGCTCCCGCCGGACTGTGCGGCCCGTTTGGCGGCGGCGTACTGTTTCTTGATTTGCTGTTTCTGCTGCCAGCGGGACAGTGGATTACTGGCTGCCGCAGGGTTTTCATAGACAGATTTCTGGAACAGCGCCTCGATGTTGGCCTTTTCCAGCTTCCGCTCGGCCTGGGCGGCCTTGCGGTAAGGTTTCAGTTTGTGGCTGCGGTAGCCCTCCCGGACCAGATGCACGCCGGTCTCTACGGCTTCCTCGGACTTGTGGGCGCTCTCCACGCCCACGTTATCGTCCTCGGTCTTGCGGATCTCCTGATGGAGCTTACCCGCCACCGCGTTGCCCGGCGCGTCCCGCACCGTATGGGACAGTTTGGAGGGCGGCCGGGGCTTATCCTCCAGCACCAGCTTGGTCGTGACCTTGCCGGTCTTGGGGTCCACCTCGGCCCGCTTGACCTGCTTTTTCGGGATTTTTGCCTGCGCCTTATCCGCTTTGGCGGCGGCCTTTTCCGCCTTGCGGATGGGCTTCTCCAGCGCCGGGTCCGCCCGTTCTTCCTCCGTAAAGCGCAGGCGCGGTTCCTTAATCAAACCATTCCCCCAGCATGAGGGAGGCCGCCATGCTGGAAAGCTCCGCATAGGCCGCCAGCCCCAGCGGACCCACAAAGCGGCACTCGGTCAGGCAGGCGTAGAGCTGGGCCACCACGTCGGCCAAAATCTGGACCTCGGTGCCCTCCAGCACGGCACCTCCGGCCTGCCCGCGCTGGACCTTGGCGGCGCACAGAATCTCCACCAGCCGCAGCAGGCCAATTTCGCCGGTTTCAGTCAGTTCAGCGGCCTGGTCCGCCGCCGTGCGGCACTCGGAAACGGCGTCCGCCATCGCCGTCAGCAGCGCGGTGCGCTGGGTTTCCAGCGCCCGGTCCAGAAACATCATGTGGTCGTTATGCAGAATTTCGGGTTTCATCGTCCATCAGCCTCCTTCATTTCCTGGGGTTTGGTCGTCATAATGCGATACAGTTCGGTATTCTTGGGGAAGTGGTCCACAAAGGGCAGGATGGTGGAGCCGTAGAACAGCAGCCCCTCGCCCTCGCCGGAGTGGGTCACATAGGACAGCTGGTGCGGGGAAATACCCAGCTGCCGGGCCAAAATCTGCCGGTCACCGCCCGCCTGGTTGAGCATATACACGAAGTCGGAGTTTTCAAAGATGTTCTCCACCTCGCGGGAAGAAAGCAGGTCCTTCACGTTCTGGGTGATGCCCGTGGGAATGCCGCCCCACTTTCGGAACCGCTTCCAAATCTCCACCGTGTAGGCGGCAGTCTGTTCCTCTTTCAAGAGCAGGTGCATCTCGTCGATGTAGTAGCGGGTAGACTTGCGGGCGGCCCGGTTGATGGTGACGCGGTTCCACACCTGGTCCTGGACCACCAGCATCCCGATCTTTTTCAGCTGCTTGCCCAGCTCCTTGATGTCATAGCAGACAATGCGGTTGTTGATGTCCACGTTGCTGCGGTGGTTGAACACGTTGAGGGAGCCGGTGACGTAGATTTCCAGCGCCGTGGCGATGTACTGCGCCTCTTTCTCATCCTGCGCCCGCAGCAGGTCGTACAAATCCTCCAGAATGGGCATATTCTCCGGGCGCGGATCGTTGAGGTAGTCCTGATACACCAGCCGCACACAGCGGTCAATGATGGTTTTCTGCACCGGCTGCAATCCGTCCTTGCCGCCCACAATCAGTTCACACAGCGACAAGATGAAGTCGGATTTCAGCGACAGCGGGCTTTCATCGTCCGAATAGTCCAGGTTCAGGTCCATCGGGTTGATATAGTTGGTGGAGGTGGGCGAGATTTTGATGACCTGCCCGTGTAGCCGCTCCACCAGCGGCGCGTACTCGGCCTCCGGGTCACAGATGATGACATCATCGCTGGTGAGCAGGAAGCAGTTAGCGATCTCACGCTTGGCGCTGAACGATTTGCCGCTGCCCGGCGTGCCTAAAATCAGGCCGTTGGGGTTTTTCAGCAGCTTGCGGTCCACCATGATGAGGTTATTGGACAGGGCGTTGATGCCGTAGTACAGCGCCTCTTTGCCATTCTGAAAAAGCTCCTGGGTGGTGAATGGCACGAAGATGGCGGTAGAGCTGGTAGTCAGCCCGCGCTGGATCTCCACCTGGTTCAGCCCCAGCGGCAGAGAGGACATCAAGCCTTCTTCCTGCTGGAAGTCCAGCCGGGTCAGCTGGCAGTTGTACTTCTGCGCGATGGAGCTCGCCTGGAAGATGTTGTTGCCCAGCTGGCGGGGATTGTCCGCGGTGTTCAGCACCAAAAACGCCACCAGGAACATCCGCTCGTTGCGGCTTTGCAGGTCCTGCAACAGCTTCTTGGCCTCGGCCCCGTAGGTAGCAAGGTCAGAGGGGATGATGTCCATGTCATACCCGGCGCGGACGGCCTTTTTCTGTTCCTCGATCTTGCTGCGGTCCAGGTCGGTGATCTTGCGCTTCACCGTCTTGATAGCCTTCACCTGGTCCACCGACTGGATGTGCAGGTTGACGATCAGGCTGCTTTCCATGTCCAGGAAATCCGCCAGCATCCGGTCGTTCAGCTCCGGGGCCAGAATCTGCACGAAGCTGACAGCCCCGTACTTTCTGCCCATGCGGAACTGCTTGCCGGTGCGGAACTCGAAGCCGGACGGGGCGATGAAGTCTTTGGTGGAAAGGCCGCTGGGGGCCAGCCAGTCCCACTCGAACTGGAAGGGCACCTGCTCATCCATGTGGAAGATGGCGTGAAGCTGGGCCAGCCGGGCTTTGCCGTCCAGCACCTCGGCGGCCACACCCAGCCGCTTGAAGTTGTTCAGCACATCGGTCTCGATGCGCTCCAGCCGGGGCTTGGCGGAGCGGATGCTGTCGGCCTCGATGGAAAAGGTCAGGTACTTGGTCTTGATGAGGCCGTTGTTGCCCCGCGCCAGCTGGTTTTGCAGCATCTGCGTGTACTCCACCCGGATGGGGTCAAAGTCATCTCCCTGAGCCGGGATGGTGATGCTGTTGGCGAAGGTCTCCTGGGACGCCGCCAGGTTCAAAAAGGACAGCTGGAAACGGATGGAGCTGTCAAAATAGTTGAGAAAATCGCACCAGCCTTCAAAGATGGCGGTCTTGTCCTCGTTCTGGCTGAGCTGGTAGTTGATGTCCTGGAACTGGATGGTCTTGGTGTAGCGGCCATCCGCCACCTTGCAGATGCCGTCCGGCCACATCCGCTCATAGGGGATGCTGTCCTGGGCGGACTGTTCCTTTTTGCCCGTGCGGTTGGCGCGGGCAATCGCTGCCTCGATCTGTTTGCGTTCGGCGCGGGTCAGCTTACGCCGGGGTTTGGTCTGCGGCTGTGCCGGTTCGGCCTGCCGCTTTGTCTTTGCCGCGAACAATGTCATACACCTCCTTGTCGAGATTTGCCTGCCGCTCCAACACGGCATAGAAGTTGTTGGTGCGGTAGGGGCGCTGCTTGGGCCGGATGACGGCCACCTTGAGGATGTTGCCGATGATCTTTTCCAGGGGCTGGCCGTGTTTTTCATACATCGCCAGCATGAAGAAAGGCAGCATGACGAGCATCATGCACATGGCCGCTACGCTGTTGCCAGCAGGCCCCCGGAGCAAAAAGAAAAGCGGCACGCCGATGAGCGCCCCGCAGCCGAAGCAGACAAGCTGCCTCTTGGTTAAGTTGAACGCGACCTTGGTTTTGACTTTCGTCAGGTCTTTGGGTACGGGTACATAAGCCATTTTGCGTTTCCTCCTTCCTGGCTCAGTGCGCCTGAAAAACTGCTTTCGCGAGGCTGCCGGTTTTGAACAGTGTGAAGCACAGCAGCACGGTATAGCCCACGCAGCTCCAGATCGCCATGATGATGTCCTCCTCGGTGGCGATGTTCTGCACCAGTACGGCGTAGATCGCCACGCAGACGATAATCAAAAACGCCTGGAAGCCCAGCGCCAGCAGGCTGCGCAGGTAGTTCTGGCCCATGCCGCCCCATTCCTTGCCCATCATGGTCGCCATCGGGATGGGGGCCACCGACGTGACAAGTAGGGTAAGAACCCAGCGCCTTGCCATATCACTATGGCAGGTTTCCGAGAACTTCCCTCCGAACCGGACTTACACCTCTCGATGTATCCGGCTCTCCAGATGTCAGTCTAATTTCCCAGCGTGTAACTTATCGTGACAGTCAACGCAGAGTGCCATTGTCTTGCGCTTGCGCCCAATCATGGCAATTTCCCATTGTTTCTTGCCGCTTAAGTCTTTGAGTTTTCGTACATGGTGTATTTCAATCGGTACATTCTCTGCACCGCACCACTCACATCGACTCGCTTTCAGCCGCTTTATCAGGCTATTGCGTCCGTAGTTCTCAAACACTCTTGCAATCACATCGGGATTGCCGCTTTCCACTTTGGTATCACGGCGAAACCCGTTGTTGTAGAACAGCACCTTTCCAACCTGGCCGTTTTTCTTCGGATACTCCACAACAAAATCTTTCCCTTGACGGTACTTCTGAATGATTCTGCTAATTCGTGTCCGGTATTTTCCGGAAAAGGTCTTGAGCATACTGTATCTCATTACATAGTAGAAGTTGTTGAGGACAGACACATTGTTTGCGAGCCGATAGTAGTTGTACAATCCACGGATTTCTGCGTTGTACTGGTTCAGGATTTCCAAATCGTCCAGGTGCAACAGGCGGGTGCGCCGGACAGGTTCCCAAACCTCTCTGTTTCCATTCTGTTTGTCGTATCTGATTTTGAGGGCATGATAGGAGAGTAGCCGCTTGATCCACTTGTCGTGGGGGACATAGAGCAGGACCTTTCCGTTGTTTACTCGTCTGGTGGCTCCGGTTCTGGTCTTTTTGTTACACTCACCTTTGGCGATTGTGACCTCATATCCCAGGAACTTGGCAAAGTCATGCCCGTGGGTAATCAGAGTTTTTTCCTCGGACATTTCCAGATGGAGATTTTCCCGGATAAAGTGCCCCACATCCTGTTTGACCTGTTCTGCGTCCGCTTTTCTGCCAATTACTCCAATCAGAAAATCATCGGCGTACCGGATATAGAAAACTCTTTTATAGCCTTCGTCCATCTGGTCGCTGTACGGCATTGACCGCAAGCTACGCCGCAGTTCGCTGATTTCGGCGAGCAAGCCCTCTTTTTCCTCCTCGCTCATTTTGGAGATGTTTCTTTTGAGCCGTTCTTCTTTCCCCCGGCAGACATCCAATTTCTTCTTGAACGCCGGATTGATTCTACGGCGATCTCCGCAGTTGAACTTCTCTGCGTATTCCGCCATGAAGTGATCCAATTCGTTCAGATAAATGTTTGCGAGGATGGGGCTGATAATAGAGCCTTGCGGAGTACCGGAGTAAGTATTGTGGTAGTTCCAGTCCTCCATATATCCGGCTTTCAGGAACTTCCAGAGCAAACCAATGAACTGCTCGTCCGCAATCCGCTTTCGCAGAATGGCAATCAGCACGTGATGGTCTACATTGTCAAAACAGCCCTTTATGTCGCCCTCAACAAACCATTTTGTCCCCGTGAAATATTTCTGCACATACTTGAGTGCCGTATGGCAGCTTTTGTTCATGCGGAAGCCGTGGGAGTGGTCGCTGAAGGTTGGCTCATAGATACTCTCCAGAATGAGCCGCACCACCTCCTGTATCAGTTTGTCATCGAATGACGGTATTCCCAAGGGGCGCATTTTTCCGTTGGATTTCGGAATGTATGTTCTCCTTGCGGGGTTGGGCTGGTAGCTGGAATTCCGCATTTTTTCAATGAGGGCGTTGATTCTCGCCATTCCCATGCCGTCAATCGTCTTGCCGTCTGTTCCGGCAGTCATATTGCCTGGTTTTGCCTGTATCCGCTGGTATGCCAGCAGATAGAATTGTGGATTGTACAGATTGCGGTATAACCGCTCGTACTTGTAACTCTGGTTACACGCCTTGGATTTTAGGCTTTCCAACACATTCTCAGGACTTCTCATAATGCCTCACGCACCTTTCCTTTTTATGAGTTGGTTGACATCCTGCCTTCCTTCGCCATGTAGACGGCTTTCCCGTCCTCGGACTACTACGAAGGCTCCGTTGCCATGCCGGATATTCAGCGTCATCTTTCTTAGGTTTTTACCCCTTGAAATTTTTCACCTTGCGGCATTACGCATAGCCGGATGGTTCCGGCGTTCCGGTTTAGGCAATCTCCAGTTAGACACTTTGGGAAAAGCGTATTGTGATGTCGGAGTGGGTTTTCGTCCTTTTCCGCTTACTGCGGCTGGCTGTCATAAGTATCCTGCGGTCTGTGTATACCTGTCACATTCCGCTATGACATACGGCGAATACAACCATCCTACGCCGCCGGGTCGAGTATCCCGCCTCGGACTGCCCTTAAAGCAGTTTAGCCTTATTCCTTGTTCACAATGTTGCGTCTTGCCGCTCAGTCGTGGGTAGATGGTTTTCCCAACTTGCGACGTTTCCGGTACGCTATTGTCCCCCTTGTGGTTTCCCTCCGGGGTAAACCAGCTGACGCTAAAGCGACACTTTTTCAGCGTCTTTGATACTTTTCTTTACCGGCTTGCCAAAGCCGGATTCCCAAAATGTCCGCACACCGCCTGCGGATGACAAGCGGCGCTTCTGGACGCGCGGTAAATTTCGATCATACGGCCATAAATGACGATGAAAATGCAGATATACAGCGCCCACATGGTAATGCCGATAAAAAGCGACTGGAACCACAGGCCGAACAGCGGCCCCAGGTCCATATCCATCAGCCGGGACTCCATATCGGTCATAACAGCGGAGATGTCGATGGAAGCGTCCGAGCCGATGATGCCGGACGCCTGGGCCACCACGCTTTGGGCCATGTCGAACACGCCCATGACGAGGTTCCAGGTGTTGGTGACGAGCAAAATCGCGGCGGCGGATTTGAACACCCATTTGAAGATCATCCAGGTGTCCACGTCATGCAGGTTGTTGCGGTCGGTAATCATCTGGATCAGCTCCAGCGTCATCACGATAGCCAGGATCACGCCAGCAATCGGCACCATGA
>DXNX01000129.1:0-6433 GCA_019413245.1 Oscillospiraceae bacterium
CTGACCACCGGACAGAGCCTTCGGCTTACGGTCGAGCAGGTGCTCGATCTCCAGGATCTTGGCGGCTTCACGCACGCGCTTGTCGATCTCGTCCTTGGGCATCTTGCGCAGTTCCAGACCGAAAGCCATGTTCTTGTACACGGTCATGTGCGGATACAGAGCGTAGTTCTGGAACACCATGGCGATGTCGCGGTCTTTCGGGGGAACGTCGTTGATCAGGCGCTCGCCGATGTACATTTCGCCCTTGGAGATTTCTTCCAGACCGGCGATCATACGCAGGGTGGTGGACTTGCCGCAGCCGGAAGGACCGACGAAGACGATGAACTCCTTGTCAGCGATTTCCAGGTTGAAATCCTTGACGGCGGTGACATTGCCGGGATAGATCTTGTAGATGTGACGGCAGCTGATACTGGCCATGATGTTACCCTCCAAATGGTTTTTTATTGACGTCTCGCGGCGCCTGATTTTCTTGACAAACTTATAATATCAGCTTAGAATGGGAAAAGAAATAGTATTTTATTGATATGGGAGGCCAGAAATTGATATTTGACTGGACCCGCTGCTGCCGCGCCTGCGAGACCCGGGAACTGCAGGGGGAAGACCCCCTTCTGCTGGACGGCGCCGGGCTGTGGACCGGGGTGCTCTCCAGCGGCAGCTGTATTCTGGAAGGCCCCGGCACCGGGGAGGCACAGGGACATTCGGGGGATATCCTGCTGGGCTTCGGGGAGCTCACCCTGCGGCCGCTTTCCCCCTGCCATCTGCTCTGCCTGCGCCTGGACGGATCGGCGGTGGATGAGTTCCTGCGGGGGCTGGCAGTGCCCCGCTTTGTGGACAGTGCCGCCTGCCCCACCGCCGCCGAACAGCTGGCCCGCCTGTGCAGCGCCCCGGCCCCGGAACCGGGCGCCGTGCCCGACCCTGCCGCAGGGGCGGCGCCGTACGCCCTGCTGTGCGCCCTGGCCCATGCGGATGAGCCGCCCCGCCGCCTTTCGCCCCTGGTGGCGGAGGCGGTGGAGAGCATCCGCAACAATTATATGGCCCTGTACGGGGTGGAGGACCTGGCCGAAGCCCTGGGGGTGAGCAAATGCCACCTGGTGCGGGTGTTCTCGGCGGAAATGGGCATTTCCCCGGGAAAATTCCTGACCCATACCCGCATCGAGGCCGCCAAACTGCTGCTGCTGGACCGGGAATACAACCTGGAGATGATCGCCAGCCTGTGCGGGTTTTCCGGCGCCAACTACCTGTGCCGGGTCTTCCGGCGGGAGGTGGGCACCAGCCCCGCCTCCTGGCGGGAAGCGGCCGCGCCCCATGCGGAAGCCAAGCGCCTGCCCCCGCGCCGCAATGAGATCTATGTCTGATCCCGGGCGGGAAAAGGGTCAATCTTGTGCTACACGGAACAAAAAGGTGGAGAGGGGAAAATCGGAATGGCTCTGGAACTGAAGAATCTGTACCGGATACGGCCTGCCAGGGTGGCAGCCGCGGTTTTGCTGCTTTTGCCGGGGCTGGCCCTGCTGGCTGTGGTGACGCCGGTGCTGTGGCAGCTGGTGTGCGGGCCGCGGGACCTGTATTCCCTGGGCGCCGACGAGCTGGACGGTACTTATGCGGCGGCGGAGATCGACACCATCTGGGACTGGTATGCGGATTCGGTTACGCCTGCCGCCGACGGCAGCGAGCGTACGGTGGCCCGGGAATATCTGGTGCCGCTGGCGGACGGAAAGACCTTTATCGGGGTGGAGGTGCCCGCCGACCAGATCCCCGTGGCCGACAAGGTTCTGGAGCAGACGGATCTGTGGCGCAGCGACCCGGATTCCTACATCTGGGACGGCACCAAACTCACGGTGCGGGGCAGCATCCGGCCCATGGACGGGCAGACGGCGGAACTGTATTACGGATTCCTGGCTGAATATTACGGTGTGACCTCTGCGGACCTGGACCGCTTTCCGCCCCTGGTGCTGGTCCAGGGAAAGCTGGACGGCATGTCCGGCGTCACCGTCACCGTGCTGGGCGTTGCGGCCATCGTGTTCCTGGCGGCGGCTGCGGTGCAGTTCTCCCGGGCGCTGCGCGGACCGGACCTGGAACAGATTTTCCGCTATTGTGCGGCCCAGCCGGATGAAAAGGCCGCACTGGATCAGGTGGACCGTCTGGGCGGATACGGACGGCCGTTCTGCGGGCTGAGCACCGGCGCAGGCTGGCTGCTGCATACCGGCCGGAACCGGGACTGGGCCCTGCGCCTGGAGGATGTGGCCTGGGTGTACATCGCCCGCCCCGCCGGCCGCAGCGGATGGCGGGTCATGGTGTGCAGCCGCAGCGAAGCCGCGGCCCGGAGCCGCCACGGGGTGCCGGTCCGCCATGCCGCCGAAGCCCGGCAGGTCGTTGACTGGCTGCGGCTGCGCCTGCCGGACGCGGTGTTCGGATACTCCCCGGCCCGGGAACAGGCGTACCGCTGTGACCCGATGGGCTTCGGCCACCCTGCCGTGGTGCCCGACCCGCCGGAAGACCCGATCCTCTTTTCCTGAGACAGACAAACAAGAGCCGTTCCGCCTACTGTTTGGCGCAGCAAGGCGGGACGGCTCTTTTATGCGGGCAGCACCCGCGTTTACTTTTTCTGGTATGTACGTTCCGGCATGACGGGAAGTCCCTCCCCGGAGGCGTACCAGGCGCAGAGCAGACCGGCGAGGCCCCACAGGCCCATGGCAATTCCCACGGCCAGTTCTGCGGGGGATGCACCGCCGTGACAGAACAGGAACACGGTCTGGGGCAGCTCGTGGCAGGTGCACAGCAGGAATGCGGTCATGCCGGCGGCAAAGACGCCACGCCCCACCGGCTGGCCCGGGGTCAGGAAGACCCGCAGCAGCATGGACAGGAACAGCAGCGCACCGGCGGCACTGAGCACCCGTAAGGTGCAGCTCAGCCGCATGACCGAGGCGGGGGCAATGGCAAAACGGTCGATCATGATCCACAGGAAAAACAAAGTGCCGGGCAGGGAGGAAAGGGTCCCGGGCAGCGGGCGGGTGGGGTCGGCCAGCGGACCGAAGGCCCGCACCCCCCACAGCATGGCCCACAGGGCGGACAGCAGGGCCGTGACGGCGCTGACGATGTCCAGCGGGGAAGCCAGGACGGACAGAGTCAGCAGCCGCAGCAGGGCGGAAGCACCCAGGGCCACGGTGAGCATCAGCATACACACGCCCAGACCGCGGCAGGGCCCCAGCAGGGCCCGGGGACGGCGGTTCAGCCGGATGGAGGCCACATAGCTGAGCACCACACCCGCGAACGGCACCGCCAGACGGGGCCAGAACGGCCCGGCGGTCACAAAGCCGGTGGTGGGGTCGGTGTATAACGTCAGGTCGGCAATACGCAGGCCCAGGCACAAAAGACACACCGCCAGCATCAGAAAAAAAGGCAGGCGATGTGTGGAAGCATTGGTTTCGGTCATGGCAAACGGCCTTTCCCGGCGGGGCATATCCGGCCCGGCCGATGAATATACTGGAAACAAGCGGGCGGGACAAGCCCGGCGCCGCAGCTGTATCCTTTATTGTAGCCTGCCGCGCCGCAAAATGCAAGTTGTCCCTGCCGGGAGGTGCCCTTGTGAAACAGACGTTTGTATGTGCCGTATTGCTGGCTGTCCTGGCGGGGGCGGCCCCGTTTCTGTGCCTGGTGCTGCCCGGAACGCCGGCGGCAGTGACGGCGGGGGCAGCGGTGACCGCCACCGCCGAGACCGCAGCGGCCGCCACCCCGGAACCGGTGCAGGCATCCCCCGAACCGGAGGACCCCCTGCTGACCGAAGCCCGGACCCCCGTCCTTTTGTATGACGAGGCGGCGGGGCAGACGGTGTCGGTGAGCCCGGTGGTGTACATGGTGGGGGCGGCGGCCAGCGAGATGCCCCTGACCTGGCCGGATGACGCCCTCATCGCCCAGATGGTGGCCAGCCATACCTATGCGCTGTACAGCCGGGACCATGGCGGCAGCGACACCGACGGCTGGCTGCAGGTGAACAGTGCTCTGGCCAGCGGCTGGACCGATGAGGCCGCCCTGCGCAGCCGGTGGGGGGACGACTTTGACGCCAACTGGGCCCGCCTGACCGGTCTGGCGGAGCAGGCGGCGGATTCCCTGGTGCTGTACGAGGGCGCCCCGGCTCTGACGGCCTACCATGCCATCAGCAGCGGCCACACCGAGGACAGCCGCCAGGTGTGGGCGGAGTCTCTGCCCTACCTGTGCGGGGTGGATTCGGTCTGGGACAAATACAGTGACGAATACGAGGTCACCATCCAGTACAGCGATACCCAGTTCGCCGCCGCGGCGGCTTCCCTGGGACTGACCCTGGACGGTGACCCCGAAGATTGGATCGGCGCCAGCCTGTGGGATAAGGCCGGCTATGTGCAAAGTATTGAGATCGGCGGTGCGCCCTATAGCGGCACGGCGGTGCGGGATGCCCTGGACCTGCGCAGTGCCTGCTTTGCCATCGCCTGGCGGGGCGGGCAGTTCGTCATCACCACCCGGGGCTACGGCCACGGGGTGGGGCTGAGCCAGTACGGCGCCAGGGCCATGGCCGAAGGCGGGGCGTCCTGGCAGGAAATTCTGGAATATTATTTCCCGGGATGCACCGTGACCTGAAGTTACGAAAGCTCGAACATGCCGTTGTACAGCTGGTAATACTCGCCGTGCAGGGCCAGTAGTTCCTCATGGCTGCCGCGCTCCACAATGCGCCCGTGTTCCAGCACCAGAATGGCGTTGGCGTTGCGCACGGTGGACAGCCGGTGGGCAATGACAAAGACGGTGCGCCCTTCCATCAGCCGGTCCATGCCCTTTTCGATGAGGGATTCGGTGCGGGTGTCGATGGAGGAAGTGGCCTCGTCCAGGATCAGCACCGGCGGGTCGGCCACCGCCGCCCGGGCAATGGCCAGCAGCTGGCGCTGCCCCTGGCTCAGGTTGGCACCGTCCCCGGTGATCATGGTGTCATAGCCGTGAGGCAGACGGCGGATGAAGGAGTCGGCATTGGCGATTCTGGCCGCCGCCTCGATCTCCGCCTGGGTGGCGTCCAGCTTGCCGAACCGGATGTTGTCCGCCACCGTGCCGGTGAACAGGTGGGTATCCTGCAATACCATGCCCAGGCTGTGGCGCAGGTCATCCTTGCGGATGCGGCGCACGTCGATGCCGTCGTAGGTGATGCGGCCCTTGTTCACCTCATAGAACCGGTTGATCAGGTTGGTGATGGTGGTCTTGCCCGCGCCGGTGGAACCCACAAAGGCGATCTTCTGCCCCGGCTTGGCGTACAGGTTCAGGTCTTCCAGAATGGTCTGGCCGGGCTCATACCCGAAACTCACATCCTCGAACCGTACATCCCCCCGCAGGGGCACCAGAGGGGCGTCGGGCTTGGCGGAATCCCGCCAGGCCCAGCCGGTGCCGCCCTGGGGACGCAGGTCCACCAGTTCCACCGTGCCCTCGTCGATCTCGGGCTTTTCATTCATGGCGTTGAAGATACGCTCCGCGCCGGCCATGGCGGCCAGCAGCAGGTTGCTCTGCTGGGTCAGCTGGTTGATGGGCATGCTGGACTGGCGCACGAACACCAGATAACTGGCCAGGCTGCCCAGATCGGTGTGGCCCATCATGACCAGTACGCCGCCCACCACTGTGATGACGGCATAGTTCAGGTAGGCGATGCTGACCACGGCGGGGACCATGGTGCCCGCGTAGGTCTGGGCGCCGGTGCCGGCGGCCCGCAGCTTTTCGTTGCGCTGGATGAACCCTTCCAGGTTGGCCTGCTCGTGGTTGAACACCTTGACCACCTTCTGGCCGGTGACCATTTCCTCGATGTAGGCGTCCACCTCGCCCAGGCTGGCCTGCTGCTGGTTGAAGTACTGCCGGCTGCGTTTGGTGCTGTACCGGATATACAGGAACATGGCCGCATACCCCACAATGACCAGCAGGGAAAGCTGCCAGCTGAGCACGAACAGCAGGATCAGGGTGCCGACCACCTGCACAAAGCTCTGGATGAGCATGGCAAAGCTGTTGTTCAGCGCATCGGACAGGGTGTCCACGTCGTTGGTGAACAGGCTCATCAGGTTGCCCTTGCGCTGGGCGTCAAAGAAGGGCAGGGGCAGGGTCTGCAGGTGGGAGAACAGGTCCCGGCGGATGTCGCTCAGGACCTTCTGGGCGGCCTGCACCATGATCTGGGTGTACCCGAAGGTGGACAGGGCGCCCACGGCGTAGATGAGCGCAGCCACCGCCACCCCGGCCACCAGACCGGACATACTGCCCGTGTTGGTGATCTGGTTCACGATGGGTTTGATCATGTAGGTGCCCAGCAGGTTGGCGGCGGCGCTCATGGCCGCCAGAATGCCCACCAGCACCAGCAGTACCCGGTGCCGGCCCAGGTATTCCCCGAACTGTTTCAGGGTGCGCCGCAGGTTCTGCGGGCGGCGTCCGTTAAAGGGCTTGG
>DXNX01000129.1:6443-7132 GCA_019413245.1 Oscillospiraceae bacterium
TGTTCGTCCCCTCCTTTCATCTGGGATGCGTAGATCTCCTGATAGATCGCATCGCGGGCCAGCAGGTCCTTGTGGGTGCCCACGGCATGGATGGTGCCGTCTTTCATAATCACGATCATGTCCGCGTCCATCACCGAGGTGATGCGCTGGGCAATGATGAGTTTGGTCACATCGGGCAGGGCGGTTAGGGCCTTGCGAATGCGGGCCTCGGTGGCGGTGTCCACCGCGCTGGTGGAATCGTCGAAAATCAGTACCTTGGGATGCTTGAGCAGGGTCCGGGCAATGCACAGCCGCTGCTTCTGCCCGCCCGAAACGTTCACGCCGCCCTGGCCCAGGTCGGTATCCAGCCCGGCGGGCATGCGCTCCAGAAATTCATCGGCGCAGGCCTGGCGGCAGGCGGTCCACAGCGCCTCGTCGTCGGCGTCGGGGTTGCCCCAGCGCAGATTGTCCCGGATGGTGCCGGAGAACAGCAGGTTTTTCTGTAAGACAATGCCCACGGCGTCCCGCAGGGCGGCCAGGTCGTACCGGCGTACATCCTGCCCGCCCACCAGCACAGTGCCTTGGGTGGCGTCGTACAGGCGGGGGATCAGCTGCACCAGGGTGGTCTTGGTCGACCCCGTGCCGCCGATGATGCCCACCGTGTCCGACGGCCGCATCGAATTCCGGGACGTGACCTTCCGCTATTCCGA
>DXNX01000013.1:0-4041 GCA_019413245.1 Oscillospiraceae bacterium
ATCTTTACCTTTGTCACAGCCATACAGGATGAGACCCACCGCTATGCCAACGATTACCGCAAGCGTCTGATGAAGAAAAAGTCCTATGCCGCCACGCTGACCGCGCTGCCCGGTGTGGGAGAAAAGACATCGGCTGCCCTGCTGGCTCATTTCAAGACGGTGGGGGCGGTCAAGGCGGCATCCATCTCCGATCTGGAGGAGGTCAAGGGCATCAGCCACGCCAAGGCAGAAAAAATTTACAACGCATTGCGGGCCTGAATGGGCCTGCGGGCCCTGTTTCGACTTGACAATACCCCGCAAAGACTCCATAATAGATGGGATAAACAAAGAATCTTTCGCTTCAACACTGAAAAGAAAGGCAGGTGCCGCCATGATGCGAGTGATCGCAGGGTCCGCACGCGGCAAAAATCTGGCCGCCCTTCCGGGCGAAGACGTTACCCGCCCCACCATCAACCGCGTCAAGGAGGCTATGTTCTCCAGCGTGCAGTTTTTGCTGCCGGGGGCACAGGTGCTCGATCTGTTTGCAGGCAGCGGGCAGCTGGGCATTGAAGCTCTCTCCCGTGGCGCGGCACAGTGCACATTCCTGGACGCCAGCCCTGATGCCGTGCGTATCGTGACGGCCAACTGCCGCATGGCCGGCGTACAGGAAAAAGCCCGCATTTCCTGCGGTGACGCTTTCAATTATTTGCATACGGCCCGCGGCCCCTTTGACCTGGTGCTGCTGGACCCGCCGTTTTCTCACGGGACGCTGGCTAAAGTCCTGCCCCTGCTGGAACGCAGTGTGGCACCCGGCGGCGTGGTGCTGTGTGAGAGCGAGCTGGAAGCCGAACTGCCGCCGCAGGTGGGCAGCCTGCATCTGATAAAGCAATACAAGTACGGCAAGATTTTGGTCAGCCGTTATGAGAGAGAGGGACAGCCATGAATGTGGAAGAACTGCTTGAGTTGATGGAAGAAACGCTGGAAGAGGGAACGGCTGTGCCGTTTGCTCCTTCCAAGCGTGTGGTCGATGTGGACCGTATGCGTGATATCATCGATGAGGTGCGCAACAATCTGCCCGACGAGATCCGCGACAGCAAGAAGATCGTGGCTGACCGGGAACAGATCATCAAGAATGCCCGTACCGAGGCCGATGGTGTGATTCACCAGGCTGAGGAACGTGCCCGGGCACTTGTCGCAGAGCAGGAGATCGTCAAGCGCGCCCAGCAGCGTGCTGTGGAGATTCTGTCCTCCGCTCAGTCGCAGGCCAAGGAGATCAACCGCAGCGCCACCACCTACTGTGAGACGATCCTCAAAAATTCCGAGGAGGTGCTGGCCCGCAGTGTGGCCGACATCAAGAACACCCGGATGAATCTGCGCAGCGCTGCTGCCCGTGGCCTGCGCGGACCCAAAAAGTAAGTACATATACATAACCTTACTCCCCATTTGTGAAAGCAGAGCCGCCGACCGGATGCCCCGGCCGGCGGCTCTGCTTTTGCTGCGTTTCTGCCCGGCTTATGGGCTGACAGAAATAAAAATACTCTTTTCCCGTTTTTCTCCTTTTTTGGCACTGTGCTCGTAATTTTCCCCACCGTTCTCCACCCTTTTTGCAGATGTGAAAAATCCTTGTCCAAGGCGTTTTTTTGGGCCTTCGGGCTTGCTTTTTGCCCTGTAATTTGGTACTATGATTGTAAAGCTGTGGGTAAAAAAACCTTAAAATGGTTTGAAGTGGGTAGTTTTGAACGCTTTCAACGGCGTTTTCCACCGCAGCTTAACGTAAGAACGATGAAAAATCGGGACAAACTGACGGAAAGGGGAACGGTTCGACATGTTCGTGGGTCGATTCGATTATGCCATCGATGCCAAGGGCCGGTTGAACTTCCCCGCCAAGTTCCGCGACGGAATGGGCGAAACCTTTATTGTGGCTCGCTGGTTGGATCACTGTCTGGCCGCTTTCCCCACCGAGGAATTCGAAAAGGTGGCCGAGCGCATTGCCGAAAAGGGTCTGGTCAAGGGCCGTCAGGTCAGCCGGATGCTGTATTCCTCCGCCACGGAAGTCACACCCGACAAGCAGGGCCGCATCCAGCTGCCGGCAGAACTCCGGCAGTACGCGCACCTGTCCCATGATGTTACTATCACCGGCAACCGCACTTTTGCTGAGATTTGGGACACCGATACCTGGAACGCCAATCAGGCTGCCTCGGATGAAGATTTCACCGCTGCTATGGAAGAACTGGACTTTTAAAATTCATGCGCAACGCGCAAAAAGGATATTGAAATGGAATTTTCCCACATTCCCGTATTGCTGCAGCCCTGTCTTGACGGGCTGGCCATTGACCCTGCTGGCATTTACCTGGATGGTACGGCCGGCGGGGCAGGGCATTCCCGTGAGATTGCCAAACGCCTGACCACAGGGCGGCTGATCGCTCTCGATCAGGACCCGGATGCGGTGGCAACAGCCACCGAAAGGCTTAAGGGTCTTCCCGCCCTCGTGGTCAGGGCCAATTTCCGGCAGGCGGCAGAAGTTCTGGATGAATTGGGAATCGAACAGATCAATGGTGCTTTGCTGGACCTGGGCGTGTCCAGCCACCAACTGGACGAGGCCTCTCGCGGCTTCTCCTATCATGCGGACGCCCCACTGGATATGCGCATGAGCCAACAGGGCCCCACGGCCGCCGACCTCGTCAACACGCTCCCGCGGGAGGAGCTGGCCCGTATTTTGCGGGAATACGGCGAGGAACCGTATGCCTGGCAGATCGCCGGCAAGATCGTACAGCACCGGGAAGAGGAACCCATTACCACGACCCTGCAGCTGGCCGATCTGGTGGCGGCGGCCATGCCGCCCAAGGAGCGCCGTAAAGGCAAGAATCCGGCCCGCCGCACATTCCAGGCTATCCGCATTGCGGTGAACGGGGAACTGGACGCCCTGAATGAAGGGCTTGAAGCCATCTTCTCCCGTCTGGCCCCGGGCGGCCGGCTGTGCGTGATCACCTTCCACAGCCTGGAAGACCGGCTGGTCAAGAACAAGTTCCGCCGCTGGGCACAAAAATGCACCTGCCCGCCGGAACAGCCGATCTGCACCTGTGGCGGCGTGGCAAAAGCCACCCTCATCACGCGCCATCCCATCGAGGCGGACAGCGAGGAGCTGGAAGAAAACCGCCGCAGCCGGTCGGCTAAGCTGCGTGTACTGGAAAAGAACTGAATGACCGAAAACAGGGCCTTTGAAGCATAGAGGGGGTGCCGATCATGACTTCGGCAGCATATCAGATGAATCATGCACAGTATGTCCGCCGCGCACCGCGTGTGCGAGTGGTGCGCGGCGGACGGTTCCAGTTCGGTCGTGTGAAAAACGCCATGCGCCAGGCGGGTTCCGTTCTGCTGGTGGTCGTGGTTCTGGCTTTGATTACAGCCATTGTGGCCGGACAGGCCAAGCTGACTGAACTTTCCGGCGAGATTGATGCTACCCGCAGTGATCTGGCCGACGCACAAACAACATACGAGTATCTGTCCGGCAAAATGGACGAGATTTCTAACAGTGCCAACATCGAGGACGTGGCCCAGAACCGTCTGGGATTGGAAAAAACAGACCCCAGTCAGGTCACCTACATCCGGGTGGATGATGAAAGCGTGATCGAAAAAAGCGATACCAAGACGGATGAAATTCTGGATGACCTTTACACCGCTGCCCTGAGCCTGATCGGCAGCTTTGAACCGTAACACAAGCCCAAAAGCGTGCATCCCGCGTCGGGGCACGCTTTTTGCCTTTTTATGACCCTGCAAGGGGCGGAGGACATCAACATGCAGAACAACCGTGACAGGCAACCGAACCAGCATCCCATCAACAATGCACTGCGTGTGCGCACATTGTTTCTGGTGGCGCTGTTCATCATTTTTGGCATGGGCCTTTTGATCTACCAGCTGTACGCCCTGCAGCTGCGTGACCCGGAAAAGTATCGCGTGGGTGCGGCGGAACAACAGCTTTCGGACGAGGAGATCCCCGCTTCCCGCGGAACGATTTATACTTCTACGGGTAAGGTCCTGGCCAAGAGCACCACGGTGTGGAAC
>DXNX01000013.1:4051-12720 GCA_019413245.1 Oscillospiraceae bacterium
GAACATCATCGCGGACCCCTCCCGCTGCAATGAAAAATACATCGCTCAGGCTGCACAGGATATTTCCAACCTGCTGGGCGGCAGCGTGTCTGCGGACAGCATCCTGGAAAAACTCAGTGATACCAACAGCCAGTACAAGGTCCTGGCAAAGAATGTGGACCTGCCCACCAAGGATGCGATCCTGGAATATGCCAACACCAAGCGCCCGCTCAATGACGGCGACCCGGAAGAAGACTGGGAAACGGTGCTGAACATTTATACCGAACAGACATCCACCCGCAGCTACCCCTATGGCTCGTTCCTGTCCTCGGTACTGGGCTTTACCAACGCCGACGGCGAGGGCATTTACGGCCTGGAAAAATCCTATCAGGAAGAGTTGGCCGGAACGCCCGGCCGGCGCATCACCAGCCAGAATGCCTGGGGCTATACGTCGGATGACGAGGGAGATCTGTACGAACCCATCAACGGGTACGACCTGCACCTGACCATTGACGATCAGGTTCAGTCGGTGGTGGAAAAATATCTGGGCCAGGCCCTGAAAGAATACAGCGTCAAGAACCGCGGTACCGTCATTGTGATGGATGTCAATTCTGGCGCCATTCTTTCCATGGCGACCATGAGCCAGTTTGACCCCAACGACCCGTACACCATTGCGGACCCGGAGATGGCCGCCGTGTTGGACGATGAGACTCTGACTGCCGATGAGATCGACCTGCTGCAGTCCCGCCTGGGTGAATCGGCGGTGGCTTCCATCGTGGAGGACGGGGTGCTCAGCTCGGACGAGTATTCCACCCTGCAGGGTTATATCCGCGAAGCCCAGTGGAAGAATAAGAGCGTGACCGAACTGTATTACCCCGGCTCTGTCTTCAAGCTGGTCACGGCGGCTTCGGCCCTGGATTCCGGCCTGATGGATGCCAGCCAGGTTTTCTACTGCAACGGCAAACTGACCGTCAACGAAGGCACGCCGTGGGAGCATACCTACGGCTGCGCCAACGACAGCATTCACGGTCCTCTGGACATGGCGGGCGCGCTGGAAAAGAGCTGCAACCTCTATTTCATCCAGGTGGCCGAGCTGATGACCCCGGAATTTTTCTATAACTATTATCAGGCTTTTGGTCTGGATGAAGTGACCGGCGTTGATCTGCCCTATGAATCCAAGGGTATCTCCAAGACGCTGGCGGACATGGAACAGACCAACACCGACCTGTATTCCACCGCCTTCGGTCAGACCCAGAAGCTCACCGCTATTCAGATGGCCACTGCCGTTTCTGCGGTGGTCAACGGCGGGTATCTGGTCACACCCTATGTGGTGGACAACATGACCGACGATGCAGGCAACGTGGTCAGCCAGACCCAGCCCAATATCCGCCGTCAGGTCATCTCTGAGGATGTGAGCAAACAGCTGTGCGCCATGATGGAGAATAACGTAGGCGGCGGACAGGAAGGCTATTCCTGCCGCAACGTCTATGTGGCCGGTTACTCCATCGGCGGCAAATCCGGTACGGCGGAGCAGCTGGACCGCAGCAAGCGTTCTGATGATGACTACCACAAGCAGATCAGCTTCGCCGCCGTCCTGCCTGCTGACGATCCCGAGATTCTGGTGTTCGCCGTGCTGGATGACCCCCGTTGGGTGGAAGACTTTGCCTCTCAGATCGTGGCTCCCATGGTGGGCAATATCATCAGTGAGATCGCTCCGTATCTTGGTATTGAGCGTGATGCCGATTATGTGGAACCCGAAAGCGTCAAGGTCCCCAACGCCGTTGGTTCCCGTTGGTCTTCCGCTCAGGCGGAACTGAACAAGCTGGGCCTGGGCCATCAGCTCATTGGTTCCGGCAGCGAGATCGTCTACCAGTACCCCTATTCCGGTACGTCGGTGCCGGCGGAATCCACCGTTTACTTCTATACGGATTCCACCACCGGCAGCCTGACCACAGTGCCGGATGTCACCGGCAAGACGGGTACCTTTGCCAGCCAGATTCTCAAATCGGCAAACCTGAACGTCAAAGTGGTAGGGGATACCAACGGAAAAGTGGTGTCTCAGGATGTACAGGCTTCTTCCAGTGTGGAATTCGGTACTATTGTGACCATCCAGACCGAGAGCGACACATCCACGGACACGACCGATACAACAGACACAACAAGTACTGATACAGATACAACTACGCAAGAAGGAGAATGAGGAGGGACCCGAATGAAACCTATTCATGCAAACGAACTGCTGGCCGGCCTGACGCTGGCCCGCCCGGTGGAAATTACGGCGGTTGTGACCGACAGCCGCAAGGTGCAGCCCGGCTGTGTCTTTGTCTGCTTCCCGGGCGCCCGGGTGGATGGACATGATTTTGCCGCTGCTGCCTACCAGGGCGGGGCCGAATATGTGATTGCCAACCACCCGGTGGACGGCGTACCGGAAGACCATCTGGTCATCACGCCCTCCAGCCACATGGCCATGCTGCGGATGGCTTCCAATTATCGGACTCTTTTCAGCCCGCTGATGATCGGTGTGACCGGTTCGGTGGGCAAGACCACCACCAAGGAATTCTGCTATGCGGTATTGTCGGTCTTCGGCAATACCCTCAAGACCGAGGGCAACCAGAATAACGAGATCGGTCTGCCCAATACGTTGTTCCGCCTGGAGGATGCCACCGAATATGCGGTGGTGGAAATGGGCATGAGCGCACTGGGCGAAATCGCCCGCCTGACCCGTACGGCACGGCCTTCCGCGGGCATCATCACCATGATCGGGGTGTCCCATCTGGAAAATCTTGGCAGCCGTGAGAATATACTGAAGGCAAAGCTGGAAATCTGCCAGGGCCTGCCGGACGGAGCGCCGCTGGTCCTGAACGGGGATGATGAGCTGCTGCGGGGAGCCGCACTGCCGGCCCGTCTGCGTCCGGTCTGGTTCAGCCTGGAAGATACCGGCGCGGACGTCTGCGCCGTGGATATCCGGGATGAAGGAAAAGGCACCTCGTTCACCCTGCGGGATCAGGAACACGGGGACTTCCCGGTGTATATTCCCACCCAGGGGCTGCATACGGTCCGGGATGCGTTGGCTGCCTATGCGGCCGCTACCCGCCTGGGACTGGACCCTGCCCGCGCAGCCGCAGCACTTTCCAACTACCAGACCACCGGCATGCGCCAGAACATTGTGCATCATGGCGGGGTCGCCTTCATTGAAGATTGCTACAATGCCAGCCCCGACAGCATGCGTGCGGCGCTGGACATCCTGAACCGCCAGATTCCCGGGCCGGACGGCCGCCGCATTGCGGTGCTGGGGGATATGCTGGAACTGGGTTCTGCCTCCGAACAGGCGCACAGTCAGACCGGTGAATGGGCGGCCGAAGTGGTGGATATTCTGCTGGCAGTGGGGCCGAACAGCGCCGCCATGGCCGAGGCGGCGAGCCAAAAAGTAACAACATTGCATTGCCAAAATACGCAGGAAGTAGTAGAATATCTAAGGTCGCATCTGCGCCCCGGTGATGTGGTTTTGGCCAAGGCCAGCCACGCCATGCAGTTCGAAGAAATGCTGCATAGCCTGTACGCGGAACTTCCCGACCACGCATAAGACTACAACCTGAACTTTGGGGGAATTACCATATGGGGATGATCGTGTCCTGGATGCTGATCGCGGCGGCTATCGTTGCGTTCTGCGTCACTGTTGTTTCGGGCTTTTTCCTGATCCCGGCTCTGCACCGCCTGCACTTTGGCCAAACCATCCGGGAGGACGGACCTACCTGGCACAATAAAAAGCAGGGCACTCCCACCATGGGCGGCCTGTGCTTTATACTGGGCATTTTGCTGGCATGTGGTGTGGTGTATGCAGGCCTTTCGGCCCGGGCACCGGAACTGGTAGCGCCGCAGCAGGTACAGGGGGGACTACTGGTCCTGTTCCTGGCCTTCGGCTCGGGCGTGATCGGCTTTCTGGATGACTTCATCAAGGTGGTGCGCCACCGCAATCTGGGGCTGTATGCCTGGCAGAAACTGATCATGCAGTTCATTGTCACCGGTGCCTTCATGGCCGGACTGCACAGCCTGGGTCTGATGACCACCATCATCATGGTGCCGGTCGCCGGTGCTGTGGACCTGGGGATTCTGTACTATCCCATTGCCTTCTTCGGTATCATTTTCCTGGTGAATGCCGTCAATCTGACCGACGGTCTGGATGGCCTGTGCTCCTGCGTGACCTTTGTGTCCATGCTGGGGTATCTGCTGGCCGCCAGCATGCTGGGATTTTACCATGTGGCGGTGCTGTCCACCGCCACTGCAGCCGCCTGCGCCGGATTCCTGGTCTGGAACTTCTATCCTGCCAAGGTGTTCATGGGGGATACCGGAAGTATGTTCCTGGGCGGCATGGTCACGGCCCTTGCCTTTGTGATGGGCCGTCCCGAACTTGTGATCTTCTTCGGCATCGTATTTATCTGGGATGCCATGACCGTTGTGATTCAGCGCGTGTACTACAAGGCAACCCACGGTAAACGGATTTTCCGTATGACGCCGATTCATCATGCCTTTGAGATGCGCGGCTGGAAAGAAGCCCGTATTGATGCCTTCTTCAGCCTCATCGCTGTGATGGGTGTGGCGCTTGGGCTTTTGTACATTTATCTTGCGTAACATCCTGCACCGTTCCCTTTGCAGGAAAGGAGGGACCTGCCCGTGACAGCTGCACAGTTTCTTGACCTTGCCTTCGGCAATCTGATTCGCTTTTTCCGTGATGCCGCATTCCGCAAGGAAGACCATGGGCCTGTTTCGTGGGGGTTCGTCGGTACGCTGCTGCTGGTGCTGTGTTATGGCCTGATCATGCTGTTTTCTTCCAGCTATGTTACGGCCTATTACCGGTTTGATGACATTTACCACTACATAAAGCCACAGGCTATTCTGGCGGTTCTTGGTCTGCTTCTGATGTGGTTTATCTCCAACATTGATTACCATGCGCTGCGGCATCTGTATCTGCATCTGTATGTTATGCTGATGGCGCTGCTGGTACTGGCTCTTTTCAGCAAGGAGATCAATAACGTCCACCGCTGGGTCTATATCTTCGGCACCAACGTGCAGCCGTCGGAGATCGCTAAATTTGCGGTCATTCTGTGGATCGCCCTGTATACAGACAGTCATTATGAAAAACGGAACACGCTGGTGCATGGTATGATTATGCCGATTCTGCCGGTCCTTCCCATTGTGGTACTCCTGTATCTGGAACCGCATAACTCGGCTATTCTGCTGATTTGCATGATTGCAGCAACCATGTTGCTGTGCGGCGGCTGTGCCCTGCGCTGGATGCCCCTGATGGCTGGTCTTGGTGTGCTGGGCATATACCTGATGCTGACGGCCAAGGGCAATGACGTTGCCAACGAGCGTCTGGGTGCCTGGGGTCTGTTTGCCGAAAGTGATGTGGATTTGGGGTATCAGACGACCCAGAGCTTGTATTCCATCGCCTCCGGGGGTTTGACCGGCCTTGGTATCGGCAACAGCCGCCAGAAGGAACTGTGGCTGCCCGAAGCTACCAATGACTTTATCTTCTCGGTCGTTTGTGAGGAACTGGGCTTTATCGGCGCACTGCTCTGCATCGGGCTGTTTGCAGCTCTGATCATCCAGGGCATCCTGATTGCGCTGCGCTCGCCGGATTATTTCGGCAGCATGCTGGTGATTGGCATGATGGCCCAGATCGCCTGGCAGGTATTCTGTCATATCGGCGTTGTTACCGCCACATTGCCCAACACGGGTATCAGTCTTCCGTTCTTTTCTTCTGGCGGCAGTAGCCTTTTGCTGCTGTTATGCGAGATGGGCGTCGTCTTGAGTGTATCAAGGGCCGGCAATGCACGCATTGCGGCCCAGCGACAGAAGAGGCAGGAAGAACTGATGCGCCGCCTGCACGGCGGAGAACCCACGCGCAAGGTGTATCGACGGCGGGAAAATGTCAGCGGCTGACGCCCACCGTTTTGGCACAGAGAGGGAAAGGGAGGAAACAACATGCGCGTTTTGATTGCAGCCGGCGGCACAGCCGGACATATCAACCCTGCACTGGCTATTGCCGGCGCGCTGAAGAAGGCGGACCCGTCTGCGGAGATTCACTTTGCGGGACGCCGGGAAGGCATGGAATATGGCCTTGTCACGGCAGCCGGGTATCCGTTCCATCATATTGAGATCAACGGCTTCCAGCGCCGCCTGACCCTGAAAAACATTGGCCGCAACATCCAGGCCATCTACCATCTGGCATTGTCCGGCCCCCGCACGGCGGCTATTCTGCGGGAAGTACAGCCGGACCTGGTCATCGGCTGCGGCGGTTACGTCAGCGGCCCGGTGGTCCGTGCGGCAGCCAAGAAGGGCATCAAAACCGCCATCCATGAGCAGAATGCGTTCCCCGGTGTGACCAACAAGCTCCTGGCCAAGGATGTGGATGTGGTTTTTGCCGCCAGTGCTGCGGCTGTGGAAAAGCTGGGCGCCCCTGATAAGACCCTGGTGGTGGGCAATCCTGTCCGCCCCGAAATCCTGACCCAGGACCGTGCCGCTGCCCGTGCGGCTATCGGCGCGGGGGACCGTACCGTGATTCTGAGCTTTGGCGGCAGTCTTGGTGCCCGCCGCATCAATGAAGTGGTGGGGGCACTCTGCGGTTGGGAACAGAAAACCAAGCAGAACGTCCTCCATCTGCATGCTACTGGCAGCCGGGGCGTACAGTTGTTCAAGGATCTGGCCGAACAGGAAGGCTTTACCCCCGGTCCCAATCTGGTGGTGAAGGAATATATCCAGAATATGCCGGAATTGCTGGCGGCCTCGGATCTGGTCATTTCTCGTTCCGGCGCTTTGACGCTGGCTGAGCTGGAGGCCATGGGCCGTGCTGCCATCCTGATTCCCAGCCCGAACGTGGCCGAAAACCACCAGTATTACAACGCCCTGGAACTGCAAAAAGCCGGTGCGGCTGTGGTCATTGAAGAAAAAGACCTGACCCCGGAAAAGCTGATTGCCGCTGTGCAGGATTTGCTGGCTGCCCCCGGCAAACTGGCCGAAATGGGGCGTCAGGCCCGGACTCTGGCCCAGCCGCGCAGCCTGGACATGATTACAGAACGTCTGCTTGCTCTGGTCAAAACCGGCCAGTAAGGCGAAAACGCCCCACCATGCGCGGGGCGTTTTGCGCGTATAACCCTTGTTATTTCTGAACACAGAAAGGAGGCCGCGGATGGACCGTGACCAGCGAAGCCGCCGGCAAAAAGCCGCCGCGACCCCGCCGCCCAACCGTCGGCCGGCACCACGCAGCATGAAAAGCCGCCTGGGTCTGACAAAACAGGGGCAGTCGGCAACCCGTCAGGCGCCCAACGGCCGTACCGCAGCCGGGCAGTCTACCCGGCCGCAACAGCGCCCGGCCTCACAGAAAGGTACCGGCAATTCTGCTGCGGGGGCACGTCGCCCGCAGCAGCAGAACCCGCAGAAGGCTGCATACCGGCAAAATCCCAATCGCCGTCCTCCGCGCCGCGTGACGCACGCAGAGCAGTTGCGCCGCCGCCGTCATCGTGCCATGCTGGGAATGTTGCTGGTCCTGGTGGTTCTGGTGGGCGGTATCATTCTGTCCATCAATCTGCTGTTCAAGGTGACTGCTTTCCGCATCGAGAATACGGACGGTTCCACGCCCGCCAATACCGGCATCTATACGGAAGAGCAGATCATCGATTTGCTGGGCATTGCGGAAGGGGATAGCCTGTTTGGATTCTCTACCCAGGAAAAGTCCCAGCTGTTGCTGAACAGCCTGCCGTATCTGGACGTGGCGGAAGTGGATACCCAGATGCCGAACACCGTGGTGGTCAAAGTTCAGCCGGCTACGGAGCGATTTATGATGGAATATGGCGGTCAGTGGCTGGTTCTCAGCGACCATCTGAAGGTATTGCGTACCAGCGACAGCCAGCCGGAAGATATGATCTGGCTGGAAGCCAATGTCCCCCAGGGACAGGCGACCACACCGGGCAGCTTCCTGTCTGTACAACAGAGCGAAGACCAGGCTACGGCGGAGACCAGTCATATTTCCGCCCAGGATACCCTGAATCAGCTCATGGATGAACTGGATGCTAATGGATTGCTGGACGGAGTGTCTGTGATTGATTTGTCGGATTTGACAGAGCTGAACTTCCTCTACCAGGGGCGGGTTTCCGTCACCCTGGGTACTGCGAATAACCTGGATTACAAGATCCGATTCGCTGCGACTCTGATTCTGGATGTGGATGGTACGGGCCTGACAGCTTCCGACCGCGGCACACTGGATGTGAGCCGCCAGCTGGAGGACGGCAATATTGAGGCTACTTTCAACGCCGATACCAGCACGCCCACACCGGCCCCCACTCCGGAACCGACACCGGAAGGGGACACGGATACGGGTGATGGGAGCGATTCGGGTGAACCCACGCCGACGCCGGAAGCTACCCCGGAACCGGAAGCCTGACCCAAGACGACCAGGCAAAATTAAATAAAAAGGGCCCCCGCGGCTTCTTCCAAAAAGGGAGTGCCGCGGGGACCTTTTCATGTATGAGGGGTACCGTGCCTTACAGACAAACCAATCAGACGCTCAGTTCCGATTTCTGACCCAGAGCATCAGGATTAGCCGCCAGCAGCGGGCGGATGTACTGATCCAGATATTCCTGTACTTGCTCCGGAGCACGGCCGGTGAAGGCTTCCGGCGTCAGTTCGGACTC
>DXNX01000013.1:12730-26243 GCA_019413245.1 Oscillospiraceae bacterium
GGCCGAAGGCAGGATCGGCTTCCACGCGGGCGATCATATCGTTGGGTTTGCCTTCCTGCTTGACCACAGCGGCAGCGGCCACAGCGTGTTCACGCAGACGCTCGTGCAGTTCCTGACGGTCGCCGCCCTTCTTGACGGCTTTCATCATAATGTTTTCGCTGGCCATGAACGGAAGTTCCGCCATCACGCGGCTGCGGATGACCTTGGGGTAAACAACCAGGCCGTCCGAAACATTCAGCAGGATGTTCAGGATGGCATCGGCAGCCAGGAAGCCCTCGGCCATGGCGATGCGCTTGTTGGCGCTGTCGTCCAGGGTACGTTCAAACCACTGGGTACCGGCGGTCATGGCAGGGTTCAGCACGTCGACCATCAGATAACGGGACAGGGCGCAGATGCGCTCGCAGCGCATGGGGTTGCGCTTGTACGGCATGGCGGAAGAACCGATCTGATTCTTTTCAAAGGGTTCCTCCATCTCCTTGAAGTTGGCCAGCAGGCGGATGTCAGTGGCCATCTTCATGGCGCTCTGGGCAAGACCAGCCAGGGAAGACAGCACATTGTAGTCCACCTTGCGGCTGTAAGTCTGGCCGCAGACCGGAACGACCTTGTCAAAGCCCATCTGAGCGCAGACATCGGCCTCCACGGCCTTGACTTTGGCGGAATCGCCGCCGAACAGCTCCATGAAGCTGGCCTGGGTACCGGTGGTGCCCTTGACACCGCGCAGGGCCAGCTCGGAAGCCTGATGCTCGATTTCCTGCAGGTCCATGTACAGCTCGTTCATCCACAGGGTAGCGCGCTTGCCGACGGTGGTCAGCTGCGCGGGCTGGCAGTGGGTGTAGGCCAGGCAGGGCATGTCCTTGTATTCATCGGCAAACTTGGCCAGATTTGCCAGAACGCCGATGATCTTCTTGCGGACCAGTTCCAGGCCCTGCCGCATAATGATGATGTCGGTATTGTCACCCACATAGCAGCTGGTAGCGCCCAGATGGATGATGCCCTTGGCGTGGGGGCACTGCAGGCCGTAGGCATAGACATGGCTCATCACGTCGTGACGGACCAGCTTTTCCCGCGCGGCGGCTTCCTCGTAGTTGATGTCGTCTTTGTGGGCTTCCAGCTCGGCAATCTGTTCATCGGTGATGGCCAGGCCCTGCTTCTGCTCAGCCTTTGCCAGCGCAATCCACAGACGGCGCCAGGTGCGGAACTTGTTGTCGTCAGAGAAAATATACTGCATCTCGTCCGAAGCATACCGGGTGGAGAAGGGCGAGATATAACGATCATGTGCCATTGAAAAACTCTCCTTATCTGTCGGGAGCGGCGTATTACAGCTTGAAGTAATTCACGCCGCCCTCAAAGATGGGCTGATACTTGTCGCCGCCCACATTCTTGTACAGCTGGTCGGCGCTGCGTTCACTGTGGCCCATCTTGCCGAACACGCGGCCGTCCGGGCTGGTGATGCCTTCGATAGCCAGTACACTGCCGTTGGGGTTGTAGCGCTGGTCCATGGTGGGCACGCAGTTCAGGTCCACATACTGGGTGGCAATCTGGCCATTGGCAATCAGCTGCTGCAGCAGTTCGTCGCTGCATACAAAGCGGCCTTCGCCGTGGCTAATGGCAATCAGGTGTTCGTCGTTGACATCGCACTCGGACAGCCAGGGGCTCTTGTTGGAAGCCACGCGGGTGCGGACCAGCATGCTCTGATGACGGTGTACGGTGTTGAAGGTTAGCGTCGGGTCATCCTTGGTGATGGGGCGGATCTCGCCGTAGGGGACAAGGCCCAGCTTGATCAAAGCCTGGAAACCGTTGCAGATGCCCAGAGCCAGACCGTCACGCTCGTTCAGCAGGCGATTGACTGCATCCGCCACAGCCGGAGCACGGAAGAATGCCGCAATAAACTTGGCGGAGCCGTCGGGCTCGTCACCGCCAGAAAAACCGCCGGGCAGCATCAGGATCTGCGCTGCGTCGATCTCCTTGACCAGCGCTTCGCAGCTTTCAGCAACGTCAGCGGGGGTCAGATTCTTCAGGACCAGCACATGGGGATCACCGCCGGCACGACGGAAAGCACGGGCTGTATCGTATTCGCAGTTGGTGCCGGGGAAAACCGGAATGATCACACGCGGAGTAGCCAGACGAACGGCCGGAGCCACACGCTGGAACGCATTGCAGCTGTATTCCAGTGCCTTGACTTCCTCACCGGCGCGGCGATAGGGGAAGACAGGCTCCAGCTTGCGCTCCCACAGTTCCTGCAGATGAGCCAGATCCAGCTCTTCCTCGCCCACACACATGGTGTAGTCCACGGTGGTGAAGCCCAGGAACTCACCGGCGGTGGCATCCAGCAGTTCCAGGATGACCGCGCCGTAGCAGGGCTCAAACAGACGTTCCGGACGGATGTCCTTGCTCAGCTTCAGACCTACATGGTTGCCCACGCACATCTTGAACAGGGCCTCACCGATGCCGCCGAAACCGGGGGTGGCGGCAGACAGGACCTTGCCCTCGTCGATCATCTGCTCCACAATCTTGTAGATGGAGAGCAGGCTGTTGACTTCGGGCAGGCCATCCTTGTACTGGGGCTTCAGGATGACCACCGAGCTGTTGGCCTTCTTGAATTCGGGGCTCAGCACATCGCAGGTCTTGCCCACGGCAGTGGCAAAGCTGACCAGCGTCGGGGGAACGTCCAGACCCTCAAAGCTGCCGGACATGCTGTCCTTGCCGCCGATGGAGGCGATGCCAAGACCCATCTGGGCATCCAGGGCGCCCAACAGAGCAGCCAGAGGCTTGCCCCAGCGTTCCGGCTTGTCGCCCAGATGCTCGAAGTATTCCTGGAAGGTCAGGTACATGTCTTCATGATGGAAACCGGCGCAGACCAGTTTGGTCACGCTCTCCACAACCGCCATATAAGCGCCGCGGTAGGGATCGGCTTCGGTCAGATAGGGGTTGAAGCCCCAGGCCATGCCGGAGCAGGTGGTGGTCTCGCCGTCCACCGGCAGTTTGGCAGCCATAGCCATAGCCGGAGTCAGCTGGTACTTGCCGCCGTAGGGCATCAGCACGGTAGCAGCGCCGATGGTGGAGTCGAACCGTTCGCCCAGACCCTTCTTGCTGCAAACATTCAGGTCGCTGACCATGGCTTCCATCTTTTCGGCCACGGTGCTGCCGGGCCATTTCGGCTTCCAGGTCTTGCCGGATTCGATGTGAACGTCGGCATGACGCTCGGCGCCGTTGGAGTTCAGGAACTCACGGGACAGATTGACAATGGGGGTGCCGTTCCACTCTTCCACCATCCGCTTTTCTTCGGTGACGGTGGCAACCACGGTGGCCTCCAGGTTTTCCTCGTTGGCCAGCGCAATGAAGCGGTCGGCATCCTCCGGGGCCACAGCCACAGCCATACGCTCCTGGCTCTCGCTGATGGCCAGTTCGGTGCCGTCCAGGCCCTCGTACTTCTTGGTGACCTTGTTCAGGTCGATATGCAGACCGTCGGCCAGCTCGCCGATGGCCACAGAAACGCCGCCGGCGCCGAAGTCGTTGCACCGCTTGATCATGCGGCAGGCATCCTCACGGCGGAACAGGCGCTGCAGTTTGCGCTCAATGGGGGCGTTGCCTTTCTGCACCTCGGCACCGCAGGTTTCCAGGCTGGACAGCTTGTGCGCCTTGCTGGAACCGGTGGCACCGCCGATGCCGTCACGGCCGGTACGGCCGCCCAGCAGGATGATCACATCCCCCGGAGCGGGTTCTTCACGGCGGACATGGCTGGCGGGAGTGGCGCCAACCACGGCACCGATCTCCATACGCTTGGCCACATAGCCGGGATGATACAGCTCATCCACCTGGCCGGTCGCCAGACCGATCTGGTTGCCATAGCTGGAATAGCCCTGGGCAGCGGTGGTCACCAGCTTTCGCTGGGGCAGCTTGCCGGGCATGGTTTCGGATACGGGCTTCAGCGGATCACCGGCGCCGGTCACGCGCATGGCCTGGTAGACGTAGCTGCGGCCGGACAGGGGATCGCGGATAGCACCGCCGATGCAGGTGGCAGCGCCGCCGAAAGGCTCGATCTCAGTGGGATGGTTGTGGGTCTCATTTTTGAACAGGAACAGCCAGTCCTGCTGCTCTCCGTCCACATCGCACTTGATCTTGACGGTGCAGGCGTTGATTTCTTCGCTCTCGTCCAGATTCTTCAGGATGCCGCGCTGCTTCAGAGCCTTGGCACCGATGGTGGCGCAGTCCATCAGGGTACGGTTCTTGGCGTTGCGGCCGGTCTCTTCCCGCAGGGCCATGTAACGGTCGAACGCCGCCTTGACGATTGCATCATCGATGGTCACATTGTCCAGGATGGTGCCGAAGGTGGTGTGGCGGCAATGGTCACTCCAGTAGGTATCAATGACGCGAATCTCGGTGATGGTGGGATCGCGGTCTTCGCTGCGGAAATAGTTCTGGCAGAAGACAATGTCGGCATGGTCCATGGCCAGGCCCTTTTCCTGCCGGAAGGCTTCCAGAGCCTCGTCATCCATCTGGATGAACCCGGTCAGAGTCTCCACAGCAGAAGGCACTGCAAACTGCATCTTCAGGGTCTCGCGCTCATCCAGGCTGGCCTCGCGGGCTTCCACCGGGTTGATGACGTACTTCTTGATGGCGGCCAGGTCCTCCTCGGACAGATCGCCTTCCAGAATATATACCCGGGCGCTGCGCACGTCGGGACGTTCGCCCTGGCTCAGCAGCTGAATGCACTGGGAAGCAGAGTCCGCACGCTGATCAAACTGGCCGGGCAGATACTCCACTGCAAAGACGGTGCCGCCCTCGGGCAGGGTATCGTAGGTCACGTCCACCGGGGGTTCGCTGAACACGGTGGGAACGGCCTTTTCAAACAGGTCGCGGTCGATGCCTTCCACGTCGTAACGGTTCAGAAGACGCAGACTTTTCAGGCTGGAAATGCCCAGCAGTTCGGTCAGCTCATGGAACAGACCCTGAGCTTCGCCGTCAAATCCGGGCTTCTTCTCCACATAAATGCGGTAAACCATTCAATTTTCCTCCTTAACGGCAGTTCAGAGCGGCCATGGCACGGGCGCCGATGTCGCTGCGCTTGTGTGCGCCGTCAAAATGAATCTGCTCTGTGGCTGCATACGCCTTTTTCAGCGCGCAGGCCAGATCGGGAGCGGTGGCGGTCACGCCCAGCACACGGCCGCCGGCGGTGACCAGGGTGTCTCCCTTGCGGGCGGTACCGGCATGGTAGACGGTCACATCGGCGGCGCCGGGCAGCTGGCCATTGGTCAGGCCGGTGATCTCCTTGCCTTTTTCATAGGCCAGGGGATATCCGCCGGAAGCCATGATGACACAGGCAGCGGCACCGTCAGAAAACTTGACTTCGGTCTTGTCCAGGGTGCCGTCGGTGGTGGCCTGCATGATGGTCAGCAGGTCGCTTTCCAGCAGGGGCAGCACCACCTGGGCCTCGGGGTCACCGAAACGGCAGTTGTACTCAATGACTTTCGGACCATCGGGGGTCAGCATCAGGCCAAAGTACAGGCAGCCCTTGAAGGGGCAGCCTTCCGCCTGCATGGCGGCCACGGTGGGGGCAAAGATGGTGCGCATGCACTCTTCGGCCACTTCGGGGGTGTAGTAGGGGTTGGGCGCCACAGTGCCCATACCGCCGGTGTTGAGTCCCTCGTCATGGTCCAGGGCGCGCTTGTGATCCATGCTGGAAACCATGGGAACCACGGTTTTGCCGTCGCAGAAGGAGAGAACGCTCACTTCGGGACCGGTGAGGAATTCTTCCACCACCACATGGTTGCCGGAAGCGCCGAACTTCTTGTCCAGCATGATCTCCTTCAGACCGGCTTCGGCTTCGGCCTCGTCCTGACAGATCAGAACACCTTTTCCCAGTGCCAGACCGTCGGCCTTGATGACCACCGGATACTTGCCGCGGCTGCGGATGTACTCCATGGCGGCATCGGCCTTGTCAAAGGTTTCATAATCGGCGGTGGGGATGCCGTATTTCTTCATCAGATTCTTGCTGAAGACCTTGCTGGCCTCGATGCGGGCGGCAGCGGCATTGGGACCGAAAGCAGGAATGCCCACTTTGGCCAATTCGTCTACCATGCCCAGAGCCAGCGGGTCATCCTGGGCCACCACGGCGTAGTCGAAGCCTTCTTCTTTGGCAAAGGCGACCATAGCGTCCACATCGGTGGCCTTGATGTCCTTGCAGATGGCGTCATAAGCGATGCCGCCGTTGCCCGGGGCGCACCAGATCTCGGTGCACTGGGGGCTCTTTTTCAGCGCGCGGATGATGGCGTGTTCGCGCCCGCCGCCGCCAACGACTAAAATCTTCATCGCAAAAACTCCTTTGCGTATCAGTGATGGAACAGACGGATGCCGCAGAAAGCCATCACGATGCCGTACTTGTCGCAGGTGTCAATGACCTGCTGGTCACGGATGGAACCGCCCGGCTGCACGATGGCATCCACGCCGCTGCGGCGGGCACGCTCGATGTTGTCACCGAAGGGGAAGAAGGCATCGCTGCCAAGGCTCACACCGTGTACCTTGGACAGCCAGGCTTTCTTTTCCTCAGCGGTCAGGGGCGCGGGCTGTTCGGTGAAGGTCTCGGCCCACACATCGTCGCCGATCACATCTTCCGGCGTATCGCCGATATAAACGTCGATGGCATTGTCGCGGTTGGGTTTGGTGATGTCCTCCCGGAAAGGCAGATCCAGCACTTTGGGCATGTGGCGCAGCTGCCAGTTGTCGGCCTTCTGGCCCGCCAGACGGGTGCAGTGGATGCGGCTCTGCTGGCCGGCGCCAACGCCGATGGTCTGGCCGCCCTGCACATAGCAGACGCTGTTGGACTGGGTGTACTTCAGCACAATCAGGCTCATCACCAGGTCGCGCTTCTGGTCTTCGGTCAGGTCTTTGGCCTTGGTCACGATATTGGTCAGCATGGTGTCGGCGGAGATATCCAGATCCTGACGTCCCTGCTCGAAGGTCACACCGTACACGGTGCGGTGCTCCAGGGGTGCGGGGGTGTAGTCGGGATCAATGGCCACGATGTTGTAGTTGCCCTTCTTCTTGCTCTTCAGTACTTCCAGGGCGTCGTCGTCATAGCCCGGAGCAATGATGCCGTCGGAAACTTCGTGCTTGATGAGCTTGGCGGTGGCCAGGTCGCACACGTCAGACAGAGCGATCCAGTCGCCGAAGCTGGACATGCGGTCGGCACCGCGGGCGCGAGCGTAGGCGCAGGCCAGGGGAGACAGCTCCATGTCGGCGTCAATGTGGTACATGCGGCGCAGGGTGTCATCCAGGGGCAGGCCCACGGCGGCACCGGCGGGGGATACATGCTTGAAGCTGGCAGCAGCCGGCAGGCCCAGGGCTTTCTTCAGGTCCTTGAACAGCTGGTAGCTGTTCAGCGCGTCCAGGAAGTTGATGTACCCGGGACGGCCGTTCAGGATGGTAACCGGCAGCTCGCCACCGTTTTCCATAAAGATGCGGGCGGGTTTCTGGTTGGGATTGGTGCCGTATTTCAGCTGGAATTCGTTCATGCTCAACCCTCCACAGTGTTGTATTTGTTCAGGATAACGTCCTCATAGTCGCCGGTAGCCAGGGTGATGGCCCGCACAAACAGGCTCACCTTGTTGTCGGTGTTCAGGGCTCCCCACAGTTTGCCGGCAAATTCGTTGGGGTCGCTCTCGTCAATGCCTACCCGCATGGGCTCACCCGCAAAGCTGGGGATGGGGCTGCCGTTCTTCTGGTAGGTGGTGATCAGATGGCCCTCACCGGCCACAGGCTGGGGATAGTCGAAAGTCTGGCGCTGTACGCTGGCTTCGTTGCCGTCGCAGCTCTTCAGGATGCTCAGCTTGTAGCCGCCCTGCTTCATGTCCACCACGCCGGAAATGCGGGGGGTGAAGTTGGGGGCGTCATCCTCAAAGGTACGGGTGGCCAGGGCAGCCTCAAAGCTGTAGCCCGGGAACAGGCCGTCGTTCATGAAGTTGAAGATGGTGTCGGTCTGGTCGCCGTTGGTCACGATAGTGGTGGTGCCCAGGGTCAGGACCGGGTTGTAGATGATCAGATGGGGGTCTTCCATCTTGGCGGGATCAGCCGCCACGGTACGGATGCCGCCGCGTTCGGGCAGCGCCTCAAACACGCGGTTGCGACTGTTGGCGCTGCGGCCCATGATCCAGTAAGCCACCATGGCTTTGGACCCGTCGGGGGAAAGCCCCAGGCAGATGCCGCGGCCCGGATATTCGTTGCCGGCCAGATACTTGTACAGATTCTTTTTCATAGCATTACACCTCGTCGTTGCAAACCATGGCCAGGGCGCGGGGCAGAAGCTGCCATTCGGCCTCCACCATCACCCGCTTCTGCAAAGTTTCGGGGGTGTCATCGGGCTGCACGGCCACGGCCTTCTGCAGCAGAATGGGCCCGCCGTCGCATTCCTCGTTCACGAAATGGACCGTGGCGCCGGTGACCTTGACACCCCGGGCCAGAGCTGCCTCATGCACCCGCAGACCGTAAAAGCCGGGGCCGCAGAAGCTGGGAATCAGGCTGGGATGGACGTTCAGGATGCGATTGGGATACGCAGCGATAACGCTGGGACCCAGCACACTCAAAAATCCGGCAAGGACCACCACGTCGATCTGATTCTCTTTCAGGACAGCCAGCAGGGCAGCATCAAAAGCGGCGCTGTCGGCATATTCCTTGCGGGCCACCACGGCGGTTTTGACACCGGCATTCTCGGCCCGGGTCAGGGCGTAGACGCCCGGCTTGCTGGCAACCACCAGAGTCACATGACCGTTGGGATTTTCTCCCCGGTGTTCGCTGTCCAGGATGGCCTGCAGGTTGGTGCCGCCGCCCGATACCAATACTGCGACGTTTTTCATACCAGTTCCACCCCGTCGCCTTCGGCAATCACGCCCAGGCGGTAGGCATCCTGGCCGTTGGCCTTCAGAATTTCAATGGCCTTGTCGGCGTCTTCGGCCGCCACGGTCAGTACCATGCCGACACCCATATTGAAGGTGTTGAACATGTCACGTTCGGGAATGTTGCCGGTTTTGGCCAGCAGCTCAAACAGGGCGTGGGTGCGCACATCGGCCTTGGCGATGCGGGCGCAGCAGCCGGCCTTCAGGCTGCGGGGGATGTTCTCATAGAAGCCGCCGCCGGTGATGTGGGAAACGCCTTTCACGGTTATTTCCTTCATCACGGCCAGAACCGGCTTGACGTAGATCTTGGTGGGAGCCAGCAGAGCTTCGCCCAGGGTGCAGCCCAGCTCATCAAAATGCTTTTTCAGGATGTCGGGGTTGTTCTCCAGGTCAAAGATCTTGCGGACCAGAGAGAAACCGTTGGAATGCACACCGGTGGAGGGCAGGGCGATGATCACATCGCCGGCCTGCATGGTGGAGTTGTCCAGGATCTTGCTCTTGTCCACGGCGCCCACGGTGAAACCGGCCAGGTCATAGTCATCCTCCGGCATGACACCGGGATGCTCGGCCGTCTCGCCGCCCACCAGGGAGCAGCCGGCCTGCACGCAGCCTTCGGCCACGCCCTTGACGATCTCGGCAATGCGCTCGGGCACGTTCTTGCCGCAGGCGATATAATCCAGGAAGACCAGCGGCTTCGCACCGGCGCAGATGATGTCGTTGACGCACATGGCCACGCAGTCGATGCCGATGGTGTCGTGGCGGTCCATCAACTGGGCAATGCGCAGTTTGGTGCCAACGCCGTCGGTGCCGGAGATCAGCACCGGATGGGGCATATCGGTGCAGTCCAGCTCAAACAGGCCGCCGAAACCGCCCAGACCGCCGATGCACTGCTCGTTCATGGTGCGGGCCACATACTGCTTCATCAGGCGCACAGCCTCGTAACCGGCGGTAATATCCACACCGGCAGCGGCATAGCTTTCAGAATAGCTTTTCTCCATGGTCGTTGACTCCTTCTTCAATCACAGCTTTTTGTTGGTGTTGGACTGGCTCAGCGGCCGGTCATACACAATGTTCATGGGTTCTTTGGGCGGGTCCACCGGGTATTCGCCGGTGAAGCAGCCCACACAGTAGCCGCATTTGCTCTTGGGGGCCAGCTGCTGCACATGTTCGATGCTCAGGTAGCCCAGGGTGTCCGAACCCACCAGCTTGTTGATCTCTTCCACCGTGTGACCGGTGGCGATCAGCAGCTTTTCGTCCGGAATGTCGGTGCCGAAATAGCACGGATGGGCAAAAGGCGGGGCGGAAATGCGGTAATGCACTTCCTTGGCACCGGCATCCCGCAGCAGCTTGATGGTACGGGCGCTGGTGGTACCGCGGACGATGGAGTCGTCCACCAGCACCACGCGCTTACCTGCCACAGTGGAGGAAATGGCGTTCAGCTTGATGCGCACGTTGCTCTCCCGCTGGGCCTGGCTGCCCTGAATGAAGGTGCGACCCACATACTTGTTTTTGATGAAGCCCACACCGTAGGGAATGCCGCTCTCCTGGGCAAAGCCAAGGGCGGCGTCCAGGCCGGAGTCCGGCGCGCCAATGACCACATCGGCATCTACCGGGTGCTCCTGTGCCAGAAAACGGCCGGCCTGCAGGCGGGCCTCATGGACGCAGGTGCCCTCGATGACCGAGTCCGGACGGGCAAAATAGATATACTCAAACACGCACAGGGTGTGTGGGGCGGTGTTGCAGTGGGTGCGGATGCTGCGCAGACCATTGCGGTCGGCTACCACGATCTCGCCGGGCTCCACATCCCGCAGCATGGTGGCGCCAACGGCGTCCAGGGCGCAGGATTCCGAAGCAAAGGCAAAACCGGAACCGTCGGGCAGGGCACCGATGCACAGGGGGCGGAAGCCGTGGGGGTCACGGGCAGCGATCAGCTTGGTGTGGGTCATGATGACCAGGCTGTATGCACCCTCGATCTGTTCCATAGTGCGGCAGACGGCGGTTTCGATGTCAGGGGAAATCAGGCGGTTCTGGGTCAGCAGATAGCCGATGACCTCGGTGTCCGAGGTGCCGTGGAAGATGGAACCGCTCATTTCCAGCCGGTGGCGCAGTCGGGCGGCATTGGTCAGGTTGCCGTTGTGGCACACCGCCATGGCACCCTTGCAGTGGTGCAGTACCATGGGCTGGGCGTTGGAGCGGCTGCGCTGGCCGGAGGTGGCGTACCGCACATGGCCGGTGGCCATCTTGGCGCCGTGGGGCAGGTCTTCCAGCACACGTTTGGTGAACACTTCGCTCACCAGACCCAGGTCACGATGCCCGGTCAGGACGCCGTCCACATTCAGGGCAATGCCGCAGCTTTCCTGCCCGCGATGCTGCAGGGCATACAAAGCACTGTACACGGCACTGACCATGTCGGTGCGGCCGGTGGAATCATAGATGCCGAATACACCGCATTCTTCGTGCAGGCCGGTGTTGTCAAGGCTCATTTCGCTCATTACAATACTCCGTTCTTCAAGCAAAGGATGCGTAGGTATCTCAGCCCAGCAGACGCTTCATGACTTCCTGGTAAGCGTCGGCCTCACCGCCCATATCGCGGCGGAACAGGTCCTTGTCCAGGTGAGCGCCGGTGGTGGCATCCCAGAAACGGCAGGTGTCGGGGCTGATTTCGTCGGCCAGGATGATGGTGCCATCGGGCAGACGGCCGAACTCCAGCTTGAAGTCAATCAGACGGATGTTGGCATCCAGAAGGATCTTCTTCAGCACATCGTTGACCTTGAAAGCGTAACGGGTGATGGTGTCGATCTCTTCCTGGGTGGCCAGGTCCAGAGCCAGGGCATAGTAATGGTTGATGAACGGGTCATGCAGATCGTCGTTCTTGTAGCTGAATTCCAGAATGGGAGTCTTGAACGGGGTGCCTTCGGGCACGCCCATGCGCAGGCTGAAGTGACCGGCGGCGACGTTGCGGATGATGACTTCCAGAGGAACGATCTCCACCTTCTTCACGAAGGTGTCACGGTCGTTGATCTCTTCCACATAGTGGGTGGGGACGCCCTCTTTTTCCAGCTTCTGCATCAGAGCGTTGGAGAGCTTGTTGTTGACGATGCCCTTGTCACGGATGGTGCCCTTCTTTTCGCCGTCGCCGGCAGTGGCGTCATCCTTGTAGTGAACCATAACGATTTCGGGGTCGCTGGTAGCGAAAACCTGCTTGGCCTTGCCTTCGTACATCTGATCCAGAACTTTGATATCCATGATAAAACTCTCCTTTTGTTTTATGAAATTCCACTTTTCTATATAGGCGAACGGCACGGTGCCGAACGCAGGGTCCCACAACTCTATTGTACCTGTTTTCGCGGTACGGCGCAACACAAAACTGTGTTACAGGGCAGCGGCTTCGGCGGCCACGGCAGCGTCCTTTTTGGCGATAGCGGCGGCGGTGTCGGCACGGAAAGCGGCCAGTTTGCCGGCCAGTTCCTCATCGGCCACGGCCAGGATAGCCACAGCCAGATAAGCGGCGTTCTTGGCGCCGTTCAGGGCAACGGTGGCCACAGGGAAACCGGAAGGCATCTGCACGGTGGCCAGCAGGGCATCCATGCCGTCCATGGCGCCGCCCTTCATGGGGATGCCGATGACCGGCAGGGTGGTGTTGGCGGCAAAGGCACCGGCCAGGTGAGCCGCCATGCCGGCCGCGCACAGGATGACGCCGAACCCGTTCTCACGGGCACTCTTGGCAAAAGCGGCAGCGGCTTCCGGGGTACGGTGGGCCGACAGGATGTGAGCCTCAAACGGAACGTCAAACTCCTTCAGGATGCTGCAGGCACCCTTCACGACCGGCCAGTCGCTGTCCGAACCCATGATCACGGCTACTTTCTTGCGGTTTTCCATAAACTTGACCTCCCTGAAAAATAAAACAGCGCAGCGTATACATATACACTGCGCTTACTGGTGATGAGATACACGGCTGCCCCGCTTCGGCGTGCAAGGATGCACGCGCATGGAAATTTCGTTGTACAACGGATACGGCACAGCGCACCCTCCTTACAAAGATTTGCCCGGGAAATAGTGGGGCATCCTGTAAATTTAGTGTAAAGCCGGATGGGAATAATTGCAAGTATGAAAAAAGTTTTTCAGCCAACTACCCATCCGCCGGGACTTTACAGGGTGCTTTTTGTCGATTTTGATGGGCTTGCCGGAATGGAAGTATGACTTTATAACAGCCCGAGGGATCGCTTTTGTCTTGTTGCAGTTCTGCGAAAGTGCTATACTGACAGAAGAAACGCGAAAGGGGCGATATGTATGTCGATTTTGTCGTATCGGAAACAGGTGCTGGTGCTGGGCCGCGGTGGCTTCGGCAAACAGCTGGGCGAAATGCTGGCCGATACCGGATGGGGAACGCCGGTATATCTGGACGACAACGCACCCGACTGTGCAGGTACCATGCGGGACTTTGTGGACCCGGAACTGCAGCGCCGCTGCCAGGCTGCTTTTGTGGCGGTGGGGGACAACCAGCTGCGCAGGGGCCTGCTGCAAAAGCTGCGTGCGGCGGGGTACCAGCTGCCGGTGTTCATCCATCCGGCAGCGGAAGTCTGCTCCTCCGCCCATCTGGGAGCAGGAACGGTGGTACTGCCCTT
>DXNX01000130.1 GCA_019413245.1 Oscillospiraceae bacterium
TCAGAATATGAGTCAGCAGTTTGTGCCGCTGATAAATGCGGGTGGCGACCTCGTAGCCCGGCGCTTCCAGGGTGATGCAGCCGTTGCCGTCCATGGAAATGTACCCGGCCAGGCGCAGATTCTTCATGGCCACGCTCACACTGGGTTTGGAGAATCCCAGCTCATTGGCAATATCAATGGAATGGACCTCGCCTTTGCGTTCCTGTATCATCAAGATCTTTTCCAGATAATCTTCGGCAGATTGGTGAATCTTCATAAAAAGGGCCTCTCTTTATTGGTCTGTACCTAAACATTAGCACAAACTAACCAGAAATGCAAGAAAAAGTGTTGACATTTGAAGTTAGTGGTGATAAACTGCAGATAATCCAAGCGTTAGCGTAAACTAACTCGCGGCGCAGACAAAGGCGTTTGCGTTGTGGAAGATCAGAAAGAAGGGGAAGGCAATGATGCCCATTACCATGGGAAAGCCCGGGGAGCGATATACCATCCGCCGGATCACCGGGCAGGATGAAGTGCGCCGTCACCTGGCGGAACTGGGCTTTGTGCTGGACACGGAGCTTACCGTTGTCAGTGAGCTGTCCGGCAACCTGATCCTGCAGGTGCGGGACAGTCGGGTGGCGTTGGACAAGACGATGGCCAACCGGATTCTGGTAAGCTGAGCGGGGCAAACCTGCTGGCAATAGATTGTATGGAGGAGGCTAAGCAATGAAAACGCTGAAAGATGCCAGGGTGGGGGATACCGTCACCGTGGCCCGGGTACATGGGGAAGGCCCTGTGCGCCGCCGCATCATGGATATGGGTCTGACCAAAGGTGTTCAGATCCTGGTGCGCAAGGTGGCGCCCCTGGGCGACCCCATGGAACTGAATATCCGGGGATATGAGCTCAGCATTCGCAAAGCGGATGCCGAAATGGTGGAACTGGTGTAAAAGGGCGGTTGAACAGACCGCCTGATTTCAGACCAGAAAGTTAGCAAAAACTAACTTTCTGAGCCGATTGCTATGACAGAAAAGGGGAATATCGCACATGGGCATCAAAATCGCATTGGCCGGCAATCCGAACTGCGGCAAAACGACCCTGTTCAACGATCTGACCGGTTCCAACCAGTATGTGGGCAACTGGCCCGGTGTTACGGTGGAAAAGAAGGAAGGCAGCCTGAAAGGCCACAAGGATGTGGTCATACAGGACCTGCCGGGAATTTATTCCCTTTCACCGTACACACTGGAGGAAGTGGTGGCCCGTGGTTATCTGGTCACTGAAAAGCCGGATGCCATCCTGAACATCATTGACGGCACCAACATTGAGCGGAACCTTTACCTGACCACCCAGCTCATCGAACTGGGGATTCCGGTGGTCATGGCGGTGAATATGATCGACCTGGTGCGCAAGAACGGCGACCGCATCGATTTGGCAAAGCTCAGCCGTGAACTGGGCTGTGAAGTCGTCGAGATCAGCGCACTGAAAGGAGAGGGCTGCACCAAAGCTGCCGAAATGGCGATGCAGGCTGCCCGGGCGGAATATCCCAGTGAATTGCCTCACGTTTTCACCGGCAACGTGGAACATGCCCTGGCCCATATCGAGGAAAGCATCCAGGGCCGGGTGGATGCCCGCTTCCTGCGCTGGTACGCCGTCAAGCTGTTTGAACGGGATGAGCGGGTCCAGCAGGAACTGGGGCTGGATGCCGCCACCCTGGATCACCTGGACGCGCATATCCGGGACTGCGAAGCCGAGATGGATGATGATGCCGAGAGCATCATCACCAACCAACGGTACGCCTATATCAGCCGGGTGGTGGAGAAGGCAGTGCACCGGAAGGCCCGTACCGGCAACATGACGACCTCCGACCGCATCGACCGCATTGTGACCAACCGGATTCTGGCTCTGCCCATTTTTGTGGTCATCATGGGGGTGATTTACTCCATCGCCATGGGCGGATTTGCCTTCTCTATCGGGACCAAAGGTACCGACTGGGCCAACGATGTCCTGTTCGGAGAAATCGTCCCCGGCCTGTTCGACAAGCTGCTGCTCAATGCCCAGGGCGAGCCGGTGGTGGCCCATTGGCTGTACGGCCTGATTCAGGACGGCATCGTGGCCGGTGTGGGGGCGGTGCTGGGCTTTGTGCCCCAGATTCTGGTGCTCTGCTTCCTGCTGGCCATCCTGGAGGATGTGGGCTACATGGCCCGTGTGGCTTTCGTCATGGACCGTGTCTTCCGCCGCTTCGGCCTGTCCGGCAAGAGCTTTATCCCGCTGCTGGTGGCCACCGGCTGCGGTGTGCCCGGCATCATGGCCACCCGTACCATTGAATCCGACCGGGACCGCAAAATGACCATCATGACCACCGGTTTCATTCCCTGCGGAGCCAAGCTGCCCATCATCGGCCTGTTTGCGGGTGCCGTTTTTGAAGGCAATCCCTTTGTGGCTACCTCGGCCTTCTTTATCGGCATCGCGGCGGTGGTCATCTCCGGCATCATGCTCAAAAAGTGTAAGGCCTTTGCCGGGGACCCGGCGCCTTTCGTGATGGAACTTCCCGCCTACCATGTGCCTGCCTGGGGCAATGTGCTGCGTGCTACCTGGGAGCGCGGCTGGTCCTTCATCAAGCGGGCCGGCACCGTGATTCTGGTGTCTTCGGTGGTGCTGTGGTTCCTGCAGGGCTACGGCTTTGTGGACGGGACTTTCACGGCGGTGGAGGATAACAACCACTCGCTGCTGGCGGTCATCGGCAACGCCATTGCCTGGATTTTCTATCCCCTGGGCTGGATGGGGGATATGGCCTGGAAGGCCACTGTGGCCACCGTCACCGGCCTGATTGCCAAGGAAGAAGTTGTCAATACCTTCGGTGTGTTGTATAATTACGCCGGTGACACCGATCTGATGCAGGACTCCAGCCCCATCTGGAGCGCTGTGGCGGCAGATTTCGGCGCTGTGCGGGCGTACAGCTTCATGATCTTCAATCTGCTGTGCGCGCCCTGCTTCGCGGCTATGGGAGCCATCAAGCGGGAAATGAACAACACCCGCTGGACCGTGGGCGCCATCGGCTATATGTGCGCGTTTGCCTACGTCATTTCCATGATCGTCTATCAGCTGGGCGGTCTGGTCACCGGCGAGGCCACCTTCAGTATCTTCACCGTTGTGGCGGTGGCTTCGCTGGCGGGACTTGTGTATCTGGTGGTACGGCCCAATCCCCACGGAGAAGAAAAACTCCGCCTGAACGTGCGGGACGCATTGGCAGCCGAATAACTGCTTTTTCTATCCACATACCATCATAAGGAGGGTTTGCCATGCTGGCATTTCTGGGAAGCAATCTGGCCACCATCGTGGTGGCGCTGCTGGTGCTCGCTGCGCTGGGCCTGGCTGTGTATAAAATGATTCGTGACAAGCGGGAGGGCAAACACTCCTGTTCCTGCGGCGGCTGCTCGGGCTGCTCCGGATGCTCCTGTGGCTGTACCCATAGCAAGCCCGAAACCCGCGGCTGAACCTGATTAAAAAGTTCCTGTACAGGCAGACACAGTGGATGGCGGCAAACCGCTTTCTTTCGCTGTGTCTGCCTTTTTGCTGGTTACCCGGCGGGCCGTTTGCCTTGACACCGTACGGCCTGCATGCTACAATGACCAACAGAATTTGTAGGAATTAGGAGGGCAAAACCCCATGATCGACCAGTTTTCCCGCACCCGCACCATGCTGGGAGAGGCGGGCATGCAGCGCCTGCAGAATGCCCGGGTAGCCGTGTTCGGCGTAGGCGGTGTGGGCGGCTATGCCGTGGAGGCGTTGGCCCGCAGCGGTGTGGGCACCCTGGACCTGATCGACGACGATGAGGTCTGCCTGACCAACCTGAACCGGCAGATTATTGCCACACACGAAACCATCGGCCGTCCCAAGGTGGAAGTTTTTGCCGAGCGCATCCACTCCATCAACCCGGACGCTGTGGTCCATACCCATCGGGTCTTTTTCGGCCCGGATACCGCAGCAAAGTTTGATTTCTCCGCCTTCGATTATGTGGTCGATGCCATTGATACAGTCAGCGCCAAGGTGGAGCTGGCGGTGCTGGCCCAGCAGGCCGGGGTGCCGGTCATCAGCTCCATGGGAGCTGCCGGCAAGATGGACCCCACTGCCTTTGAGGTGGCGGATCTGTATGCCACCTCGGTCTGCCCGCTGGCCCGTGCCATGCGCACCCAGTGCCGCAAACGGGGAGTGAGGGCTCTCAAGGTGGTTTACTCTAAGGAAACGCCCCACGCGGTTCCCGCCCAGAGCGGCGGCAGCCTGGATACCGCCCGTGCCGGTTCCGGCAAGCGGTTTACCCCCGGTTCCAACGCTTTTGTACCGCCGGTGGCCGGGCTGATTCTGGCAGGGGAGGTCATCAAGGACCTGGCCGACTGGCCCGAACTCGCGGATCAGGAGGTGACGCCGGATGTCCCGTGAACTGCAGCCCTATGAACTGATCGAGCGCAGCCTTATCAAGAAATATCGCAAACAGCTTTGGAACCCTTTCGTGGCTGCCATCAAGCGGTATGAACTGGTACAGGAAGGGGACCGGGTGGCCGTGTGCATTTCCGGCGGCAAGGACTCCATGCTGCTGGCCAAACTCATGCAGGAACTGCACCGCCATACCGAAGTACCTTTTGAACTCAAGTTTCTGGTCATGGACCCGGGCTATGCGCCGGAAAACCGCCGCCAGATCGAGGAAAACGCCAAGCTGTTGAATATCCCCATCACGGTGTTTGAAACGGATATTTTTGATACGGCCTACAACACCGACCGCAATCCCTGCTATCTTTGCGCCCGCATGCGCCGGGGACACCTGTACAAGCAGGCCCAGCTCATGGGCTGCAACAAAATTGCCCTGGGCCACCATCTGAACGATGTCATCGAGACCGCTGTCATGAGCATGTTCTACGGGGCGCAGATGCAGGGAATGCCGCCCAAACTGCACAGCAAGAATTTCCCTGGTATGGAACTGATACGCCCGCTTTACTGTATCAAGGAGCAGGACATCATTGCCTGGACCCGGTACCATGACCTGCACTTTTTGCAGTGTGCCTGCCGTATGACGGCCCGCAGCGATGAACCCGGGGCTTCCAAACGGCAGGAGGTCAAGACCCTGCTGCGGGAGCTGAAAAAGACGAACCCCAACATCGAAAACAATATTTTCAGTGCCCTGCATTCCGTCTGTCTGGACACAGTCCCCGGCTATAAGTCCCACGGTGTGGCCCATACCTTCCTGGAAGGCTACGACGACGCCCCGTCCGTTTCCGAATAAGCCATACAGCATCTGCCGTCCAAGGTGAGGGCAGATGCTTTTTTTGTTGTGCGTCAACCGGAATCTTTCATCAATCATTGTATGAAAGAGAGCAGGCACAGCATATCCTTTTATGAAAGGCCGATATCTGCACCATATGTGCATAAAATGGTGCGGGTGCGCTTATTCCTGTTTCTGTTGCTGGACATTTGGCCGTATATGCGATACAATAGGAAAAACCGACGCTGTGCGCCCATGCGCCCGCGGTTCAAATATGCTTTGTATCACCTGAAAGGGGAACACAATGGGTAAATATTTTGGTACCGACGGCTTCCGCGGAGAAGCCAACATCACCCTGACCGCCGACCACGCCTATAAGGTGGGCCGTTTTCTGGGATGGTATTATAATGAAAAACGTCGCCGCGCTGCGGAGGAGGGCCTGGCCCCTCAGCAGGGCCCGGCCCGCATCGTGATCGGCAAGGATACCCGCCGTTCCAGCTACATGTTTGAATACAGCCTGGTGGGTGGCCTGGTGGCTTCCGGCGCGGACGCTTATCTGCTGCATGTTACTACCACTCCGTCCGTGGCGTACATTGCCCGCGTGGACAGCTTTGACTGCGGTATCATGATCTCCGCTTCCCACAACCCGTACTATGACAACGGCATCAAACTCATCAACGGCCAGGGCGAAAAGATGGACGAAGAAACCATCTCCCTGGTGGAAGCCTATCTGGACGGCAACCTGGAAGCCTTTGGCCAGAAGTGGGAAGAACTGCCCTTTGCCCACCGCGACAAGATCGGCTGCACCGTGGACTATATCTCCGGCCGTAACCGCTATATCGGTTATCTCATCAGCCTGGGCATGTACAGCTTCCGCGGCGTCAAGGTCGGCCTGGACTGCGCCAACGGCTCCAGCTGGAACATCGCCAAGGCGGTGTTTGACGCTCTGGGTGCCACCACTTACGTCATCAACGCCGAACCTAACGGCCTGAATATCAACCTGAATGCCGGTTCCACCCATATCGAGGGCCTGCAGAAGTTTGTGGTGGAGAAGGGCCTGGATGTGGGCTTTGCCTACGACGGCGATGCTGACCGCTGCCTGTGCGTGGATGAAAAGGGCAATGTGGTCACCGGCGACCATATCCTGTATATCTACGGCCGCTACATGAAGGAACGCGGCAAACTGGTCACCAATACTGTGGTCACCACGGTTATGTCCAACTTCGGCCTGTACAAGGCATTTGATGAACTTGACATCGACTACGCCAAGACCGCTGTGGGCGATAAGTACGTCTACGAGTATATGCAGCAGCACGGCAGCCGTATCGGCGGTGAGCAGAGCGGCCATATCATCTTCTCCAAGTACGCTTCTACCGGCGATGGTATTCTGACCAGCCTGAAGCTGATGGAAGTCATGATGGCCCGTAAGAAGCCTATGAGCGAACTGGCTGCGCCTCTGGCTATCTATCCGCAGGTGCTGGAAAACGTCAAGGTCACGGATAAAGCTGCCGCCCAGAACGACCCGGACGTGCAGGCTGCCGTTCAGGCGGTGGCTGCCGAGCTGGGGGATACCGGCCGCATCCTGGTACGGGAATCCGGCACGGAACCGCTGGTCCGCGTGATGGTGGAAGCCCCCAGCAAGGAGACCTGCCAGAAATATGTAGATCAGGTCGTGAATGTTATTCGCGAAAAAGGCTACGAACAGGCGTGAAAAAATGTCTGACTTCACTTTTTTGTAAAAAAAATCCTTAAAAAATCAAAAAAACGCTTGACAAAACCATTCAAAGCCGGTATAATCATACATGCTGACTGACCGGTTCGGTCGTGACCGGGTGTAGCGCAGTTTGGTAGCGCGCTTGAATGGGGTTCAAGAGGCCGT
>DXNX01000131.1 GCA_019413245.1 Oscillospiraceae bacterium
CATGATCTTCTGGTCGGCTTCCTTATCGATGCCGTAAGCCAGAGAAGCAGCCGTGGGTTCGTTGATGATACGGCGCACATTCAAGCCGGCAATGGTACCGGCGTTCTTGGTGGCCTGACGCTGGCTGTCGTTGAAGTAGGCAGGCACAGTGATGACGGCTTCGGTGACGGGCTCGCCCAGGTAAGCTTCGGCATCAGCCTTCAGCTTGCTCAGGATCATAGCGCTGATCTCCTCGGGGGTGTAGTCCTTGCCGCCGGCATGAACTTTTTCCGCGGTGCCCATCTTACGCTTGATGGAAGAAATGGTGTTTTCGGGGTTGGTGATGGCCTGACGCTTAGCGACCTGGCCGACCAGGCGCTCGCCGGTCTTGGTGAAGCCGACAACAGAAGGCGTAGTACGGGCGCCTTCGGAGTTGGCGATGACAACGGGCTCGCCGCCTTCCATAACGGCGACGCAGCTGTTGGTAGTACCAAGGTCAATACCGATGATCTTACTCATAGTGAAAAACTCCCTTCAATTACCTTTCCCTGTCCCACTTTTTCGGGGTGGTAGGTTGTTGTTGTGTTTATGGTTCGATGATGAAATTGGAAATATCTATTTATCTGAAACGGGCATCTGCCCGGTTCATGCTTTATTCGGCCACGACCACTGTGGCGTGGCGGATGATCTTGTCGCCGATCTTGTAACCCTTCTGGAAGACCCGGACGACGGTGCCGCTCTCCTGCCCTTCTTCGGGCGGGACCTGCTGCACGGCGTTCATGAACTGCGGGTCAAAAGGCTTGCCCAGCGCTTCGATCTCGACGATGTGCAAGGTATCCAGGGCTTTGGCGGCCTTATCCAGGGTCATGACCACGCCCTTCTTGTAGTTATCGTCGGTGCAGTCGGCGTTGGCGGCCATGTCCAGCGTATCCAGGATCGTGAGGATCTGGGTCACGGCGTGGCTGACGCCGTCGTTGAACTTCATATCGGCTTCACGCGCCGTGCGTTTGCGGTAGTTATCGTACTCGGCAGCGGTGCGCAGCAGCTGGTCTTTCAGCTCCTTGTTCTTGGCCTCGGCTGCTTCCAGCTTGGCCTGCGCCGCCTCCAGTTCGCGGTTTTTCTTGCCGAACCAGTCCTTCTTTTCCTTGTCGGGCTTTGCGTCGGTCTTGTCTGCCTCGGGCTTGGCGCCTTCGGTCTGCTGCTCAGCGTTCGGTGCAGTGTCGGCGGGAGCGTTCTGGGCTTCCGCAGTGGGTTCTGCTGCCGCGTTGGGCTTCTTGGTTTCGTTCGTAGAGCTCATGTCTGCTCCTCCTGCTTTTTTCCGGACATCTGCTGCCCGAGTTTTGTTGCAAAATATTCAAGGATGGGAATGACCCGTTGGAAGTGCATCCGGTTGGAGCCGATCAGCGCCACTGTGCCGGTCAGGCCGCCGCCCGCCAGATACCGTTTGCTGACAACGCAGACACCCGGCATTTCCGGGCGAACATCCTCCCCCAGCGTGGCGGTGAGTTTATTGCCGTGGGGTTCGATGAGAGCACGGGCCGCTTCGCTGTCGGAGAAGATCTCCAGCAGCAGGCCCAGATTCTTGCGTACATCAGTCATCTGTGCCAGATACTGTGCACCTTCAAAGTAAGCCCGGGGCGTGGTGCGTACCAGCGCTTCGGCGGCACGGACCACCGGGGCCAGACGCTCACCGGCCGCGATCATCAGCTCGGCGCTCAGGCTCTCGGTCACGTCATCCGGTACCACGAAGGTCAGGTTGCAGTTGAGCAAAGTAGCCAGGGTCTGCGCGTCGGCACGGGAGAATCCGTCCGCCACACGGGCCACGCGGGTCCGCACACCGCCGGCGCTGGTCACCGCCAGCACAGCGGCGGTGTAGCGGCCGACCTGAACGACCTCAAAATGGGCGATGCACAAATCGTCCGACTGCGGTGTGGTGACCGCCGCCGCCATACCGGTGGTCTCGGCCAGGGCGCGGGCGGCGCTCTGTGCCAGCTTTTCCGGTTCGGCGTCCATCGCGGCAAAAAGCTCATCGATGTGGTCGCGGTCCTTCTGGGGCAGCTCGGTAACACCCGGCGCCCCCAACAAATGATCCAGATAATAGCGGTAACCCTGTGCGCTGGGCACCCGGCCCGCACTGGTGTGAGGCTGTTCCAGCAGCCCCAGCTTGGTCAGGGCAGCCATCTCATTGCGCAGCGTGGCGCTGGAGAGGGCCATGTCGAAATAATTGGCCAGCAGGCCGGAACCGACCGGTTCTCCGTCGGCCCCGTACAGGGCGACGACGGCTTCCAGGATGCGCTGCTTGCGCCGGTCCATTGCCATGCCGCCCACTTCCTTTCGTTCTTGTTTAGCACTCTCTATCTCCGAGTGCTAAGTCTATTATATCTCACCTTCCCCAACTGTCAAGAGTTTTTGCAGAAAAGTTTGAAAGTTTAACAGTTTTGACACAAAGCGGCCCGCGGAAGATTCGTCCAACCGGGGTCAGACGGTCCGCGGGCCGTATCATCATTCTTCCATCCACTTTGCCAGGAAAGCCGCCGCAATAGCAAGGGAGGAGGCGGTGTGCTCATCCGGCGGTGTGTCCCGGGACGTCCCCAGCAGCAGTACCCCGCCCTCCACGTCCCCGTGGGCCACGATGGGCGCAGCGCACAGGATCTGGCGGTCGCTGCGTTCCAGTGCGCGCAGGCGACGGTCCGGGTCTTCTGGGGCGGTATAGGTGGCACGCATAGCCAGCAGCTTCTGCATGGCATCGGACACCGGGCGTCCTTTCAAGTCGGATTTATTGGGTCCGGTGGCCGCCACGATGCTGTCCCGGTCACACACCAGCACCGGACGGTGCAGGTTCTTGGCCAGCACATCGGCGTACACCTCCGAAAGTTGCCCCAGTTCCACCAGCGGGGAATACTTTTTAAACACCACTTCCCCGCCGGCATCGGTAAAAATTTCCAGTGCATCGCCCTGGCGGATGCGCTGGGTGCGGCGGATCTCCTTGGGAATAACCACCCGGCCCAGCTCGTCAATGCGGCGCACGATCCCTGTTGCTTTCATATACAATCTCCTTGAACGTCTGCATTTCTGGTATTTGCTTCCTTACCTGCTGGTATTGTCTGCATCTCTATCCAAATTATGCAGATCTTTCGGTTTGACCCATTCCGGGCGGCGTGTTAAGATGTAGGAAAGTTCATCGGCAGGAGGTTCGTTATGGAGCTGTTGCAAACCACCTTGTGTTATCTGGAGCGCGACGGGCAGTACCTGATGCTGCACCGGGTAAAAAAAAAGAACGATGTAAACAAGGATAAATGGATCGGTGTAGGCGGCAAGTTTGAGCCCGGCGAGGATGCCGTCGCCTGTGCCATGCGGGAAGTCCGGGAAGAAACCGGCCTGACCATGAACACGCCATTGTACCGTGGCATTGTGGATTTTTTCTGCCCGCCCTGGCCCGCTGAGCGGATGCATCTGTTCACCTGCACCGACTTTACCGGCGAGATGCGGGTGTGTGATGAAGGCGACCTGGAATGGGTGGACAAGGGAAAGGTCCCTTCCCTGCCCATTTGGGAGGGAGACAAAATCTTCTTTGCGCTCCTGGCCAAGAACGAGCCTTTCTTTCACCTGGCCCTGCACTACGATAAGGATGTTCTGGTGCGTGCATGCCTGAACGGTCAGGACCTGCCCCGCTGACTCTTCCTTAACTAAAAGAAAACAGCCCCGCACGGTTTCATAAAGCCTTGCGGGGCTGTTTGTTATTCTGTTATAGGGAATCAATCAGACGTTGCCGTGGAAGTGGCCGGTTCATCGGTGCTCTCACCGGAAGTATCTCCGCCGTCACCGGTATCGCCCGTATCACCGGAATCTCCGGTGGTATCCTCCTCGGCAGGCGTATTTTCATCGGTGGTACCGTCCTCATTCAGGGTGGTATCACCGTCCGTATTTTCCGAATCGGCAGTCGGTTCAGACGTCGCCGCATCCCCGGCGCCGGCGGCATCGGTCATGCTGGAATCCAGCTTATCCTGGACCAGTGCCTGCGGGTCATCCACCGAGCCGGTGGGCGCAGGCGTGGCAGAAGTCTGGGTTTCCACCTGCATCTCGCTTTCCTGCAGGGCGGACAGATACCACTGGCGATTCTCGCCGCGGCTGAAAACAAAGTCCATGTACTTGGTGGGCTCAGTGGGTGCCGTCAGGGACAATTCCCCGGAAGTACTGTTGCTGATGGTGGGAATGTAGCCGACTGTAACATAGGTTTTGCCGGACTGGGTCCAGATCTTTTCCACTTCCGGCGTGTACAGACCCACAGCGCCGGTAACCGGGACCAGATAGCCCTGACGGTCGGCGTCATAGTTGTAGATGAATTCTTCGGTTTCGAAGCTGCCCTCTTCCAGGGGATAATCCGGACCGAGCAGGTTGGTCAGGTAAGTATCGATCTCCAGCTGGGGCAGAATCAGCGAGCCGGTTTCAGTGTCACGTTCGTAATCGTCCAGCGTACCGTCTTTCTGGGCCTGATAGACAGTGCCCCAGATAGCTGCCTGGCGGAACACGGAGGAATCCACCTGGGAAACATCATCAAAAGGCAGCACATCGAACATGACCAGACCATACACACGGTCGGCATAGCGTTCGCGGCGGTCGGAATCGTCCAGTGCGGCTCGCAGCGCACCCACGCACCAGTTCAGCACGGTGAACAAACCGATCACAACCAGGACCAGCGCCACGGCGCCCAGAAGCTGGCGGGCCAGGCGGCGGCTGTTGCGCAGTTGTTCCTCACGAGAATTTGCCATGAAAGGGTCTCCTTATAGATTTTGATGAACCAAAATATCCAAACCGTGCGGCAAAAGCCGCGTGTCATACCTTGCAGTATACCACAAACGCCGCCGCTTTGCAAAGAGCCGCGGCGGCGTTTTTGTCGCATTTGAAAATTTTACTTGTTCTTGTACATCTGCTCGTAGTATTTCTGGTAATCACCGCTGGTGACATGGTCCATCCACTCGGGATTGGCCAGATACCAGTCAATGGTGAGCACGATGCCCTTTTCAAACGGGGTCTCGGGATACCACCCCAGATCGTTCTTGATCTTGGTGGGGTCAATGCCGTAACGGCGGTCATGGCCCAGACGGTCGGCCACATGGGTGATCAGTTCTTCGCTGATGCCGTCATCCTTCAGGCGATCATGCAGCTGGGCGATGACGGTCTTGACGATGAAGATGTTGGGGCGCTCGTTGTGGCCGCCCACGTTATAGACTTCGCCGACCTTGCCGTCGGAAGCCACCATGTCGATGGCCTTGCAGTGGTCCATAACATACAGCCAGTCGCGGACCTGCATGCCATCGCCGTAGACGGGCAGGGTCTTGTGATGCTTGGCGTTGTTGATCAGCAGCGGGATCAGCTTTTCGGGGAACTGATAGGGGCCGTAGTTGTTGGAGCAGCGGGTGATGTTCACCGGCATGCCGTAGGTGTCATGGAAAGCCATGACGAACATATCGGCGCTGGCCTTGGAGCTGGAGTAGGGGCTGTGGGGGCACAGCGGCGTGGTTTCGGTGAAGTAGCCTTCGGCACCCAGGGCACCGTACACTTCATCGGTGGAAACCTGCAGGTACTTCTTGCCCTCTTTCCAGGTGCGGGCGTCCGCGTCATACCAGGCGTTCTTGCAGCACTGCAGCAGATTCACGGTGCCCAGAACGTTGCTCTCCACAAAAATTTCGGGATTCTTGATGCTGCGGTCCACATGGCTCTCTGCGGCAAAGTTGATGACGTAATCAGGGTCATACTCCTCCATCAGGCGGGTGACCAGGTCACGGTCGCAGATATCGCCCTGCACGAAGATGTGGCGGGGGTCGCCCTCAATGTCCTTGAGGTTTTCCAGGTTGCCGGCGTAGGTCAGCTTGTCCAGGTTGACGATGCGGATGTCCTGGTGCTTTTCCAGCATATAATGAACGAAGTTGGAACCGATAAAACCGGCGCAGCCGGTAGCAAGGTAAGTCTTCATAGATTTATTCTCCATCCCAGTTTTTGAAAAAGTCATTGATGGCATCTTTCCAGTCCCGCATATCGTCGCCCACGGTGCAGCGCAGGGCCCGGTTATCCAGGGCACTCCAGGCCGGACGGTTGGCGCTTTCGGGATGAGCCGCCGCATATTCGGCGCTGGTGCAGGGCTTGACCGTGCAGGGCAGGTTGGCCAAGCGCATGATCTCGGCTGCGAAATCATACCAGCTGCAGACCCCGTTGCAGGTGCAGTGGTAGGTGCCGTAATCATGGCTGACAGCCAGTTTCAGCAGATGATAAGCCAGATCCACCGCGTTGGTGGGGTTGCCCAGCTGGTCATTGACCACGGTGACTTCACTGTGGGTCTTGCCCAGGTTGACCATGGTCTTGACGAAGTTCTTGCCGTGATAACCGTACAGCCAGGCGGTACGCACGATGAAGTGGCGGCGGCAGAACCGCTGCACATACTGTTCACCCAGCAGCTTGGTCTGCCCGTAAGCCGAAACCGGTGCGGGCACACAGCACTCGTCCAGCGGGGTATGTCCGTCCGGACCGTTGGGGGTGCCGGGGAACACATAGTCGGTGGACACATGAATCAGGCGGGCATTGATCTTGTCGCAGGCGATGGCCAGGTTCCGGGGGCCCAGGGCATTGACCTTGAACGCTGCATCCCGGTTGGTCTCGCAGCCGTTGACGTTGGTAAATGCCGCACAGTTGATAACGGTATCCGGCTGATGACGGCGGATATAAGCCACTGTGGCTTCCCGGTCGGTGATATCCAGGTCGTCGATATCCACCGGGATGACCGTTGCTTTGCGCAGACGTTCGGGCAGCGGCCCCAGCACACATTTTTCGGCGCTGAGCTGCCGCTGCAGTTCGGTGCCGAGCTGCCCGCGGCAGCCAGTGATCAGAATCTTCATCCGGTGAATTCTCCCCTGCTCTTAATATTTGAGCTTGTCATCAGCCACATTGCGCAGATGGGCGCCGTACGGGCTCTTGCCGTAACGTTCGGCGCTTTCCAGCAGTTTGGCGCGGCTGATCCAGCCATATTTATATGCAATTTCTTCCGGCGCCGAAATCTTGATACCCTGACGCTGTTCGATCA
>DXNX01000132.1 GCA_019413245.1 Oscillospiraceae bacterium
CCACAAAGAAGGGGAAGCGGATAAATCCGTTGGTGGCACCCACCAACGGATTTATCCGCTTCCCCTTCTTTGTGGAGGGCGTGACCTCCGGCCTGATTTCGGCCGCCATTTCCTCCGGCGTGGTCTGCGGCGCCTATTACGCCCTGTATCGCTGGTACCTGGAAAATCCGTCCAGCCTGTCCAACCTGCTGGGCGGCACGCTCGTCCCGCTGCAGGATGTCTGGTATTACATTGTTATTGGTTTTGTGGCATTTGGTTTTGTCATGTGCGGCATCGGTACCGCCACCAGTATCCGCAAGCATCTCAACGTCTGATCATCAAGTGGAGGCAATCCGAAACACTATGACCCTTGCAGTAAAAAAACATTTCCGGCAGATTGCGTCCTTTGCCCTCACGGTGGTGATGGCGGCAGCGCTGGTCTGCCAGGCAGCCACACCTGCTTACGCCGACGATAAGCAAAAGGAGCTGGAAGACAACAAGAACCAGCTCCAGCAGGAATTGGAGGAAATCCACAACCAGCAGTCGGAAAACCAGGAAAATCTGGAAAACGCCCAGGACAAGAAAGAGCAGCTGGAAGCCCAGAACGAACAACTGGAACAGCAGGCCCAGCAGCTCAATAACCAGATGGACGACATCAAGACCCAGATCGGTGAGACCGAGGATGCCATCACCGCCAAACAGGCGGAAGTGGACCAGAAACAGGCTGAGTTCGACCAGCGCTGGGACGGCTTCAAGGAGCGCATGGCCAGTATGCAGATGCTGCATTACAGCGGCGGCATTGATATCCTGTCCAACGCTACCAACCTGTTTCAGCTGCTGAACTTCACCCAGGCGCTGGCCGATATCTCCGAAAAGGATGAGGAAATCTGCCAGCAGCTGGACGATGAAAAGGCGGCCCTGAACCAGCAGAAACAGGAACTGGAAGACCAGAAAGCCCAGCTGGAAGCCCAGGAAGCCACCCTGGCCGACAGCCAGAACCAGCTGAACGCCACCATCGATAAGATCGTGGCCAATATCCAGCAACAGGACGCCACCATCAGTGAGGCAGAGGCCCGGGCTCAGGCCCTGGCTGCGGCCGAAAGCGATAAGCAGGCCGAATTCAACAAGGCGGCGGATGAGCTGGACTCCTATCTGCGCTCCCTTATCAACAACAGTACGGGCGGTACCAACGCCACACTGTCCTGTTCCCTGAACTTTATCTGCCCGCTGGACAGCTATAAGTACATTTCCTGTGAATACGGCAGCGGCGGCCACAAGGGCCGTGACTATGCCGCCCCCGGCGGAACGCCCATCCGTGCGGTGGCTTCCGGCCAGGTCATTACCGTCCAGAGCCATTACAGCTACGGTTATTATGTCATGATCTACCACGGCACTGCCGATGACGGCAACAACTACACCACCCTGTACGCCCACATGAATTCCTGGCCGCCGGTCAGCGTGGGACAGACCGTTTCTCAGGGCGATGTCATCGGGTATGTGGGTTCCACCGGCAACTCCACCGGTAACCATCTGCATATCGAACTGCGTCAGAACGGCGCCCGCATCAACCCCGCCCTGTATATCCCGGCGTAACTCGTTTAGGAGGCGTTACCATGGAAAAACATCATAAGACCGGCGTCCGCGTGGTCTGCCTGGTCATTGCCGTGCTGATGGTCCTGGGCCTGTTTTCCTCGGTCGTTTATTCCCTGGTCTGAAAGAATCGTCAAGACTGTGGCAGGTGCGAAAGAACAGCCTGCCGGATAAGGAGATTGCCTGACTCATGAGCAGAAAAGTCAACCTGGCCGTGGCCGCGACTGTGACCCTGATCGCAATGGCTGTGACCTTCTCAATCACCATGGTCGTGTCCATGGATATGTTCAACAACACCGTTTCCAGCGTCAAGAGCAAGGAACGGATGTACAACAAACTGTCCGAGATCGACCGCTATGTGCGTGACAACGAGTACTTCGACATCAACGAAGACACCCTCAACGATACCATCGCTTCCGGCTATATGCTGGGTATCAGCGATAAATACGCCCGTTACTATTCCGCCAAGGCCTACACCGAAAAGGTGGGCGTGGAGAGTGGCCGCCTGATGAACATCGGCGTGTCCGTCGTCAAGGATACCTCCTCCGGGTATGCCCGCATCATCCGGGTGTATGACAACAGCCCGGCCAGCGAGATCGGCCTGCAGGTAGGCGGCTTCATCACCAATATCGGTGATACCAACGTGCGTACCATGACCGATACCGCCGCCATCAACTCCGCCCTGCTGGGGGAGGAAGGCACCACGGTCAGCATTACCTACCTGAACCCTGACCGTCAGGAACAGCCGGCCGTGGAGCTGGTCCGCTCCAACTACACCACCACCACGGTCTTCTCCCAGATGACCGGTGACGGCTGCGGTTATGTCTGCATCGATGCTTTCTCCACCACCACCGGTACCGAGTTCCGCACGGCGGTGGAAAACCTGCTCAACCAGGGCGCCAAGGCACTGGTATTTGACCTGCGTAACAATACCGGCGATTCGCTGGACGCAGCCCTGGTGGCGGCCGACTACTGTGTGCCTGCGGGCCTGATGGCCCAGAGCCAGGCCAAGGACGGCACCCTGACCGACCTGCGCATTTCGGATGACCACGAGGTCACTGTCCCCATGGTCTGCCTGGTCAACGGCAGCACCGCCGGCGGCGCTGAACTGTTTGCCAACGCCCTGCGCAAGATGGCGGGAGCCAGCATCGTGGGCACCACCACCGCAGGCAAGGGCGTCGTCCTCAGCGACCCGCAGAGCTTCTCCGACGGCAGCGCTGCGGTCATCACCACCGGCCTGCTGCTGGACAACGAAGGCCAGACCTGGAACGGTACCGGCCTGACCCCGGATATCGAAGCGGCCCTGACCGCCGACGAACAGAACAGCTATTATGACTTCACGGTCGAGACCGACCCGCAGATCAACAAGGCGGTGACTTCGGTCATGGCCATGGTCGGGTAAGGAGGAAACCGCATGCCGGCTTTGACCGACCTTTCCACCATCCGCGACCTGTGTGCGCGGTATGATTTTGCCCTGTCCAAGGGCTTTGGCCAGAACTTTATCATCAACCCGGGGGTTTGCCCCCGTATTGCAGAAGCCGCCGGTATCGGCCCCGGCTGGGGTGCTCTGGAAGTGGGCCCCGGCATTGGTGTCCTTACCGAACAGCTGGCCCAGCGGGCCGACAAGGTGGTTTCGGTGGAAGTGGACAAGCGCCTGGAGCCCCTTCTGGCTGAGACCATGGCCGGATACGATAACTTCAAGCTGGTCATGGGGGACGTGCTCAAGGTGGACCTGGCGGCTTTGCTGAAAGAAGAATTCGGTGGCCGCCCGGTGGCTGTCTGTGCCAACCTGCCGTACTACATCACCAGCCCCATTCTGATGCGCCTTCTGGAAGAGAAATTGCCGGTAGAGAACATTACCGTTATGGTCCAGAAAGAGGCCGCACAGCGCCTGTGTGCCGCTCCCGGCACGCGGGAAGCCGGTGCCATCAGCTATGCCGTGGCGTACTACTCCGAACCGAAGATGCTGTTCACGGTGCAGCCGGGCAGTTTTTACCCGGCCCCCAAGGTCACCAGCGCGGTCATCCGCCTGGATGTCCGCAAGCAGCCTGCCGTGCAGCCGCCCAACGGGGATGAAGCCGGGCTGTTCCGGCTGATTCGGGCGGCATTTTCCCAGCGCCGCAAGACCATCGCCAATGTGGTGTCCTCCGGGCTGAACCTGCCCAAACCGCAGGTGCAGGAAGCCATCCAGGCTGCGGGACTGGACGCCCGCCTGCGTCCCGAACAGCTGACCCTGCAGGATTATTGCAGCCTGTTGGCAGCATTGTCCGGTTGACACCGGCGCCGGACCATGTTAAAATAATATGGTTCCCGCTGGCATAGCTCAATTGGCAGAGCAGCTGATTTGTAATCAGCAGGTTGCAGGTTCGATTCCTGTTGCCAGCTCCATATAAAAACGCCGCACCTGTGTATAAAATCACGGGTGCGGCGCTTCTTTTTTGTGCCCGGCGGGATCTGATTTTCCGGGAATGGTCAACTTTTGGTCAACTTTTCTCCGAAAAACTGCGCGCTTGCCGGGTATGCGCTCGGTTGCAACGCTTAATTTGTTGTCATGAACGCAATGTTATCGTAGGTTGCAGCAAGTTCCAGACCGAACATGGTGTAGTACTCGAACATATCACAACGTTTTCCGATGCCGTACACGCCGCAAGCCTTTTCTCTCCCAAGTCTTTCAGCAAATTGCAGCGCGTCTTTGCTGAAATGGATAGCTGCTCTGGCTGCTGGGACCGCATCGGAATGCCCTATAAGCATTGCCTCTCGGTCGAAAATCCGGCGAACTTCCTCTTTTGTCATGGTTCAGACTTCCTTTCACGCTACGGCCCGGCTTACCAGAAGGCCGTGCCTTGTACCTTTCGTCACTATTATTATATTATATTTACGCAAATATATCTACTGGCAAAATGTACAAGCTATTGCGTAAATATATGGTCAATATTCTATTTGCGTAAATATATTAGGCGTGCTATACTATATCTGAGGTGATTTTATGCCATCTACAAAGGCTGGGCAGAGGGCCGTGAACAAATACATTGCGAAAAACTATGATCGCGTTAACCTGGTTTTCAAAAAAGACACCAGCCCCACGAAAGAGGATGTGCAAGCCGCCGCTGACGCGGCAGGGGAGAGCCTCAATGGCTATATTGTGGGAGCGGTCAAGCAGCGTATGGCGCGTGAATCCGCCGGGGGGGAAAAGGAATAATGCAGCCTCGCCCCATATTGGTAGGCACCTTGTCCGCGCGTGTCGTGGAATTGCTTGGTTTGTCCATGCGTGCCGGTCAAGCGATTATGCTCGGTCAAAGTAATATCGCGCATATGAAAAGCAAGCACCCGGCGGATTATGAAAAGTTCGGTCAATATATTCCGCAAATATTAGCGGCCCCTGATTATGTTGGCGAAAACCCTGCCGACGGATCCATTGAATATGTCAAGGAATTTGTAATTGAAGATGCTTTCGTAAAAGTTGCAGTTCGTGTGACGTCTAACGGAACGCTCTTTGCACGTTCTGTCTACCGGCTCAACACAAACCGTGTCAATAATTTTATTGCGAAAGGAACGCTGAAAAAGTATTGATGCAAACAGTGACAGGGTTTGACAAAACAACAATAAGTGGTATACTATAATTACAGAAGGAACGAGAGGACGGAACGGGCAGCCGTCGCCCATTGTTAGGAGATGCGGGAGTGTCGCCCCGCCTTGTTCCGATATGCAGAGAGCGAGCCGCTTTGGCGGTTCGCTCTTTTTATGGCGCCGAATAGGCATGATAAAATCCCCCAGTTCAACTGGGGGTCAATAAAATTACTTTAGTAAATGGAATAGGTTCCGGCGTTAGCCGGAACCTAAAGTAAAGGAATATGGTTTTGAATAGTGTACAGATTGCTTGGTATAGCCCCGTATAAGGGGCTTGCAGTGCAAAAGGTGTGATTGAAAAATAGTTCAATGCCCTCTTTAGAGGGCTACCACAGGAGATAGGCCCTTATAGGGCCTGTTCAAATCACCCGTTCAACGGGTGGTTTTGATTATGCAAAGATTCATTTCAGAAATATGGGTACAGCCCCGGCGGATTCATAGAATGAATTACCGGGGCTGTACTATTGAAGCCTAAAAGGACACCACACCCACATGAGGCACGCCAAAACCCGGGAATGTCAGAGACCCACACGATAAAGTGTGATAAGCATCCAGGCATTTTTTATGCCGGGGGGAGGACATATGCAATGAAGGTGCATCCGCTTCCCCCTTTTGCACAAATGCCGCTAGAGTTGGATAATGTTACCCTCGCCATTCCCTTGACCGTCGGCGCGCCACCCGCCGGGGTGGGGGAATAGGACTGTGTCCAATATGCACACATTCCGCCGGGGCAGGTCGGTTATATGTGTGCTGCCATGTGGTCGTCTATGTATTCATGGTTCTTTCCTGGATGCTGCCTATTGCCAGGCAGAAAAGCCGGTTTCCCTCCAGGCACTGAACAATATAACTTCATTGCACCACTGAATCAGCCACCGATTTCTGCGCAACTTTGCAAAGGCCGTGCTTTCAATCTGCTGAACGCGGGAGCTGCTTTTTTCTCGCGTTGCTCTGGGTTCAACTGCCCGGCGGGGTCTTTCTGCTCCATATATTCATCCTCCTTTCCATGTGAAAACATTCGTAATGACGGCGTGCGGACCGCCGGGTACTATGCTTTCGTGTATACGCAGGCAAGGAGCCGTCCGGCTCATTGCTTCCCCTGCTCAGTTCGATTCTTTGACGGCCTCAGCGACTTCTTTATCGTAGCGATCAAGGGCGTTCCTCACGCTCTCGCTTTTCTCTTTTCAGCAAATTTGCCTGGCAAGAACGGTCGCCGGGATCACCTTGCCACGTCCCTTGCCAATCCAGCCATAAAGCCGAGTAACTTTTCGCGCACCATTGCGGTCATCAGGGCCGTAGACAATCTTTGCAGCTTCCGCCACTGTCACCATTTCCCCGGCGGCCTCCCGGCGCACGCGCTCCAATGCATCACGATAACCTTCTTTTTCTCTTGCCATACAAATCACCTCAAAAAAGTATTCTTAGATGATTCTATCACTAATATGGCCCATGATGCTATTCTTTCGTGCCCCAAACTTAACAGGTCAATACACTTCCCCTTTTCTCTACGGTGTCAGTGTCTGTAGTCCGTCACGCATCCGCTGCAACACCGTTGTGTCCACATTGGACACGCGCCCGCCGGGTGATGTACCTAAGCCGGGGCAAGAGCTTGTCGCGTGGTAAGTGTAAACGTCATATACGAAAAAAGCGTCATCCCGTCTTTTGTGTCCAATTTCATCATGCAACGCTTGAAGAAATGCAGATTATTGTAACAAAAACATAGATTATTGCGGAAATAACCTGTGTTTTTTCCGCAATAACGATTGACTTTATCTTTGGGAATAAGTTCATTT
>DXNX01000133.1 GCA_019413245.1 Oscillospiraceae bacterium
TCAACCGCGAGGGCTACAAGAGCGTTGCCAAGCAGCTGGCTGACAAGTTCGGCTTCGAGAAGGTTGCCATCACCCTGCGTGAGAGCCATTCCGCTTTCGACAACGGCTGGAGCGCCATGCTCTACGACGTTGCTTCCAACGAATACTGCTTCAGCAAGAAGTACGACCTGCACATCATCGACCGCGTCGGCGGCGGTGACAGCTTCGGCGGCGGCCTGATCTACGCTCTGCTGTCCGGCAAGAGCACCCAGGATGCCGTTGAGTTCGCTGTTGCGGCTTCTGCCCTCAAGCACTCCATCGAAGGCGACTACAACATGGTCACCGTTTCCGAAGTGGAGAAGCTGGCTGGCGGCGACGGTTCCGGCCGTATCCAGCGCTAAGAGATTTTCCCCTATACGGTTTACCTTCCCAATGGAAGCCCCGGTCTGTCCGGGGCTTCTTCCTTTTTGTGCAGTTGACGCCGGTATGCCCGGTGCGATATACTGAAAAAAGAGTGTTCCCGGCCGCGCTGCCGGCCGGATGATTTTTTTATCAGGAAAGAAGGAAAGCCGCGATGAATACCACCACCCATCTTCGTCTGCGCAAAATGATCCTGTGCGCTATGTTTACGGCCCTGACAGCTGTCTGCAGCCAGATCCAGGTCCCCATGCCCTGGGGTGTGCCCATCAACCTGGCCCTGTTTGCTTCCTACATGGCGGGCCTGTTGCTGGGCCCCGTGTGGGGCGCGGGCAGCCAGCTGGTGTATCTTCTGCTGGCCGCTGTGGGCGTGCCGGTCATGGCCGGACTTTCCGGCGGTCCGGCAGTGCTCTTCGGCAAGACCGGCGGCTATGCCATCGGCTTCCTGGTGGCTGCTCTGATTACCGGTGCTCTGGTTCAGGTATGGGGCCGCAGTTTCTGGCGTATGTGTGCTGCCATGGTGGTGGGCTGCATCGGCTGCTATGCCCTGGGCACTGCCTGGTTCATGGTCATCACCGGAACCGGCGTGTGGCAGAGCCTGGTATGGTGTGTACTGCCTTACCTGCCGGGAGATGTGCTCAAGATTCTTCTGGCCGCCCTGCTCACCGAGCGCCTGGGCAAGCGCCTGCATGTGTAAGCTGCCTTGTGCGTATGCTGCACAGATGATATACTATACGAAAACGCGGCCCTGTGCCGTACACTTCTGTATTTGGAGGGGCTGCCATGAAATGGATCGCTGTGGATTACGGGGACTCGCGCACCGGCCTGGCCGGGTGTGACGCCACCGAGCTGGTCTGTGCGCCGATCACGCCGCAGATCGAAGAAAAGAGCATGAACCGTGCCGCGCAGGCGGTGGCGGCTGTGGCTTTCCGGGAAAAGGCGGAGGGCGTGGTACTGGGCCTGCCCAAGAATATGGACGGTACCGAAGGCTCCCGCGCCACCAAGAGCCGCCGCTTTGCCCAGCGCCTGGCTGATGCCTGCGGTATGCCGGTGGTCCTGTGGGATGAACGCCGCACCACTGTGTCCGCCGCCGCCATTCTGGCCCAGAATGATACCTTCGGCGCCAAGCGCAAGGAACGGCTGGACTCGGTTTCTGCCGCCGTGATTCTGGAGAGTTTCCTCAACTGGCGGCGCCAGCACCCCGGTGAGGCCGCCCCCGAAACCGTGCCGCCCCAGACGGCGCAAGAGTGAAAAAAGGAGAAAACCATGCCTGCCAACGAGAAACGTATTCCGACCCATGTTGCCATTATCGTGGACGGCAACCGCCGCTGGGCCCGCCAGCGCCTGATGCCCGCCAGCCTGGGCCACAAGGCCGGGTTTGAGCGCCTGAAAGAGATCACCCGCTATGCGGTGGGGGACTGCGGCGTGCATGTGCTCAGCCTGTATGTCTTCTCCACCGAAAACTTCTCCCGTGATGCCAAGGAAGTGGGCTACCTGATGGACCTGTTCGCCAACAACTTCCGCACCATCGCCGATGAGATGAACGAACGCGGCTGCCAGGTTCTGTTCAGCGGCCGTCGGGAAGGTCTGCAGCCCCGCGTGCTGGATGCCATGGATTACATGATGGACCTGACCAAGGACAACAAGAAGGGCATCGTCAACTTCTGCCTGAACTACGGCAGCCACGCCGAACTTACCGATGCCGTGCGTGCCATTGCCGGAGAAGTGAAGGAAGGCAAGCTGGACCCCGCTGCCATTGATGAGCGCACCATCGAAAGCCACCTCTACCGTGATCTGCCGCCCGTGGACCTGATGATCCGCACCAGCGGCGAAGAACGCCTGTCCAACTTCCTGCTGTGGCAGTGCGCCTACGCGGAGTTCTACTTCACGCCTACCCTGTTCCCGGACTTTGACAAGTCCTGCTTTGACGAGGCGCTGGCCGAATATGCCCGCCGCGATCGCCGGATGGGCGGCAACACCAAAAAATAAGGCCTGATACAGATAAAACCGCCCCCGCAATTGCTGCGGGGGCGGTTTTTGTATGGTGTTTCAGCGGGTTTCGGGGATGCGCCCGTTCATGTGTTCCACATCCTGACGGTCCTCCAGCGGGAAGGTGAACAGCCCGCCGGTTTCCAGGTCCTCGGCGTGGAGATGCACCGCCCGGATGCGATTGTTGTCGTAGGTTTTGAAGTAATAGATGCCGTGGGCGGCGTCGATGCAGCAGGAATAGGTGGTGATGTCACATTTGTCCTCCGGGGTACGCACGCTGCCCCGCACCATGGCCACACCGTCCAGAATATGGAAGAACTGGGCCACGGCCGATGCCGGGGTGTCTCCCCATACAGCGTTGGTTTTCAGGAAACAGGACTTCACATACCGGGACTGGGGCGAAAAATCCCCCGGCAGCCCGATAGCTCCCATGCCCTGGCCGTAGGGCGCCAGGGGCAGGTCGGCGGCAAAGCGGTTTTCCGCCGGTTTTGGGGACAAATGTTGATAATTGTTCAGCACCGTCAGCTGATAGGGGAAAGGCGGGTTGTTGGTCAGCACCCCGACCGGGTCTTCATACAGATGCAGACCGTCCCGCATGGGCTCTGCCACCAGGGCACCGGTGGCGTCGGCAATGTGCCAGTGCAGCGGTGCCAACGGATAGCCCGGAGCAAAGGGAATGCCCACCAGCTGCACCGACTCCAGCAGTGCTTTGGCCTGGGCCAGGGTTTCGCACTGGCCCAGCACCAGCGGAATCAGCTCATAAGGGGTTACGGCGTCGCCGGTCACTTCTTCCTGCGGGGGATACCAGGCGTTGCCCGGAAAGTTCAGCCCGGCCATATACAGGCCTTTTTCATTCGCTGCTTCGGCATACAGCGGGTATTCATTGGCCACATTGGCCATACCGACCATGGCAAAATGCCGGGGTATGGGTGCCCGGCGATGAAATTTGAATTCGTATCCCCGGGGTGTGATGACGACCTGCTCCCCGAAGGAATACTCCAGGTCCAGATTGCGCCCATGCAGACACAGGGGCGACGATACGGTAATGCTTGTACACATGGTATGACCTCCTTTGTGCAAGTGTTGGAATACTTACAGTATACCCTGTATGGAAATAAAAACCAGTGGTCTGGACAACGAAAACGGTGCTGCGGGTAAAAAAAGAATTCCTCCGGATTGACAAATGGGACAAAGGATGGTATTATAATCGGGTTAGTGCGTTCTAACTACCGTACGGTACCAAAGAACGCACCTGTTTTTTGAGCGAGAGTTAGTCTCAACAAACTTTTTGAGAGTTCCCCGTGAAAGAAAGGACGGACAACCAAATGGGTAAAAAACTGCTGTACGGTGCGCTGGCCATCAGCGGCCTGGTCACCATGCTTCAGCCGCTGACCGGCGCCATAGTACACAAGATGTCGGCCAGTGTGTTTCTGGTGCTTTGTGTGGGGCACATGATCGTCTGCCACAAAAAGCTCACAGGGGCAGGGGTGGCGCTGCTGTTGCTGCTTCTGGTGGCGTTTGCCACCGGTGTGCCCGCCCTCATCCAGGGCGGTATGGCCGGGGCGGTGCACGCGGTGCTGGGCATTCTGTGCCTGTGCGCTATGGCTGCCCATGGATTTGCCCGACGCCGGGTACTGAAATCTTCGGAAAGGAAGCAGGAAACATGATGATCAACAAACGCCTCATCGCTGCGGTGGGGGAAAGCAGACCGTACATTGCCGCCAATGTGGCCCTGCAGTGGGTGTCTTTGGCAGCCAATATCCTGCTTATGGGGGTGTTCTGTCGGGTGTTGGCCGGCTTGTTTGCCGGAACACTGGCACCCGGCGCGCTGTCCCGCGCCGCTTTGCTGGTGCTGGCGGCGGTGGCGGTGCGCGTTGCCTGCGGTGTGGGAGCCTCCCGTATGGCGTTTTTGTCCAGCCGGGCAGTCAAGCTGCGGCTGCGCGGCCTGATTTATGACAAGCTGCTCCGGCTGGGGGCTTCTTACCGGGAACGGGTCAGCACCAGTGAAGTTGTCCAGGTGGCGGTGGAAGGCGTGGACCAGCTGGAAACCTACTTCGGCGCCTATCTGCCCCAGTTCTTTTATGCTCTGCTGGCACCTCTGACCTTGTTTGCGGTCCTCTGGCAGGTCAACCTGCCCGCGGCCGCGGTATTGCTGGTCTGTGTGCCGTTGATTCCGGCGGCCATTGCGGCAGTACAGACCTGGGCCAAGAAATTGCTGAGCAGATACTGGGGCCAGTATACCGCCCTGGGGGATACCTTCCTGGAAAACCTCCAGGGCCTGACCACCCTGAAAATTTACCAGGCGGACGGCTTCAAGAATGAGGAGATGAACCGGGAATCCGAAAAGTTCCGCCGCATCACCATGAAGGTGCTGACCATGCAGCTCAACTCCATCACCATCATGGATTTGGTGGCTTACGGCGGCGCAGCGGCGGGCATTGTGCTGGCGGCGCTGGCTTTCCGGGATGGCCGCGTGGGACTGGACGGTGCTTTGTTCATCATGCTGCTGGCGGCGGACTTCTTCCTGCCCATGCGGCTGTTGGGCAGCTACTTCCATATTGCCATGAACGGTATGGCGGCTTCGGAAAAAATTTTCCGTCTGCTGGATGCCCCCGAGCCGGCTCCCGGCACCCGTACCATCGGCCGGGATGTGACCATCCGGTGTAAAAATCTGACTTTCGGGTATGAGGCGGACCGCCCGGTACTGCAGGGCGTGGATCTGCTGGCCGGGCCGGGGAGCTTTATCGCCATCGCGGGGGAGAGCGGCTGCGGAAAATCCACCATTGCCGGGGTGCTGACCGGGCGCAATCGGGGCTGGTGCGGCAGCGTGACCATCGGCGGTATCCCCCTGGACCGCATCAGCGAGGAAAGCCTGCTGGCCAATGTGACCTATGTGGGGCACCAGAGCTATCTGTTCAAAGGCACCGTGGGGGACAACCTGCGTATGGGCAACCCCCGGGCCGATGACGCGGCCCTGTGGAAGGTGCTGGAAGAGGTGAATCTGGCAGACTTTCTGCGGGGTGAGCAGGGACTGGACACCCCGGTGGCCGAGCGCGGCGCCAACCTGTCCGGCGGCCAGTGCCAGCGTCTGGCGCTTGCACGGGCCATCCTGCACGACAGTCCCGTCTACATCTTTGATGAAGCTACCTCCAATATTGATGTGGAGAGCGAAAACGACATCATGGCGCGTATCCGGGCCATGGCCGGTCAGAAGACGGTGATTCTGATTTCCCATCGCCTGGCCAATGTGGAACCGGCCGACCGCATCTATGTGCTGCGGGACGGCAAGGTAGTCGAAGCCGGGCTGCATCGGGAGCTGCTGGCTCAAAAAGGAGAGTACGCCCGGCTGTGGAACGCCCAGCAGGAACTGGAAAATCTGGAGGAGGAAATCCAATGAAACAACGGAGCGGTTTTGCGGTGATGGCACAGCTCATCGGGCTGGTCCGCCCGCTGGTCGGGTATATGGTCCTGGCCGTTACTATGGGCCTGGCCGGGCATTTGTGTGCCACATTCCTCACCGTGTTTGGCGTGTATGCTTTGTGCACGGTGCTGGGGCTGCCCGCCCCGCTGGGGTTGGCCGGTCTGTTTGCGGGCATTGACGTTATGGCAGTGCTGCGGGCAGCCCTGCGCTACGGGGAGCAGGCCTGCAACCACTTTATTGCCTTCAAGCTGCTGGCTCTGCTGCGGGACAAGGTCTTCCGCGCCCTGCGCGTTCTGGCCCCGGCCAAACTGGAAGTGCGGGACAGAGGCAACCTCATCAGCGTCATCACCTCGGACATCGAGCTGCTGGAAGTGTTCTACGCCCACACCATCTCCCCGGTGCTCATCGCAGTACTGTTCAGCGGGATTCTGTGTTTGTTCATCGGCAGCTATCATCCGCTGCTGGGGCTGCTGGCCCTGGGTGCCTATCTCTGCGTAGGGGTGGCGGTGCCGCTGCTGGTATCCCGGGCCAGTGGTGCCCACGGGCTGCGGTTTCGCACCGCATCGGGGGAGCTGAGCAGCTTTGTGCTGGACAGCCTGCGCGGTCTGTCCGAAACCCTGCAGTTCGCCCAGGGAGCACAGCGCCGCAAGGAACTGGACCAGCGCACCGAGGCCCTCACCCGGGAAGAATCCCGGCTGAAGTGGACGGCAGGCTGGGGCATGGCCCTGACCAACGCCCTGATCCTGCTCTTTGACCTGGCCATGCTGCTGGCGGCCGCGATCCTGTACCGGGATGGCGCAATTGCCTTTGACGGGGTTCTGGTCCCCACGGTGGCCCTTATGAGTTCCTTTGGCCCGGTGGTGGCTTTGGCAAACCTGGGCGGTACATTGCAGAATACGTTTGCAGCCGGCAACCGGGTACTGGATATTTTGCAGGAAACTCCCGTCGTGCAGGAAATCTCCGGGCAGACCCCCACCGAATTTTCCGGCGCCGGGGCGGAGAATGTGAATTTTGCCTATGAGGACCAGCCCATTCTGCAGGATCTGTCGGTGCAGGTGCCGCAGAATCGGATTCTGGGCATTGTGGGGCGCAGCGGCAGCGGCAAATCCACCC
>DXNX01000134.1:0-5760 GCA_019413245.1 Oscillospiraceae bacterium
CCCCCAGCCCCACGCCGGACCCGACTCCCGACCCGGAAACCATGGAAAAGCAGGAGGAAATGCGCCAGACCAGCAGCCTGCTGCCGCTGTACATCGGTATCGCGGTGATCCTGGTGGGCGGCGTGGCTGCCGCTGTTCTGGTCCTGCGCAGCCGCGGACGGGAAGGCGGCCGCACCTATCGCCGGCGCAGAAAATAAGACCCCCGAAACCAAGAACATGAGATCGTGAGGAACGTATGACCAAAAAACACCTGAAACATATTTTTCTGGAAACACTCGGCTGCTTTATTTCGGCTCTGGGTATGTACAGCTTTGCCGTGGCCGCCCAGGTACCCATCACCGGCGTAGCCGGTATCGGCGCCATCCTGTACCACCTGTTCGGTATGCCTATCGGTATATCCAACATCCTGCTCAATATCCCTATTGTCCTGTTCTGCTATAAGCTGCTGGGCCGGGACTTCTTCCTGCGCAGCGTGTGGTGCATGGTCATGTTTGCCGTCTTCTCCGACTGGGTCCTGCCCATGCTGCCGGTTTACACCGGGGACCGCATGCTGGCGGCCATCTGCGGCGGTGTGATCAGCGGTATCGGTGACGCCCTGATCTATATGCAGAACTCCAGCACCGGCGGTATGGACTTTATCACTATGGCCATCAAGGTCAAGCATCCGCACATGCCCTTCGGCAACCTGACCTTCGGCGCCGCACTCACGGTCATTCTGGCCAACGGTCTGGTGTTCCATGACGTGGATACCATCATCTACGGTCTGATCCTCAACTTCCTGACTTCTTATATCATCAACCAGATGATGTTCGGCTTCAACTCCTGTATGCTGGCCATGATCGTTACCGACGACGGCCCCGCCGTCTGTGATGCCATCGTGCGCACGGTAGACCGCGGTTCCACGCTGCTCAAAGCCTACGGCGGCTATAAGGGTGACCCGCGGGATGTGGTTCTGTGTGCATGCAGCAGCAAGCAGCTGTACGAGATTGAACACGAGATCAAGAAGATCGACCCCAACAGCTTTACCATCATGCTGCAGGCCAACGAGGTACAGGGCGAAGGATTCCGCCGCCTGGTCCTGGGCAACACCGACAAGACCGACAGATAACCCATAAAAAAACCGCCCGACGCAGAGCTGTACTGCGTCGGGCGGTTTTTGTTTGCGACAGAAATCAGGTGATTTTCAGGGCACGCTGTACCCGGTATACGATATACTGGAACAGTCCCACAATCAGACTGCATTCCACCCAGATGTAATTAGGCAGGTTGCGCCAGTAAAACTTGGGCTTGTTCAGCTTGGACAGGGCAATACGGGCTTCGGAAAATCCTTTGGCGTAGTCGTTGCCAAACCCGCGGTGCCGGAACATGATGACCTTCAAAAGATACCCCAGCACCAGCGGGATGATGTTGAGCAGGATCATCAGGGCGGGCATGTTCTTGTAGGGCAGCAGAATACTGTTGCGGCCGCTCTGGATGCTCTTGAACGGGTTGTAACGTACCGCGCCGGTGGTGGCGCCGCAGATGTGGCGGCACCGGGCGGTGGGGCAGTAGACGTTCTTGTAGCCGAAATTGTTGGCACGCCAGCTCAGGTCCACGTCCTCGTAATAGGCAAAGAAGAGTTCGTCAAATACGCCGATTTTGTCCAGGATGGACTTGCGGTACAGCGCTGCGCCGCCGCAGGCCGAAAACATCCGGCAGGGCTTTTGGTAGCGGCTGGCTTTCAGGCCGTCACCCCGCTTGCAGGCAAAGCCCAGCAGGGTCACATAGTCGCCGGCATCGTCGGCCAGTTCCGGTTCATAGTAGCGCAGCATCAGGCTGGACACCGCAAAAATACGCGGGTCGGCGTCCGCCGTGCGGATGAGCTCCGCCAGCCAGTCCGGTTCGGCAAAGGCGTCGTTGTTGAACAGCACCATGTATTCTCCCTTGCCGATGGCAATCCCCTGGTTCACCGCATGAGAAAAACCGGTGTTGCTGTCGTTCTCGATCAGGGTATATTGGTCCCGGCCGCAGTAGCTGCGGGCAATCTCCAGGCTCTCGTCGGTGGAGCCGTTGTCAATGACGATCAGCTCAAAATCCTGTTCAGTCTGCGCCCAGATGGATTCGATGGAATCCCGCAGCCAACCGGCCCCGTTCAGGTTGGGGATGATGACACTTGCTTTCACGGAAGCACCTCTTTACATTCTCTCAATAAAAATACGGGTAGTACATCATCTGATAGGCCAGGTTGTGCAGGTAGGCCGAAAGTGCCAGGGCAGCTACCAGCAGCAGGGCCGAAATGATTGCGGTGCGGATCAGGTACGCCTGCGCCAGACGGTGACGTTCGGGGCGTACCCGCTCGCTGATGGACCAGATCAGCATAAAAATCAGCCCGACCACCGGCACCGCAAACAGGCACAGGGAACCAAAATACCCGGCCAGCCCCATGGGACCGCGCTTTTTGGGCGCATTGGCCGCATCATAGCGCGGCCCTTCTGCCGGACGCTGGGGCTGCGGCTCAGGCTCGGCAGAGGCGTACAGCGGCGGCTGTGCAGGCGCCGGAGCAGGCAGGGAAGCGGGGGTACCGCAGCGGGGACAGGTGGTTTGGCCTGCAGGCAGCAGCAGCCCACAATGCTTGCAGAAAATTAACACAGAACAGGATCTCCTTCCGTACTTTTTCACGTCGTGCCATCAGGGATTGAGCTGACGGTCCAGCTGGGTCGCCAGAATGATCTGGGTGTTGGTGGTCCCCAGCTGCTGCAGCTTGGTCAGCAGGTGCTCCAGTTCCTCGATGCCGGCACAGCTGACCTTTACGGTGAAGTTGTACACGCCGGTCACTCGGTAGCATTGCAGCACATCGGGTTCACTCTGCACCAAGGAGAGAAATTCATCCCGGGCGGCAGGTGCGGTCTGCACCGATACCAGTGCCTGGACCCGGTTGGGTTCGTCGGGACGATGGAGCAGCACCGTGTATCCGCCGATGACCCCTTCCTGCTCCAGACGATGGATACGGCTGGAAACAGCGGGGCTGGTCAGACTGATCTGCTGCGCGATCTCTTTCACCGGCATGCGGGCATTTTTCTGCATCAGTTGGATGATTTTGCGGTCCAGTTCGTCCATATGCGACCTCCTTACGACAGCTTTTTGTTCAATACGCACAAAAAAATAAAATGAAGAAAATAATGCTTGTGCAGAACAACAAAAGACAAAAACGACATCATTCGACTGCCGCAGCTGAATTTAATAAAGTGTTTATGGCCTAATTATAATAAAATGAAAACAAAATTACAAGGTGTTCATTTGACAATTCAGCCAGAAACTGTATAATTATAACCATAACAAAGACATTCACTGACCTTTATATACTTTCCCACCCCTCTATGCACAAAGGCCCGCTTTTCAGCGGGCTTTTGTGTTATGCAGATTTTGTGGTATACTTGTACAGGAAAGAAGGGATCGTACCATGACACAGAATTTTGATCCGGCCGCCATCACGGCCCAGAGCCGCCAGGCGGCGGAAGAATTGCTGGAGGCAGCCAAGCTGCGCCCCGGCGATATTTTTGTGGTAGGCTGTTCCAGCAGTGAGATCGTGGGCGGCCATATCGGCAAGGACAGCAGCATGGAGGCGGCCGCCGCGGTGCTGGCCGGCATTTTGCCAGTGGTGCAGGAACACGGCCTGTACCTGGCGGCTCAGTGCTGTGAACATCTGAACCGGTCCATTGTGGTGGAACGGGCGGCAGCCGAAAAGTACGGCTATACCGAAGTCAACGCCATCCCACAGCCGCACGCAGGCGGCAGCTGGGCCACCAACTGCTGGCAGAAATTCAGCGATCCCGTGCTGGTGGAGGAAGTCCGCGCCGGTGCCGGCATTGACATCGGCGGAACCCTCATCGGGATGCATCTGCGCCGTGTGGCGGTGCCGGTGCGGCTCAGCCTGAACAAGATCGGCTGTGCCAATATTTTGTGTGCACGCACCCGTCCGCCGTACATCGGCGGGTCCCGTGCGGTTTATCAGGAAAGGTGATCAGATGCTCAATCAGGAAACCGTGGCCCGTATGGCCGAAAATGTTGCCCGTATCCGCGAGGAGATGAACCAGGCTGCCCGCCAGGCCGGGCGTGACCCTGCCGACATCTTGCTGTGCGCGGCCTGCAAGACCCGCACCGTGGAGGAGGTCCGCGCCAGCGCCGACCTGCCCATTGATGTGTTCGGGGAAAACCATGTCCAGGAACTGGTGGAAAAGTATGATGCCGGTGCATACAACGGCAAGCCGGGGCATTTTATCGGCCACCTGCAGACCAACAAGGTCAACAAGGTGGTGGGACGCGCTGCTCTGATCCAGAGTGTGGACAGCGTGCGCCTGCTGGATAAGATCGACCATGCCGCCGAAGCTGCCGGCCTCAAGCAGGAGATTCTGGTGGAAGTGAACATCGGCGGCGAAGCCTCCAAGAGCGGCGTGGTAGGGGAGCAGGAACTGTGGGAACTGCTGGACCAGGCCACCGCCCGTGACCATGTGGAACTGCGCGGCCTGATGGCTATTCCGCCGGCCGACGCCACCGAGAGCCAGACCCGTGCTTTCTTCTCCGATATGCGCAAGCTGCTGGAGCACGCCCGGGAACAGTACGGCGTGCGCCTGAATATCCTTTCCATGGGTATGAGCGGTGATTTCATTGCCGCCATCAAGGAAGGCGCCAACATCGTGCGCATCGGTACCGCCATTTACGGTGCCCGCGACTACTCCAAGTAAGTGCAAACAAAAGACCCGACCGGTAATACGCCGGCCGGGCCTTTTTTATTCGATCTGAATACCGCTGCTGTCCAGCAAAGCCACCACATCGGGAAAGCTGAACCGAGCGCCCTTCATGCGGTTGTCGGCGGGATTGATGGCATATGCCTCTGCCATGCGGAAATCCGCCCGCTGTAAATCGCACCGGGTAAAACTGGTGCGGCCCAGGGGAACGCCGTGAAATCCGGCGCCGGTGAGCTTGCAGTCATCGAATACGCATTCCCGGAATTCACAGCTGGAAAAATCGAATCCCGCCAGGGCCATACCGGAAAATTCATTGTACTGGAATACGCAGTTTTTCAGCCGGGCAAAAGGCTGGACCAGGGCGCTGCGCCCCTGCAGCCCGCCCCAGGAGATGTTCCGGAAGGCGCAGCCTTCCATGACGGCGTCCTTCATCAGACAGAAGCTGAACACCACGGCCGAAAACTGGCACTGCACAAACCGGCAGCCGGAAAAGGTACAGTTCTGCACCCGCACGCCGTTCCAGCGGCACCCCTCAAAGGTGCAGTCCGCAAATTCGGTGTCCCGCAGTTCGGCACCGGGGTCAAAGGCGGACAGGGTCTCGCCCTGCCGCCGCAGTTTGGCAGCCATCAGAATTCCTCCTCGTGCTCTTTGAAAAAGTCGTAGTATGCCCGCACATTTTCCAGCTCGGTCCAGCGGCGGGGCCGCACCGGGTCGCTGTCCAGGTCATACACCCGGGCCCCCGGCATGGCCAGCAGAAAGGGGGAGTGGGTGGCCAGGATGAACTGGCAGTTGTAGAACCGGGCGGATTCCTGCAGAAATTGGGCCAGTTCCATCTGACGCTGGGGCGAAAGGCTGTTCTCTGGCTCGTCCAGCAGATACAGTGCACCGCTGCGGATTTTCTGGGTGAAGAACAGAAAGGCACTTTCTCCGTTGGAGTGGGTGCGCACGTTGGGCATCACCCGGCGGCGGGCATACCGGGACTGGCTGGTCCTGCGGGCCTCCGCTACCTGTTTCAGCCGGTCGTAGTCGTCCAGAC
>DXNX01000134.1:5770-6916 GCA_019413245.1 Oscillospiraceae bacterium
TCCAGACTGTGCATCTGGAATTTGGCGTTGCGGGCATCCTTTGCCTCGGCCAGCAGTTCATCCCGGCGGCGGTCCACCCCTTCGTTGATGGCCCGCATATCCAGCATGGTGTCAAAAACGTCATCACTGGTCAGGATGCAGCTTTCGGCCGGCAGGGGATGGAGCAGATGCGGGCTGCACAGCTGGCAGTACGGCTTGAAAAAGCTGGTCCCGTTGAAAGGGGCGCCCCGGCGCAGCCGCAGAGTTTCGGCCATCACGTTCAAGGCGGTGGTCTTGCCGGACCCGTTGCCGCCGTACAGGATGGTGATGTCGGTCAGGTCCAGCGCGTGCAGTCCCCGCTGGGGAAAAATCTGGAAGGGATAGAAGGAATCGTAGCAGGTCCGTTGGAACCCGGCAAAAAACAGCCATTCCGCTTCCTCGGTGGCAAAATGGAAGGAGGAAAGATAGATCATGGTACACCTCGCCCGCAAAAAACAAAAAAGCCCCGCGGCATGCCGGGCACGCCGCGGGACGGTACGGGTTTTGCCCGTTTGGTTCGAGGAATCTTACTTGGTGCCGAAAATACGGTCACCGGCATCGCCCAGGCCGGGAACGATGTAGCCCTGATCGTTGAGCTTCTCGTCCAGGGCGCCGACGTAGATGTCCACATCGGGATGGGCTTCATGCAGGGCGTTCAGTCCTTCGGGAGCTGCCAGCAGGCCGATGAACTTGATGTGCTTGGCGCCGCGCTTCTTGATCTGGGTGATGGCATCCTTGGCGCTGCCGCCGGTGGCCAGCATGGGATCCAGGACCATGACTTCGCGCTCGGCGATGTCCTTGGGCAGCTTGCAGTAGTATTCCACAGGCTCCAGGGTCTCTTCGTTGCGGTACAGGCCGATATGACCGACCTTGGCGGCGGGGATCAGGTTCAGCATACCGTCCACCATGCCCAGGCCGGCGCGCAGGATGGGAACCAGCGCCAACTTGCGGCCGGCCAGCACCTTGGTGCGGGCCAGAGCAATCGGGGTCTCAACCTCTACTTCCTCGGTGGGCAGGTCGCGGGTGGCTTCGTAGCAAAGCAGCATCGCAACTTCGCTGACCAGGTCGCGGAATTCCTTGGTGCCGGTGTTGCGGTCACGCAGCAGGCTGATCTTGTGCTGGATCAGG
>DXNX01000135.1 GCA_019413245.1 Oscillospiraceae bacterium
GTATAAGAGACAGCCTGGGCACCATGCAGGTGGGCGACATCATCGCGTTCATCACCTACACCATGCAGATCGTCATGTCCTTCCTGATGCTGACCATGGTGGCCATCATGCTGCCCCGGGCCGGGGTGGCGGCCGACCGCGTGTTTGAGGTGCTGGAGACCGAGCCTTCCATCCACGACCCCGACGAAGTCACCGCCGCCAAGGTCAAGGACCATACCTGGAACGGCCGGGTGGAGTTCGACCATGTGAGCTTCCGGTATCCGGGCGGCGACACCGACGCGCTGGAGGACATTTCCTTCACCGCCGAGCCGGGCCAGACCACCGCCATCATCGGCGCCACCGGCTGCGGCAAGAGCACCCTGCTGAACCTGATCCCCCGCTTCTTTGACGCCACCGAGGGCCATGTGCGCATCGACGGCGTGGACGTGCGGGATATGCCCCAGGCTGAGCTGCGCTCCCTGCTGGGCTATGTGCCCCAGAAGGGCGTGCTGTTCAGCGGCACCATCGACAGCAACCTGAAATTCGGCGGTCCCCAGATCACCGACGAGACCGCCCGCAAAGCCGCCGCCATCGCTCAGGCCACCGAGTTCATCGAGGCCAAGCCGGAAGGCTACCAGAGTCCCATCGCCCAGGGCGGCACCAACGTGTCCGGCGGGCAGAAACAGCGCCTGTCCATCGCCCGGGCCATCGCCAAGGACCCGAAAGTCTACCTGTTTGACGACAGCTTCTCCGCTCTGGACTTCAAGACCGACGTGGCCTTGCGCCGTGCCCTGAAGAAGGAAACCGGCGACGCCACCGTCATCATTGTGGCCCAGCGCATTTCCACCGTCCTGCACGCCAACCAGATCCTGGTGCTGGACGAAGGGCGCATTGTGGGCAAGGGCACCCACGCCCAGCTCATGGAGAGCTGCCCCACCTATCAGGAAATTGCCCGCAGCCAGCTGAGCCAGAAAGAACTTGGCCTGGGAGGTGAATGAGTATGCCGAGAATGAGACAATCGACCGAGAAGGCCAAAGACTTCAAGGGCACGGTGCGCCGCCTGCTGGCGGAGATGGGCCGTTACCGCCTGGCACTGGCGGTGGTCCTGGTCTTTGCCGTGCTGTCCACCATCTTCAACATCGTGGGCCCCAAGATCCTGGCCAAGGCCACCACGGCCCTGGCCACCGGATGGGTGGCCAAACTGACCGGTACCGGCGGCATCGACTTTGCCTACATCGGCCGTATCCTGCTGATCCTGCTGGGCATCTATCTGCTCAGCGGCGCGTTCAGCTTTATCCAGTACTGGCTGATGAGCGGCGTGAGCCAGAAGATGTGCTATGATTTCCGCCGCCAGATCAGCGAAAAGATCAACCGTCTGCCCCTGGCCTACTTTGAAAAGCGCACGGTGGGCGAGGTTCTGTCCCGCATCACCAACGATGTGGACACCATGGGCCAGGCCCTGAACCAGTGCGTGACCCAGCTCATCACCAGCGTGACCACCATGGTGGGCGTGCTCATCATGATGCTGTCCATCAGCCCGGTCATGACCCTGATCGTGCTGCTGATCCTGCCCGTCAGCCTGATCCTGGTGCTGTGCGTGGTGCGCATCAGCCAGAAATACTTCAAACAGCAGCAGGCCACCCTGGGCGTGGTCAACGGCCAGGTGGAGGAAGTGTATTCCGGCCAGGCCGTGGTCAAGGCCTTCAACCGGGAGCAGGCCGTGCTGGCCGACTTTGACGCCGCCAACGGCCGCCTGTACGAATCCGCCTGGAAGAGCCAGTTCCTGTCCGGCCTGATGCAGCCCGTGATGAACTTTGTGGGCAATCTGGGCTATGTGGCGGTGGCCATCGTGGGCAGCATCTTTGCCGCCAACGGGCGCATCACCGTGGGCGACATCCAGGCGTTCATCCAGTATGTAAAGAACTTCACCCAGCCCATCCAGCAGCTGGCCCAGGTGTCCAACATGCTGCAGAGCATGGCCGCCGCGGCCGAACGCGTGTTTGAGTTCCTGGCCGAGCCGGAGGAGGACCAGAAGGCGGAGGGCACCCCCGCCGACCCCGCCCTCATCAACGGGCAGGTCACCTTCGACCATGTGCGCTTCGGCTACACCCCCGAAAAGACCATCATCCGGGATTTCTCCTGCGATGTGCAGCCCGGCCAGAAGGTAGCCATCGTGGGTCCCACCGGCGCGGGCAAGACCACCATCGTCAAGCTGCTCATGCGGTTCTATGATGTGGATTCCGGCCACATCCGCCTGAACGGCCACGATGTGCGGGAATTCGACCGCTCCCCCATGCGGGAGGGCTTCGGCATGGTGCTGCAGGACACCTGGCTGTTCCAGGGCACCATCATGGAGAACATCCGCTACGGCCGTCTGGACGCCACCGATGAGGAAGTCATCGCCGCGGCCAAGGCCGCCAAGGCCGACCACTTCATCCGCACCCTGCCGGGGGGTTATGACATGGTCATCAACGAGGACGCCAGCAACGTGAGCCAGGGCCAGAAGCAGCTGCTGACCATCGCCCGGGCCATTCTGGCGGACAACCGCATCCTCATTCTGGACGAGGCCACCAGCTCGGTGGATACCCGCACCGAGGAGCAGATCCAGGCCGCCATGGACAATCTGATGCGCGGCCGCACCAGCTTCGTCATCGCCCACCGCCTGTCCACCATCAAGGACAGTGACCTCATTCTGGTCATGCGGGACGGCGACATCGTGGAGCAGGGCACCCACGACGAACTGCTGGACCAGGGCGGCTTCTACGCCGACCTGTACAACAGCCAGTTCGAGGACGTGAGCGTGTAAAAAACATCGCGTAAATCTCCTTTGCAGCCAAAAATCCCCCGTCTGCTTTCGGGCAGGCGGGGGATTTTTTTGCTTTCTTGCGGTCAGGTGCGGGCATTCTGAATGCAGGTCAGGGCGTTGAGGCTGCGGGGATAGCCGATGTAGGGCAGGCAGTTCAGCACCACCCGGGTGAGGAAGTCGGCGTCGTTGCCCAGGTTCATGTTGCCCTTGGCGTGGGCGGTGAGCTGGGGTTCGCACCCGCCCTGGGCGGCCAGGAAGCAGAAGGTGATCAGCTCCCGCTGGCGCAGGTCCAGCCCGGTGCGGGTGTAGTAATCCCCGAAGCAGTTGGCCCCCAGCCACCGGTTGACGGTGCTCTGGCGCCAGGCTTCCCGCATGCCGTCCCCGAAGATGGCCGCCTGGGCGTCCACGCCTTTGTCCAGACGGGTCTCGGGGGTGGTGGTGGACTGAGGCGGCAGAGGCAGAGCCACACCGCGGGCGGTGAACACCTCATTCATGGCGTCCACAAAGGGCAGGACCCGGCCCAGGCCCAGATAGTCCACGGCCTGATAGACCAACTCCCGGACCATCACCGGGGTCAGCCCGGCGTCCAGGGCTTCGGGCAGGGCCAGTTTGAACACCTGCACCCCCTGGCAGCCCACCAGAGTGGCCAGCACAGCCAGGCTCCGGGTGACGGGGTCCAGGGCACAGGCCGGATCCTCGGCCGCCTCGTGGCGGGCAAAGGCTTCGGCAATGGCGGCAAATTCCGGGTCGGTACGGCGGTAGTCCATACAAAACACTTCTTTCCGTTGGTTTTGTCTGTATTGTACCGCTGTTTTGGCCCAAAAGTCCACTGCCCGGTTCGTATGCCTTCCATGCCCCCCAGGCATGGCAAAGCGCCGGCCCGGAAGAAAGTTTTCTCCCGGGCCGGCGCGTAAATTGTATATCGTTTTATACAAATTGTATTATTATAAATCTTTGCCGCACAGCTGCCAGAAGGCCACCGCCCCGGCCGCCGCCACGTTGAGGGAATCCACCCCCGGGCGCATGGGGATGCGCACGGTGTACCGGCACCGGGCAATGGTATCCGGGGCCAGACCGTCCCCCTCGGTGCCCAGCACCATGGCCAGGCGGGGCTCCGCGGCAAGGCGCGGGTCGTCGATGCGCAGGGAGTTTTCGTTCAGGGCCAGGGCCGCCGTGGCAAAGCCCATCTTCTCCAGCCGGGCCAGGCCCCCTTCCGGCCAGTCTGTTTTATCTTCCCCCAGGCGGGCCCAGGGCACCACGAACACGGTGCCCATGCTCACCCGCACAGCGCGGCGGCAGAGCGGGTCACAGCAGGAGGGGCTGAGCAGCACCGCGTCCACCCCCATGGCTGCCGCCGAGCGGAACACCGCCCCCACGTTGGTGGAGTCCACGATGTTTTCCAGCACCGCCACCCGCCGGGCGTTTTGGCAGATGTCCTCCGCCTGGCGGGGCGCCGGGCGGGCCATGGCACACAGCACCCCCCGGGTCAGGGTGTAACCGGTAAGGCTGGCCAGCAGCTCCCGGTCCCCGGTGTACACCGGCACATCCGGGCAGCGGGCCAGCACCGGGGCGGCAGGGCCTTCGATCTGGCGGCGCTCCATGAGGAAGGCCAGGGGCTCACATCCCGCATCCAGGGCGCTGCCGATGACCTTGGGGCTTTCGGCAATGAACAGGCCGTGGGCCCGCTCGGTGCTGCTGCGCAGCTGGGCTTCGGTGAGGCGGGCAAAAGGTGCCAGCTCCGGCAGGTTCAGGTCGTGTATCTCGATGATGGGCGGCATGGGGGGATTCTCCTTTCGGTACAAAGCAAAAAACCGCCCGGCGGCGGGCCGGGCAGTTCTGATGATACTCCGTTTTGCAAAGACATGTCAACCGGCTCAGACCCGGGTGCACAGGGTCTTGAGCTGGCCGGTGACGGTGAAATCGCCGCTGCCCGCGGTGAGGAACAGGCTATCACCCTTCTTGACCGGCAGGGTCTCGCCGCCGCAGGTCACGGTGCCTTCGCCGTCCACGATGAGCAGGGACACAAAGCTGTCGGTTCCTGCCGTGCCGGAGAAGTCGTTGTCGTACACGTCCACCGTGAAATAGGGGCACTGGGCCAGGTGGCTGCCGAAATCCTGCTTCTTGGGGGGCTTGCACTCGGTGACGGCCAGGGCCTGGGGAATGTGCAGGGCCCGGGGCTTGCCGTCGGCGCCCACCCGGCCGTAGTCGTAGACGCGGTAGGTGACGTTGGAGTTCTGCTGGATCTCGGCGATGACGATGCCCTGGCAGATGGCGTGCAGGGTGCCGGAGGGGATGAAGAAGACATCGCCCTTGTGCACCGGCGCCGCGTTGAGCACCTCGGTCAGGGTGTTGTCCTTGATGCGGCGCTCGAACTCCTCCTTGGTGATCTCGTGGTCAAAGCCGTAGTACAGGAAGGCGCCGGGCTCGCAGTCCAGGATGTACCACATCTCGGTTTTGCCGTACTGGTGCTCATGTTCCAGGGCGTACTCGTTGGAGGGGTGCACCTGGATGGACAGGTTGCCCTTGGCGTCGATGAACTTGGTCAGGATGGGGAATTCCGCAAACTTTTTGCCGTTTTCGCCCAGGATGTCCCGGCCTTTTTCTTCAATATACTGAGCCAGGGTCTTGCCGTCGTCCGCCCCGCCCACAATATAGGAGGGACCGTCGGGATGGCAGGAGAGCACCCAGGCTTCGGCCAGGGGGTTCAGGTCGCTTTCGATGCCGAAATCGGTGCGCAGGCGGGAACCGCCCCACAGATAATCCTTGCAGCTGGGTTTCAGTTTGAGCATAGCCATGATGGACTCATCCTTTCATCATTTCGGCCGCAGCGGCAGCCAGTTTTTCATTCACGGCGTCGGCGTCGGCCTCGCTGGCACCCACGGCGGAGAGATAGACCTTGATCTTCGGCTCGGTGCCGGAGGGGCGGACCATGAACTTGTGGCCGCCCGCCAGGCGGTATTCCAGCACATCGGCCATGGGCAGGCCGTTGTGGCCGCCGGGGATGTTGTAGTCCACCGCTTCCTCCACCTTGTATCCGGCGATCTCGGCGGGGGCGTTGGTCCGCAGGCCAGCCATGAGCTGCTGCATGGTGTGCATGCCGCTCTCCCCCTCAAAGGTGAAGGAGGACAGGGCGTTGCGGTAGTAGCCGAACTCCTTGTACAGCGCCTCGATGGCATCCAGCAGGGTCATGCCCTGCCGGGCGTACCAGGCGGCGGCTTCGCAGACCAGCAGGGTGGCGTTCACCGCGTCCTTGTCCCGCACATGGCCGCCGGACAGGTAGCCGTAACTTTCCTCAAATCCGAAGATATACCGCTCGGGGTGGCCTTCGGCTTCCAGTTTGCCGATCTGCTCCCCGATGAACTTGAACCCGGTGAGGGTGCGGCGCAGCTCCACGCCGTACTTCTTCGCCACGGGGGTGGCCATATCGGTGGAAACGATGGTAGTCACGGCCACGGGGTCGGCGGGCATGGTGCCCCGGGCGGTGCGGGTGCGGCAGATGTAATCCAGCAGGATAATGCCCATCTCGTTACCGGTGATGAGCCGGTAGCCGCCCTTGCCGTCGGGCACGGCGGTGCCGCAGCGGTCACAGTCCGGGTCGGTGCCCAGCAGCAGGTCGGGGTGGACCTTGTCGCACAGCTCCAGGCCCTTTTCCATGGCTTCCCGGATCTCCGGGTTGGGGTAGGGGCAGGTGGGGAAATCCCCGTCCGGCTTTTCCTGTTCGGGCACCACGGTCATGTGGGTGACGCCCAGCTTGGCCAGCAGCTTGCGAACACATTCCAGACCCGAGCCGTTGAGGGGGGTATACACCAGTTTCAGGTCGGCGATGCCGGTGCCGTCGCCCACGCGCTGGGCATAGACGGCATCCACGAAGGCGTCCAGGCAATCGTCCCCGATGGTGACGATGCGGCCTTCGGCCAGGGCGGTGTCATAGTCGGCCAGCTTCACACCTGCGAAAATATCCACCGCTTCGATGGCGGCCAGGATCTTTTCGGCGGCT
>DXNX01000136.1:0-345 GCA_019413245.1 Oscillospiraceae bacterium
ACTGCGACCCCCACCCCCACCTCATCCCCATGTTGTGGAATTTCGCCTTTGCCCCCGCGGGGGCAGCGGCCATCGGCGGTCTGCTCCGGCTGATGGTCACCAAATCTCCCGCCGCACCGCATAAGGAGGCCCCGCATGCTGGAACCCTGTGACCAAAAGCTCATTCAAAAATACACCCTGCTGCCTCTGCTGGCCCGGGACTGCTTTCTCTCGGCCATTCTGCTGCTGGTGGTCAGCCTGCTGCTGACCGCCGCGGATGCGGTCTTTCTCTACCAGCGGGACGCCTACCTGCCCGGCATCGTGCTGGGATTCGGGCTGGCGGTGGTCCTGGGGGCGGTGTCCATC
>DXNX01000136.1:355-6717 GCA_019413245.1 Oscillospiraceae bacterium
GAACGCCGCCGCCCCTGTGACCCGGCCTGGCTGGACCTGTGCGAACGCACCCTGCGGGCCGGACCCTTTGCCCCCAACGCCGGCCCCGACCTGTACCCCGGCACGGTGGCGTCTTTCTGGGAGGTACCCACCCCGCCGGCGCTTGCCGTGACCGTGGGGGTGCTGCTGCTGCCGGCCGCGGTGGTGCTCTCGGTGTTTCTGCCCCATTACCGGGCGGTGTCCCGCACCTTGGAGCAGAACAAACAGGCCGCCAAAGCCGGGCTGGAATCGGTGGCCGCCACCCTGGAAGCGGCAGGCTGCACCGATGTGTGGTACAGCGACCCTTACGATTATTATGCCGATTACGGCTACACCGTTCGCGGCAGCCTGAAGGGCGGGGAAGAGGTGTTCATCACCCCGGAAACCGTGACTGTGTCCGCGGTGGTGGATAACCATGGCCAGCTGCTCCAGGTCAGCTGCACCGTGGGTGTGGACATTGAACAGACCGCGGAAGAAAACCTGGACCGGGTGCGCACCGAGCTGGAAACGGCCAACGGGGTGCTGCGGGGCATCACCGTCCCCGCCAGAAGCGGCGACCTGTTCACCCCCGAGCTGCTGCCCGAAGCCTTTACCGAAAAACTCCTTGCCGCGTACCCGTATGAAAACGCCTACAACTGGTATGAGGCCGACGACGGTGTGCTGGTCAGCACCGACTACTGCACCTACCCGGAGGAGGAGTACGGCGAGTACGACAGCGCCTACATCCGCGTTTCGGCGGAAGTCCCCGACGCCTGGGAGTAAACCCACATACAAAAAGCCATCCCGTTTCCGGGACCGCCAAGGCGGATTTGCGGAAACGGGATGGCTTTTGTATGTGCGGAAGGTTCAGGCCGTTTCTTTGGCGGCTTCCCGGCGCACCAGGGCTGCAAACAGCAGCATACCGGCACAGGGGACGATGTTGCAGGCCATGCCCGCCAGCAGCCCGGCATGGTCGGCCACCACGCCGATGACCCAGGGCATGAGGATGGCTCCCAGCCCCGCCACCGGCAGCATGACGCCCATGCTGGTCACGCTGGTCATCTGTCCGGCGCAGGCCACGGCGGTGGGGTTCATGCCCGCGATGGACAGGGCAAAGAAGAGCAGGAGCAGCAGCGCCGGGACCTGGGTGCGGGCCAGCATCAGCCCGCCGTAAAACACCGTGCAGCCCAGGCCCATCCAGAGCATGGCCCGGTAGGGGTCCCTGGGCGGGTGGACAAAGGCCAGGACCAGCCGGGCCGCCATGGTGGCGCCCCACAGCAGGGTCACGGTGTAGGGGCTGACGCTGCCGCTCAGGATGCCCTGGTCCTTGAAGTAGGTCACCAGCCAGCCGGTGACGCTGGTCTCGGCCCCGTTCTGGCAGAAGATCAGGGCGGTGAGCAGCCAGAATTTGGGGCTGCGGCAGAAACTCCAGTCCGGCCTGGCCGCACTCTGCCGCCGCCCGGTCAGGGAGGCCGGGGCCGCCGCAAAGGCCAGCCACAGCCCCACGCCCAGCACCGCCAGCACGATGGTGGGCCCGTCGGCGCCCAAAGCCGCCGCTGCCCCCGCTGCCACAAAGGGGCACAGCAGGGCGCCGCAGGCGTAGCAGCTGTGCATGGCGTTCATGCCCCGGGTGCGGTCGGGCACGTTGTCCCCCACCAGAATGGTGCAGGCGTTGATGGTGCCGCCCTTGGCCAGGCCCACCAGGGCAAAGGCCGCCGTCAGCAGCCATACCTGGCCGGAAAGCCCCATCAGGGCGTAGCCCAGGGCATAGCCGGTGCCCAGGATCAGGGTGGTGACCTTCAGCCCCAGCCGCCCGGGCAGAAGCCCGGCCAGGAACCCGGCCACCAGATTGCCCACGCTCATCACCGAGATCAGCGACCCCGACACGCCGTAGGCCAGCCCGTACCGCTGCTGCAGCAGGCTGACCACCACGCCGCTGCTGATGGCGCAGATGCCGCTGAGGAAAAAGGCCGCAAACCCCACGTTGCGCGCCCGCTTGGCGTCATTCATCGGAAAATCCACTCCTATACCCATATAAAAAGGCACGCGCAGAAAGGCCCTGGCGGCACTCTCTGCGCGTGCGAAACTTCCTTCGGGGCTGCCCGCTCAGTCATGCAGATGGATGTGCTGCGGTACGCCGTTGATGTAAATGGGGGTCAGCTCGGCCTGGATCAGCGGCCGGGCGTATTTCTCGAACTTTTCGTTCAGATGCATGCCGTCGGGGGTGATCCAGTCGGCGGGCACACACTTTTCCTTGTTGGCCACCTCGGCCACGTCCACGGTGGTGGTCTCGGTGCGGTAGGGCATGTCGGACAGGCGCACGATGCCGCACATCTTGCCGGTCAGACCGTTGAAGGCGGCTTCCACCGCGGCACCGCCCACCTGATAGGCCTCGGTGATGTCGGTGCGGCTGGCCAGATGGGAGGCGCAGCGCTGCAGGGTGGAAAATTCGATGGCGCGGGTCTTGCAGCCCAGCCGGACCCGGATCAGGTCGGCCAGGTACCGGCTGGTGCCGGACAGGATGGCCTTGTGGCCGAAAGCGTCCAGCTGCCCGGCGGTGCTCACCAGGTCGCACAGGAAAACGCCGTCCTTGTTCTTTACGCCCTCGCTGGCGGCAATGATGACGTTTTTCTTGTCGGCGGTCAGGGCGGCCACCTTGTTCAGGAACACTTCCTCGTCAAAGGTGCGTTCCGGCAGCAGGATGATGTCCGGCCCGGCGCTGTCGCTGCCGGCAGCCAGGGAGGCCGCGCCGGCCAGCCAGCCGGTGTGACGGCCCATGATCTCGGCCACCGTCACGCTGCGCAGATCGTACACGCTGGAGTCACAGATGACTTCCTTCAGGATGGTGGCAATGTACTTGGCCGCGCTGCCGTAGCCGGGGGTGTGGTCGGTGCCCATCAGGTCGTTGTCGATGGTCTTGGGCACGCCGATGAACCGGATCTCACTGTTCTTGGCGGCGCCGTAGGCGGCCAGCTTGGCGATGGTGTCCATGGAGTCGTTGCCGCCGATGTACAGCACCGCCCCGATGGAATATTTCCGGAACAGGTCGAACAGCACCTGATAGGGCTTTTCGTTCACGGCGGGGTCGGGGAGCTTGTGGCGGCAGCTGCCCAGGAAGCTGGACGGGGTGCGCTTGAGCAGCTCGATGGCCATTTTGTCACCCAGCTGGTCGTTCAGGTCCACGATGCGGCCTTCCAAAAGACCCTCGATGCCGTACTGCATGCCGTACACATGCTGCGCGCCGAATGCACGGGCGCTCTCAAACACGCCGGCCAGGCTGGAGTTGATGACGGCGGTAGGCCCGCCCGACTGCCCGACGAGAAGATTGGTTGCCATAAGTCTTTCACCTTCTTTGGGTTGATTCGCGCGCAATAAAACATGCGCATAATTCTCTATGTTACATTGTATGCGAGTACAGCCAAAAAGGCAAGCATTTTACGCCTTTTCTTCCACCTTGCGGCCCAGGGCGTAGGTCTCAATGGCAACGGCCACGCCGTCGTGGTTGTTGTCCAGGGTGATGACATCGGCCACGGCCTTCACTTCGGGGAAGGCGTTTTCCATGGCCACGCCCAGCCCGGCCATGCGGACCATCTCCAGGTCGTTGCCGCTGTCGCCGCAGGCCATGACCTGGTCTTTGCGCAGACCCAGATACTCCGCCAGTGCCATCAGGCCCCGGCCCTTGTTCACGCCGGGGGCGTTCAGTTCCAGGTTGTCCTTCACGCTGCTGGTGGCGTCCACGTCGGGGCGCACGGCCAGAACGGCCGCTTTGGCGGCGTCCCGCACGGCGGTGTTCTCGTACATGATGCTGAACTTTTCCACCTCACCGGGCCGGGTGCGGATGACTTCGGCCAGGTCGTCCACCACCACCCGGCTGTCCCGCACATAGGAGAGCAGCTCCGGCGGGCAGCAGGCTTCCACCTGCGCGGCGCTGGCGGAGTCGGTGTAACATTCCCCGTTCACAAACAGGCTCAGGGAGCAGGGGAACCGCTGCACCACTTCCAGCAGCTGCAGGGCCATGTCGGTCTCAAAGGGCAGGGGCACAATGGCCTTGCCGGTGGCCAGCTCCACCACGCTGGCCCCGTTGGAAGTCAGGGCATAGCGCACCCCGTCCATGTGCAGAAATTCCTGGGGCACGCCGGTCACCGAGCGCCCGGTGGCGGGGATGACGTCGATGCCTGCGTCCAGGGCGGCGCGGATGGCCGCCAGGGTGTGAGGGGTGATGTGTTTCTGATCGTCGAAAACCGTGCCGTCCAGATCCAGGGCGATGAGGCGGATGTCCTGCATGATACTTCCTCCTTGCGGTCATACGCAATGCGAACTTGTCATTTTACACAAAGATTGTACCGCAATTTTCGTCAATTTGCAACCGCTGCCCTTGCGTTTTTTGACCTTGCTGTGTTACACTGTTGCCACGGAAAAGGGGGGATCAGGGGTGGAAAAATCGTCCGCTGCCCGGCTCTGGCCGCTGGATGCCCTGCGGGGGCTGGCCATGGTCAACATGGTAGCCTATCATGCCCTGTACGACTGGGTGTATGTGTTCGGGCAGACCTCGTCCTGGTATGACATTTCGGCGCCGGGGTGCCATGTGTGGCAGCAGTATATCTGCTGGAGCTTTCTGCTGCTGGCGGGGTACAGCTTCAATCTGTCCCGCCGCCCGCTGAAAAACGGCCTGATCGTGGCCGGGTGCGCGGTGGTGCTCAGCGTGGTCACCATCGGGTTCATGCCGGAAGAAGCCATCTGGTTCGGGGTGCTGCATCTGGTGGGATGTGCCATCCTGCTGTGCTGCGCAGTCCGCCCGCTGCTGGAAAAGGTGCCGCCGCTGGCGGGGCTGGGGGTGTCGGCGGCGGTGTTTTTCCTCACCAACCAGCTGCCGGTGGGGTTCCTGGGGTTTGAGGGCCTGCATCTGTGGCAGGTGCCCGGGGCTTTGTACGCGCCCAATCTGTTCTGGCTGGGGCTGCCGGACCTGAGCCGGTTCTACTCGGCCGATTACTTCCCGCTGCTGCCCTGGCTGTTTTTGTTCCTGTGCGGGTACTTTGCGGGGCGGCTGCGGCTGCCTCTGCCCAAAGGCCGCGCCCCGGCGGCCCTGCGTCCCCTGTGTTTTGCGGGGCGGCACAGCCTGCTGGTGTACATGCTGCACCAGCCGGTGGTTTATGGCGGGCTGTGGTTATTATTTAATTTGTAAACTTTGTGCGAATTTCGCCGAAGCGGCGAAAACGTGGTTGACAGGCAGCCTTTCCATATAGTATACTTTTGTTTACTGGTTGATTAGAAATTTTTGACCGGCAAACTCCTGTCTAAAGACCAAGGGAGGGATAAAGATGTCGGAGATCCGTGTCAAGGAGGGCGAATCCCTGGAGAGCGCCCTGCGCCGTTTCAAGCGCAGCACTGCTCGCAGCGGTGTCCTGGCCGAAGTGCGCAAGCGCGAGGCGTATGAGAAGCCTTCTGTGCGCCGCAAGAAGAAGTCCGAAGCCGCCCGCAAGCGCAAGTATAAGTAAATCTCGGCAAAAGCGGCGTCGGGCCGCATTTGATACCCGTGTTTACAAAAGGAACGGCAAAGCAGACCCGCTGCGGCGGGTCTGCTTTTTGTTTTGCCCGTAGGGAAAAAGCCTGTGTGGGCGCAGGTGCCCTTTCTACCCAAGCCTCCCCTGTGTAAGGGGAGGTGCCGCGCAGCGGCGGTGGGGTTGGTAACCCTGCCTTGTTTGATGTTTCCGGGTTGCCGGGGTAACGGCTGCCTGCCGTGGACTCTTTCCTTTTCGTGCCCGAAAAGGAAACGAAAAGGGCCCGCCGTTTCGATGCGGCGGCCGCCGACCAGGGGTAAACCCCTGGACCCGTTATGCGGCCACCCCTCCGGGACGGCCTTCTCAGGCCCTGGGGGGCCTGAGCAAGGAATGGATTTGAATGGCGTGACCGGAAAGCCTCCCCTGTGTAAGGGGAGGTGCCGCGCAGCGGCGGAGGGGTTGTGGACCCTGCCGCAATTCCCGTTCACGGGCAAAACCAGCAAGTCTACAACCCCTCAGTCGCCTGCCGGCGCCAGCTCCCCTTACACAGGGGAGCCAGTCTCTACCCCCGTAAAGCCTCCCCTGTGTAAGGGGAGGTGCCGCGCAGCGGCGGAGGGGTTGTGGACCCTGCCGCAATTCCCGTTCACGGGCAAAACCAGCAAGTCTACAACCCCTCAGTCAGCCTACGGCTGCCAGCTCCCCTTGCACAGGGGAGCCTGTCTTTGCTCCCAAAAGCAAATGTTTCCGGGAAATGGTATTAAAATCCTTTTCCTTACTCACCGGTCCCCAGACCGGTGAGAAGGCCGTCGTAAGGTGGCCGCACACGGGTCCAGGGTGTTTACACCCTGGTCGGCGTCCACCGCCTCG
>DXNX01000137.1 GCA_019413245.1 Oscillospiraceae bacterium
CAGGTTTGTTCAATTTTCAAGGTCCTGCTTGGCGCTGCCCTCGCGGGACAGCTTAGTTATAATACCACCTCCGCAAGGTTTTGTCAACACTTTTTTCGAGTTTTTTTTACTTTTTTCGAAATTCTTTTGGGAACCGGTTTCCAGGGGGCTTTTTGCTCCCTTTATATAATATGGAAGGAAGCCGGCGCCGCCGTACCCGCCGGCCGCCTTGCCCCGGCCCGTGGAACCAAAAGCAGCCCTGCGTTACCGCAAGGCTGCTTTGTGTACTGTCCTTAATTTTTTTCCTGCAGCAGATAGACCTGGGCCGTGAAGATCCCGTCCCGGACATGCACCGCCAGGTCCCCCTTGTATTTCCGGGCAATGGCCCGCACGCTTTTCAGGCCGTACCCGTGGTAGCCGGGTTCCTCCTGCTTGCTGGTGCGGGGCAGACCGTCCTCCTGCAGGGAGACAGTACCCTGAAAGAAATTCATCACATCCACCGACACCAGGCTCCCCTTTTCCTCGATGACCATGCTGATGATCCGTTTTCCCGGCTGCTCCAGCCGTTCGGCGGCGGTGATAGCGTTCTCCAGCAGGTTGCCGAACAGGGAATAGGCATCCATGGTATCCAGAAAGGCCAGTCCCTTTCCCGACCCCATACAGGTGATAGAAATGCCCTTGCTGCGGCAGCGCAGGTTCTTTTCATTCAGGATGATGTCCAGCACCTCGCTGCCGGTATGGTAGATGCTGTCATAGGTATCGATGATGCTGCGCATGGAATCGATTTCTCCTTTCGGCAGACGGCCTTCCAGCGCCACCAACTTGTGCTTCAGGTCATGGGATTTGATGCTGAGCATCTCGGCGTTGTCCCGGCTGATCTCATATTGCCGGCGTTCCTCCTCATGGATGCGCCGGAACAGGGTGTGTTCGTTTTCCCGGCGGAGATTGTAATAGAGGAAAAACTCAAAGAACAGCGCCAGCACACAGCAGGTGATGGCATACAGCGCCGTGGCCACGGTGGTATAGAAGTTCATCCACCCAGCCAGGCGCAGCACCCGGGTGATGCCGGTACAGATGAGCACGATCACCACCGACACCGCCACAATACGGGAATCGGTGTGCTCATAGTACCCGATGTTCCGCAGCCTGCGCCCCAGCGTAACGTACAGGGCCAGATACACGACGCTCACGCAGAAGAATTCCAGCAGGTTGTTCCAGTGTACCACCCAGGGCAGTTCCGCGGCCAGGCGGCTGATATGGTGGCCGATGTGCTGGGCCGCCACCCCCGAAACGCAGGCGGACAGGATATTCATGAACGGAGCCTCGAAGGCAGACCACATACACAGGACGACCGCCACAATGGTGAGCTGCAGGCTGACCAGATTGTACAGTTCCCCCCGGTCCCGCAGGAAGGAAAGGCTCCATCCTGCCGCCCAGACCGCCGCCAGTGCCGCGGCCATCCGCGCAGGGAAATGGTCCCGCCGGGGCAGCGCCTGCAAAAACACCATCGCCCCCAACAGGATTTCAATGGTATAGGACATACGGATAAACAGCTGCATCTTATTCCCCCTGCCTTGTTCCGCCCAGGAATTCGGCATACGCCTTCAAAAACTGGGCTCGTTGGGTCCGGGCGATGACCAGTTCCTGTCCATCCACCACGCAGACATCTTTGCGGATAGCGCTCACAAAGCGCAGATTGACCAGGCAGCCCCGGTCACACCGGCAGAACAGCGGGCTGTTCAGCTTTTTTTCTGCCGCCGACAGGGTCAGATACTCCGAGAAGTCTCCTTCCCGGGAATGGTAGACCACATAGTGGCCCTCCACCGTCAGGTAGCGGATCAGGTGCACCTGCAGCCCCCGCAGTTCGCCGTCCTGCCGCACCGTGATGCGGTCGGACGCGCTGCGGGCCACCCGGGACAGGGCCCGGGTCATCTTGAGTTGGAAGGCATAGGGGTCCACCGGCTTCACGATAAAATCCAGGGCGTCCACCTCGTACCCTTCCACCGCCATCTGGGCGATGTTGGTCACAAAAATGAGCACCACGGTGGAATCCATCCGACGCAAGGCCCGGGCCGCCTCCATACCGTTCTGGCCGCGGGGGAACTCGATGTCCATGAACACCAGGTCGTACCCCTGCCGGTACTGTACCAGAAAGGCATCCGCCGAGGAAAATTCATCCACGCAGAATTCCAGATGCTTTTCGCGGGCCACCTCCTCCAGATAGCCCCGCAACCGCTGACGCTCCGCTGCTTCGTCATCCACGATGGCTACATTCAGCATCGCTTACACTCCTCCTTTGTCCGGCCCACAGGGAAGGGCCGGACACCGCAAGCTTTCTCATGATTCTGATTTATGGTATCACATCTTCACGGTCAGTGGCAAGATTGGTCCCGTTCTGCCAAAAATGCGCCGGGCATGCCTGCCCGGCGCATTTTGGAAAAGAGGATTGTATTACATCGACTTGTCCTTGGAACGCTTCTTGCCCTCCTGATAGAGAGCCGCACCCGTCCAGACAAGGCCGATCACGAAGAGAGCGATAAAGATGCCGTCGCCGGTGTACAGCAGGCTCTGCCACCAGGGCGTGATGCTCACGATCTCGGTGCTGGTGGAGATGCCGTTCATGGCGTTGGACCAGGCCGTCTGGTAGCAGATCCGCTTGGCGGATTCCCGCATGGCCCAGGCCATCTGGCTGTAACCGGTCTCAAACTGCTTGAAGTGACCGGCGGTCTTGGGGGTGCTGCCGTCGGGCAGGTCGCATCCGCCGACCAGCACGCCGTAGACCTGTTCAAAGTAGGGGTCGCAGTCCTGGCTGCCGTCCATATCGCCGTAGGCGTCGGTGACGATGATGCCCTTCATGCCGCATTCCCCGCGCAGGAAGTCGGTGCCCAGCGCGGTGCAGGCAGCGCCGGCCTGGGTGCCGAAACGGGAGAAGGAAGCCATGGTGTTGAAGGCACCGCCTTCCACGATGGGCAGCTCAAAGGCGCGCAGGTAGATCTCGCGGATGGACTGCTCGTTGGCCCAGGTGCACACACCGTGGCGGTTGGTCTCCTGGTCGTTCAGGGCGCAGTGCTTGTTGTACACATGCACGCCCTTGGCCTCGATACCCTTGCACTCGGCCGCGCCCATCAGGCCGGTCAGGGTGCCGCATTCGCTGAAGTACTCGCAGGTACGGCCGGCGTAGGGAGAGCGATGGATGTTCAGGCCGATGCCGTACAGGCCGCTGGCGCCGGCCCAGATGCCGTCATTGCCGATGATGTTGCCGGCTTTTTCAGCCAGGTCACGGTTGAAGGTGGCGGCCAGGATGCCGTTGGCCGGGAAGCCGGTCATCATGTTGAAGCCCTCGGGATCGGCGGCGTCGGTGACGTTGCCGTCCTTATCCACAAAGCCCTGGGCCTGGGCGGTGCGGTAAGCCAGACCGTTCTGGCCGGTGTAGTAGCCGGAGGTGAAAGCCCAGCCGCCGAAGCCGTTGGGGCCGTTTTCGTCCTTGGTCTGGGGCTTGGCAATGCTTTCCACAGGCTCGGTCATATGGAAGCCGCTGGAGACCAGACGCATGGTCTCATCCCAGCTCAGCTGGTCCATGAAGGTATCCCACAGGGGGTCATTGTAGGCGATCTCGTTGCCTTCGTCGTCGTAACGCATGTCCACCAGCTTCAGGCCGGCATCCACGTTGTAGGCGGGATACTCGCCGTCATCCGGCTGGATGGGCTGCAGGTACTGTTCGGGAACACCGGCGGCGTTGTTGTACTTGCCGGTCTGGGCAGGCAGCTGGGCATAAATGTCCTTGGCCATCTGCTCGGTCATGGTCAGGGTCGCATGGCCGTTGGCCATATCGAAGGAAACGGCGTTCCAGTTGTCGCGGCTGTAATATTCCACGCTGTTGTCGCCGCGGCCTTCATACAGGTTGATGTCCGCAAAGTCGAACAGGTTGGTGACCTTCACGTTGGTCTCGCCGTCCAGGCTGGAAACGGCGTCGGAGTAGGCATACTTGTCCTTGTCGAAGCTCAGGGTGAACTTGGACACCAGAGAAGCATCGCCGGTGCCGCCCACCATCTTGGTGTCATCCACGGCAACACCGTTGGCCTTCTTGGCGGCCAGGACGTTGTTCACCGCCTCGTGGGCGTCGCCGCCCACAGCCAGGTAGTAGTCGCCGTCCATGAGCACATAGCCCTTGGCGTTGTGGGAGTCATAGGAGGCGAAGAACTTTTCATCCACCGGGATGGTCAGGGTCTCGCTCTGGCCCGGGGCCAGGGTCTGGGTCTTGCCGAAGTCCACCAGCTCCACGGAAGGAACCTGGACGCCGTTGGTCTTGGCATATTCGCCGTAAGGCTTGGAGATGTACACCGGCACAGAGCACTTGCCGGAGTAGGTGGTGGAAGTGTTGGTGACGGTAACGGTGACATCATATTCACGGTCGCCGTTCTTCTGCACGCTCATGTCGGACAGGGCGAACTGGGCGTAGGACAGACCATAGCCGAAGGGACGGGCCACCACGGAGGAATAGTCATAGTCGCCCACGTTGGCGGTGCCCAGGACCAGGTCCTCGTAGCGGGTCTCGGTGTAGCGGTAGCCCAGATACATGCCTTCCTGGTAGACCACATAGCCGGCCAGGGTGGTGGCGGGGTACTGGCCGGTGCCCAGCTGGTTGGGCACGCCCAGTTCGTCGGCATTCTCATAGATCCAGCGGCCGAAGTTCACGTTGACCGGGTTCTTGGCGTTGTCCACCCACATGGTGTCGGGCAGGCGGCCGGAGGGAGAGACCTCACCGGACAGCACCTGGCCCACGGCGTCGCCGCCCACACCCAGGGCACCGACCCACAGAGCAGCGTCGATGTCAGGATCGTTCAGGAAGTCGCCTTCGATCATGCCGGCGTAGTTGACGACCATGATGATCTTCTTGATCTCGCCGGCAGCCTTCTTGGCCTTCAGGCCTTCCAGCACGGACAGTTCGTTTTCGTTCAGACCCAGGTAGTCGGGGCCCAGGCCATCGCCGTTGTCGATGCCGTCGCCGCCGACGCCGATCAGGTCGTAGCCTTCGCCGCCCACGCGGCCCACCACAAAGATGGCGGCGTCGCCATACTGGGCGAAGCTGCTGCCCGCGGCTTCATCCACCACGGTCCAGGGAGCTTCATGGATCATCAGGGTGGTGGTACCGAACTTGCCTTCGCTGCCACGCTTGTACTGGGCCCAGTCCTCGGAGGTGTAGGCCGCCTGCAGGTCAGGGTTCACGTTGAAGCCGGCCTTGGTCAGGGAATCCACATAGCTCACCGCGTCGTTGACGCTGATGGTGCCGGAACCGGTGCCGCCGTAGACGGGGTCATAGGCAGTGACGCCCACCAGGCTCACGTTGCTGCCCTGGTTCAGGGGCAGGGCATTGTTGTCGTTCTTCAGCAGGACCATACCTTCGGCCAGGACCTCAGTCGCGGTCTGCTTGCCGGCGGTGCGCAGGTCGCCCACGCTGGCAAAATCGGATTTGTAGTATTCGGTGTCCTCGTCGGTCTCGCCGGTCTGGACGACCTCAAAGGTCTTGGTACCCAGGGTGCCGTTGATGGCATCCGCGTTTTCCCCGGTGATGAGGGTGGCCAGCACCAGGACGCCCGCCAGCAGCATGCTGATGACGGTGAGCAGTTTGCGCTGCAGTTTGAATTTCATGTTGCAGGAACCTCCTCTCTCACTCTTCCACGGTCTGGCGCATGAACACACAGATGATGCTCAGCACCAGGCTCAGGCCATACAGTACGGCGTTCACAAAGAATTCCAGCGGGAAGCCGGAAAACTGGATGCCGGTTGCCACCGAAGAGATATAGAAGTAGATGTAGTACACATAAAACAGCAGCGACAGAAAGTCACCCAGCAGCAGTGCCGAGGGGGCAAAGCGGACCTGTTTCAGGCCGATCAGCGCGGCGGCGACCACAACGCCCGCCACCATGATGCCGAATGCCTGCCAGGACATGTACCGGCTGCTGGAGTAGATGGCCATATAGACCAGCGCCGTCACCAGGGACAGGGCCATGGTGACCAGGGTGACGCGGAATCCCAGGGGTTTGTTAGCCATGAAATTTTTCATACTCCTTCTCCTTTTTTCAGGTCGGTCAGGGTTCCTGTCTGGCGTGCCTCCTTTCCGGGATAGATTTTTTACCGAGCCTGTCAATTATGATTCATCATAGCTTTTCCGGCGCCGCTCTTGGCGTTTTCAGCACGAATTGCCTGTTTACAGCATGAATTGCGATATACAGGTTTTTTTGCCGCATTTCTGCCCCACAAAGTCTAGCTATGCCCTGAGAGGGGTGACATGACGCACGGCCTGGCGCAGCCTGGAAAGCCGAAAAGCAAGTCAGTGCCAAAATAACGCCGGCTTGAACTTTGTTGAAGCCTTGGTTGTTCGATTGCTTGCCACTCTTAAAAGGGTCTTTGTATTCGTTCCGGCTCAAACCATCATTTGATTCTGATTTTCTTGTTCTCAAACGTATTTCTGTACTGTTGCAGTGTTGAAGCCCACCGTACTGACATAATATCCTGTTGCCCAGAAATTCCGGTTCCCGAATTTGTACTTCAGGTTTGCGTGCCTTGCGAAGATCAGCACCGTTGCACCGTTTTTGCCCGCCGGAGCAGGCGGCGGGCCCTTTACGGGTTGCGGTGCCCGCAGCGGCGGGGCCCCTTAGTGCGAGGCCTCGCCTCTGCGACTGCTGCCCCTGCTCCGGCTCCTTGTTTCCGCCACCGGCGGTCGC
>DXNX01000138.1 GCA_019413245.1 Oscillospiraceae bacterium
CGGGACGCCGAGGGCCGTCCCCGGGAGGGGGACCCCATCGCCCTGGCCCAGAAGGTCCTGGCCGCCGGGGGCATCGTGGCGGTGAAAGGCACCGGGGGCATCCATCTGGCCTGCCGGGCAGACAGTCCCGGCGCTGTGGCCCGGCTGCGCCGCCGCAAGCACCGGCCGGAAAAGCCGCTGGCCCTGATGGCCCGGGACCTTTCCGCGGCCGCCCGGCTCTGCCGCTTCACCGAAAGCGAGGCCGCGCTGCTGCAAAGCCCCCGCCGCCCCATCCTGCTGCTGGACAAGCTGGACCCCACCGGGCAGTTCTGGCTCAGCGCCACCACCCGGCTGGGGGTCATGCTGCCCTACTCTCCTTTGCACATCCTGCTGCTGGACGGTCATTTTGGCGGGCCGGACCTGCTGGTCATGACCAGTGCCAACCGCTCGGGCTGTCCGGTGCTCATCGACAACGAGGACGCTCTGCGCGCCCTGCATGGCATCGCGGACGGCTTTCTGCTCCACGACCGGCCCATCGCCAACCGGTGCGATGATTCCCTGGCCATGGTCTGGCGGGATATGCCGGTATTTTTCCGCCGCAGCCGGGGCTACGCCCCCCAGCCCATCCTGCTGGACCGGGACGCCACCGGCGTGCTGGCCTTCGGGGCGGAACAGAAAGGCAGCTTTGCCGCCGGGCGGGGCCGCCACGCCTTTATGAGCCAGTACATCGGGGATCTGAAAAACGCCGAAACGATGGACCACTACCGCTCCGCGCTGCACGGCGCGCTGGATCTGTTCGGGCTGCAGCCCGCCGCCCTGGTGTGTGACCTGCACCCGGACTATGCTTCCACCCGGGAAGCCGAGGAACTGTCGGTCCGCTGGCATCTGCCCCTGCGGCAGGTCCAGCACCACTGGGCCCACATGGCCGCCTGCATGGCGGACAATCGTCTGGACGGGCCGGTGTTCGGCCTGGTCTGGGACGGCACCGGCCTGGGGGAGGACGGGACCATCTGGGGCGGAGAATGTTTCATCGGGGATTACCGCACCTGCCGCCGGGTGGGCTCCATCCGGCCCATTGCCCTGCCGGGGGGCGATGCCTGCACCGCCGAGATCGGCCGCACCGCCCTGGCACTGGCCACGGACGCCGGGTGCGCTGAGGCTGCCCCCGATTTTGCCCGCCGGGAGGGCGTGGCGGCGCTGCTGCGCAGCGGTTACCGTTGCCCCCGGTCCTCCGGCATGGGACGGCTGTTCGACGGGGTGTATTCCCTGCTCACCGGCCGCACCGACGCCGGCTATGACGGCCAGGCCCCGGCACTGCTGGAAGCCCTGGCCGAAGGTGCCGACCCCGCCGATGTGTATATTCCCGCTTATTACGAGGAGGACGGGGTGCGCCGGTTCGACACCCGTCCTCTGATCCGGGCCCTGTGCGCCGCCAGGGATGCCGGGACCGCCCCCGCCGCCCTGGCCGCCGGATTCCAGCAGGCTTTGTGCCGCATGGCCCTGGACCAGTGCCGGGCCCTGAACCCGGACGGGCTGCCGGTGGTGCTTTCGGGCGGGGTGTTCCTGAACCGGGCCGTGCTGGAGGGCGTTGCCGCCCTGCTGGAAGGCGCCGGATACCGGGTATACACCCACAGACGGGTCTCCCCTTCCGACGAAGGGCTGGCCCTGGGACAGCTGGCCATCGGCGCGGCCGGGCTGTGAACCGTATTTTTGATTTCGGGAGGGTTGCTGCATGTGTCTTGCAGTTCCGTTGAAGATCGTCTCGCTGGAAGGAGACAAAAAACACGCCGTGGGGGAAGCCGCCGGGCTGACCCAGAAGGTACGGGTGGATTTTCTGCCCGACATCGCGGTGGGAGACTATGTGATGGTCCATGCGGGGTTCGCCATTGAGAAGCTGACCCCCGAACAGGCGGCCGAGAACCTGGCCTGCATCGAGGAGGCCATCCATGCCCTGTGATGATTGGCTGAACGCCTTCCGCAACCCCGCCGGAGCCGCGGAACTGGTGCGGGACATCCGCCGCCGCACCGAAAACCGCGCCCCCGTGCGCATTATGGAGATCTGCGGCACCCACACCATGGCCATCGCCAAGGCGGGGCTGCGCAGCCTGCTGGCCCCGGGGGTGGAGCTGATCTCCGGCCCGGGATGCCCGGTGTGTGTGACCCCCGCCGGGGACATTGACGCCGCGCTGGACCTGTGCGAACACCCCGGGCTTATCGTGGCCACCTACGGGGACCTGATGCGGGTGCCGGGCAGTCTGCGGGGGGATACCCTGCTGCACCGCCGGGCCGGCGGCGCCGATGTGCGCACCGTCTACTCCGCCGCCGATGCGGTGGATCTGGCCCGGGCCAACCCGGACCGGGAGGTGGTGTTCCTGGGCGTGGGGTTTGAGACCACCACCCCCGGCACCGCCGCCTGTGTGCTGGACGCAGCCGAGAGCGGCGTGGACAATTTTTCGGTGTTCTGCCTGCTCAAGCGCACCGAACCGGCCCTGCGCTCTTTACTGAACGCCCCCGACTGCGGGGTGGATGCCCTGCTGTGCCCCGGCCATGTGGCCGCCGTCACCGGGGTGGATGCCTTCGGCTTCCTGCCCCGGGAATACGGCCTGCCCGCCGTGGTCAGCGGGTTCGAGGCCGGGGACGTGCTGTACTCGGTCTGGCGACTGGTGGGCATGGTGTGCGATAACGCCCCCGCGCTGGAGAATGAGTATTCCCGGCTGGTGACGGCAGGCGGCAACGCCGCCGCCCGGACCGTGGCGGACAAGGTCTTTCAGCCTGCCGACAGCCTGTGGCGGGGCCTGGGCGAGATTCCGGACAGCGGCCTGGCCCTGCGGCCGAAATACGCCCGCTATGACGCCGCCGCCCGGTACGGTCTGTGCCGGTGCCGGGGCACCGAGCCCCAGGGCTGCCGGTGCGGGTCGGTCATCCGGGGCGTGCTGCATCCGGAACAGTGTCCGCTGTTCGGCAAGGTATGCCGTCCCGAGGACCCGGTGGGGCCCTGCATGGTATCCGGCGAGGGCGCCTGTGCTGCCGCCTGGAAATACCGCCCCGCCGACGCCTGAACCGTTAGGAGATGGAAACAATGCAAGCAATCATTACCATGGATTACGGCAGCGGCGGTCTGCGCACCGCCGAACTCATCGACGAGATCCTGCTGCCTGCTTTCGGCAACGCCGCCCTCAACGACCTGGGCGACGGGGCCGTGCTGCCCGACCTGGGCGGGAAGCCGGTCTTTTCCACCGACAGTTTTGTGGTCACCCCCTGGAAGTTCCCGGGCGGGGACATCGGCAAACTGGCGGTGTGCGGCACCGTCAACGATGTGTGCATGGCCGGAGGCAAACCGCTGTACCTGAGCCTTTCCCTGATTCTGGAGGAAGGCCTGCCCACCGACGACCTGCGCACGGCGGTCAATTCCATTGCCCGCACCGCCAAAGAGGCCGGGGTGCAGATCGTCACCGGGGACACCAAGGTGGTGGAGCGGGGCAGCGTCGACGGGCTGTACATCAATACGGCGGGCATCGGGGTGCTGCGTGCCCCGGGCCTGGGCCGCAGCGCCCTGCGGGCCGGGGATGCGGTGCTGGTCAGCGGCAGCGTGGGCTGCCACGGCGCCGCCGTGATGATGGCCCGGGGCGAACTGCCGGTGGAGGGCGACCTGCGCAGCGACTGCCGCCCCCTGCACGAGCTGAGCGCCGCCGCCCTGGCCGCCGGGGAGGTGCATCTGCTGCGGGACCCCACCCGGGGCGGTGTGGCCACCACCCTGAACGAGTTCGTGGAGGGCAGCGGGCTGTGCATTGACCTGGAGGAGGACGCCATTCCGGTGGACGCCCCGGTGGCGGCCGCCTGCGACCTGCTGGGGCTGGACCCGCTGTATGCGGCCTGTGAGGGCCGGATGCTGGCGGTGGTGGCCCCCGAATCCGCCGACGCCGTGCTGTCGGCCCTGCGGGCCCTGCCCGGAGGCGAAGGCGCCTGCCGCATCGGCACCGTGGGCACCGGACGCCCGGGCAAGGTGGTATTGCACACCGCGCTGGGCGGCAGCCGGATTCTGGGCAAGCTCACCGGCGCCCAGCTGCCCCGCATCTGCTGAGCCTTCCTCAAAGAGGACAACGGTCCCCCACGGCTGCGCCTGCGGGGCCCGTTTTCCCCTTTGGATTCCCTTTCGACAAAATTTGACCTCAAACCGCGCACTCGTCGCCGTGCTCCTCGCACACAATTTGATGCCAAATTTCCCTGTTTGTGTCAGGACCGTCGGCACATGTCCGCCGGTCCTGACTTTTTTATTTTTCTGCTGTTCCCGTGCGTTTTCCCGAAAGATTCCCGCAACATGGGCGGGGTATGCTGAGGAAAAATCCTGCGGCAAGGAGGAATGACCATGTATCCGGTACTTGTGGTGGATGATGAAGTGCCCATCGCGGAACTCATCTCCATTACCCTGTCCCAGATCGGGCTGCCCTGCGTGCAGGCCCACAGCGGCAGCGAAGCCGCCGACCTCATCGAATCCCAGCGGTTCGACCTGATTTTGCTGGACGTAATGCTGCCCGATGTGGACGGCTTCCAGCTCATGGACTACATCCGCCCCACCGGCACGCCGGTGATCTTTCTCACTGCCCGCACCGGGGTGAATGACCGGGTGCGCGGGCTGAAACTGGGCGCCTACGATTACATCATAAAGCCCTTTGCGGCCCCGGAACTGCTGGCCCGGGTGGAGGGGGTGCTGCGCCATTCCGGGCGGCGGGACACCCTGCTGCGCGCCTGGGACGTGGTGGTGGACCCGGAAGCCCGCACCGCCGCCAGAAACGGGGTGCCGGTGTCCCTGACGCCCCATGAATTCGACCTGCTGCTGGCTCTGCTCCACAACCGGGGCATCACCCTGTACCGCAGCGCCCTGCTGGAACTGGTGTGGGGCATGGACGCCGACCCGTCCAACCGCACGCTGGACATCCACATGTCCCGGCTGCGGCGCAAGCTGGGGTGGGAGAATCACATCCGCACGGTGCCCCGCATCGGCTACATGCTGGAGGAGGAGAACGCGCCATGACCTTTTCCCGCAAGCTGACGCTGGGTATCCTGCTGCTGCTCTGCCTGACCCTGTCTTTGGGCGGCGGGTGGACCATCGACCGCAACCTGGACTTTGCTTTGCAGCGCGCCCAGAGCCAGAACGCCGCCCTCCACCAACGGGAACGCGGCGCTCTGGAGCAGACCCTGCGCACCGACGGTGCCCGCAGCACCGTGACCGCCGCCCGGGCGGTGCAGGGTTACGCCGGGGCCCTGCAAAGCGCCGTGGGCGCCCACCCCTTCTATTTTTCGGTGTTGGACGAACAGGGCACCACCCTGTATTCCAGCCTGCCCGCCGCCGTGCGCTACGCGGCCCAGCAGGCCGCCATTGCCGCCGGGCCCCGGGAACTGACCTACACCGCCGAGGGTGACGCCCGGTACACGCTGCTGGCCTCGCCCTTGCAGGGCAGTCTGGACGGGCTGTGGCTGGTGAGCGCCTACGACATTGCTCCCCTGTACGCCGAGCGGGACCGGCAGCTGCGGCAGTATCTGCTGCTGGAAGTCACCGCGCTGGTGCTGGCGGGGGCGGCGGCGGCCTGGTTTTCCCGCCGGATGACCCGGCCTTTGCGGGCGCTGCAATCGGCCGCCCGGGCCATGGCCGACGGCGACTGTGACCGCCGGGTCCCCCTGTGCGGGCAGGCGGAATTTGACGCCCTGGGGCAGGATTTCAACCAGATGGCCGAAACGGTGGAAAACCGCATGGAAGCCCTGCGGCAGGAATCCGCCCGGCAGAGCCGGTTTGTGGCGGCGTTCACCCACGAGCTCAAGACCCCCATGACCTCCATTCTGGGCTACGCCGATCTGCTGCGCATGGGGGAACAGCCTGCCGAGCGCCGCCGCCAGGCCGCCGACTACATCTACCACGAGGCAGGACGGCTGGAATCCCTGAGCCGCCGCCTGCTGCAATTGCTGGGCCTGCAAAAAGAGAGCGTGCCCCTGGTCCCGGTGGCGGTGCGGCTGGTGTTTGCGGACGTGTGCCGCAGCCTGCCGGAGGACTTTCCGGCGCAGGTACACACCGACTGCGCCCGGGACGCGGTGGTGCTGGCCGACCGGCCGCTGCTGGGGGACCTGGTGCGGAATCTGGTGCTGAACGCCGCCAACGCCGGGCCGAAGGACGGGGCTGTGCATCTTGCCTGCACACGGCGGGAGGGCGGCTGGGAGATTTCCGTCACCGACACCGGCTGCGGCATGACGGCGGAGGAATTGCCCCGCATCACCGAGCCTTTTTATATGGTGGACAAGAGCCGGGCCCGCCGGGCGGGGGGCAGCGGCCTGGGGCTGAGCCTGTGCGCCGAGATCGTCCGGGTCCACGGCAGCACCCTGGAATTTGAGAGCGAACCGGGCCGCGGGACCACCGTGCGGCTGCTGCTGAAGGAGGCACGGTCATGAAACGAGGATTTTTGCCCACGGTGGGCGCGCTGCTGGTGTGCGCCGCCCTGCTGGGGACCCCGACCCTGTGGGCCCGGCTGGCCGACGCCCGCCGCATGAACGCCGTCCACCCCCGTCCCGCCGTGGCGGGGGCCCTGGACGAGGATGCCCGGGCCATCCCGGTGCTGTATGAGCTGCACGCCGGCACCGCGGCAGCGGCCGCTACCGCCGTGGAA
>DXNX01000139.1 GCA_019413245.1 Oscillospiraceae bacterium
GTCTGATAGGCGGGGGGCCGGGCCGGGAACGTACCTTTGCCGTCGGTGAAATACAGCACACCCTGCAGATCCCGCAGCCGACCTTCCTTCTGCAGCTCGTCAATGCGGGCAAAGGCGGGGCGAAAATCCGTTCCGCCGCCTCCGTTCAGGGTCAGGGAAGCCGCGTACCGTTCCAGGGTCTCGGTGTCTTTCAAAAAGGTGATATCCCGCACGGCATCGTCGCACTGCATCACCACGATGTTGCACCGGCTGAAAAAGCTGCCGGAGGTTTTCAGCAGGCCGAAGGTCTCCCGCAAAAACGACTTGACCAGCTCGCCGGCCGTGGATTCGCTGGTGTCGATGACGATGACCAGGTCCCGGATCTTTTTGCTCTCCCGGGTTTCCAGCGGCTCAATCAGCGGCATGTTGCCGTAGGTGTTCAGGCCGTAGGTGTAGTATCCCAGGTCGAACTCATCCAGGTCCAGCCTTGGCTCTTCCCGCAGTACGGCGAACCGGCGCAGGAAATCCTTGTACAGCCGGCGGCTGCGCCCGGCTTCCACCTGGGCGGCCATGCTTTCGGCACCGGCGGCCTCACCGGCCTGGCGTCCGGCCTGCTGCATGCTCAGCTGGGTTTCCCGGCCCAGCTGTTCCCACTGGCGGCCCAACATCTGGGCGGCAGGCGAGTCCGGGTCGGTGGGCCACAGGCGGTGGCTGTCACAGTAAAATTCCTGCTGTAAGGTGTCCAGCTCCCCGGCACTGCGCTGGGCGAGTGCCCGGTAAATAGGCCCTGCAGCCAGAAAACGGGCTTTTTCTTTGAGCTCGGCGTAGGTTTTCTGCCGTAGCCAGCTCACCGGCCGGGTCAGAGCTTCCACCCCCAGGGTATCCAGGGTGTGTTCCACCGCAATATCACAGGCAAGCCCCCACAGGGCCGGGTCCCGGCCTTCCCGCAGCCAGGGATGGCGGAAGATGCAGTGCAGCACACTGTGCAGATACGCCCGGGCCAGGTACTTCCGGTTTTTGCGGTAAATGCGCAACACCCACGACGACCCGTAGCACAAGGCCGCGCCGTTGGTGGCGGGACCGCGCTCGGGGTCCGGGTCGGGGGTCAGGGTCAGGGCCCCCAGGGCGGCATTCAGGTAGCGGAGCTGGAGATACAGCTCGCTGCGGGTCAGTTCCATGGCGCGGCGTGCCATGGTGGATTCCCACTCGGCCTGTGTCTGCACATGCTGTGCCATGGCCCTGTCCTCCTTTTTATGGATTGCCCCCTGAGGGGCGATTACAAATCATCGAAATCATAGGTCTTTTTGCGTTTGCGTTCGGCCCGGGCGGTACCTGCCAGCAGCAGGGCCGCTCCTTCACTCCACTGGGCCTGCCCGCAGGCCAGAGCGGCCTCCCGGCGGGCATCCGCATCCAGCACGGTGGCCAGTGCCTGCAGGGCTGCTGCGTCCCGGTCCGCCAGAACCACGGCCACGGCCTCGGCGGCATGACTGCGCAGATAGGCCCCATATTGGGCCCGGGCCTCGTCGCTCAGTTCTACGGGACAGCACAGCCGGTCCAGAGATGCCCGGCAGAGCCCTTCGGGCGATTCGTCCGCATCGGCCATGGCGAACGCGGCATCGTATTCCTTGAAAGCCAGGACTCCATGGTCAAAGCACTGGCGGTATCGGTATCCTACGCCTTCAATACTGTGGTTGAAGATGTGGGCAGGGGTGTTCTCGTGCAGATACTCGGAAAATTCCGGGTAATACAGCCGGACCGACGTTTCTCCGCCCAGAAATTCCACCCCGATGCCGGCGGCCACGGCGGCCAGCATTTTTTTCAGGCCGGTGGCCTGGTCGGGGGCAGCACGCAGGGCAAAGGTGCGCAGGGAACGGCAGTTGGTGAACAGGTCACTGCCCAGGCTTTCGATACCGGACCCCGCCGTCAGACGGCGCAGGGAACGGCAGTTATAGAATGCACCGTTGTGGATGGCCTGTACGCTGTCCGGCAGGACCACCTCCTGCACAAATTCTCCGCAGACGGGATGGTCGGAAGGAAGAGCACCTTCCGGTGTTTCCATCTGTCCGCCCTCGGGGTCACGCCGGGCGGAAAAGCAGTACGGTCCGATTTCGGTCACCGGCAGGCCGCCCACCGTGTCCGGTACAACAGCACAAGGGGATTCCCCGAACAGGCGCAGCACCCGCGCGCCGCCCGTGCAGGGCTGCCAAAGAATGCTTATGGAACGCTGCATGCTGCCACCTCTTCTCTGTTTTGGGTACGGGTCTTTACAACAGGGCTATTATAGCATAAAATGTTGGGACGGGAAACAAAAAATACCCGTGTGTGTTTGAAAATCAGGAGAGAAATAGGGGAGGATACAAGGTTTTATGCGCACGTCTCACGATCAGAATGCGATCCTGACGGGTTCGATTCCTAGGCAGCTGATTTTATTCTTTCTGCCCATCTGGTTCGGTACGCTGTTCCAGCAGTTGTACAATACCGCCGATACCCTGATCGTCGGTAATTTTGTGGGTACCCAGGCCCTGGCCGCGGTGGGCGCCACCGGTGCCTTTGTGCAGCTGCTGGTGGGCGTGTTCGTCGGCCTTTGCAGCGGCGCCGGCGTGGTCATTGCCCAAAGCTACGGTGCCGGCAATGTGGAGGAGGTGGACCGTCAGGTCCACACAGCGCTGTCCATGGCTATCCTGGGCGGTGCGGTTCTGACGGTGCTGGGCCTGGTGACCAGCCGCGGGGTGCTGATCCTCATGCAGACACCCGCCGACATCATCGATGATGCCACCCTGTACCTGCAGATCTACTTCCTGGGCATGATCCCCCAGATCATCTACAATATGGGCACCAATATCCTGCGTGCGGTGGGCGACAGCAAGCGGCCGCTGTACTTCCTGATCATTGCGTCCCTGGTCAACATTGTGCTGGACATCGTTTTTGTGGCCGGATTCAAATGGGGAGTGGCCGGTGCGGCGCTGGCCACCATCATCAGCCAGGTGGCCAGTGCGGTGCTGACCATGCGCTGCCTGGCAGGTTCCAGCGGCATGCCCTGGCATCTGGAAGTGGCACGCATGCGTCCTGACCCGGCGGTCCTGTCCGATATCTGCCGCATCGGCCTGCCCAGCGCGGCCCAGTCGGCACTGTACAGCATCAGCAATATCGTCATTCAGGCGGCGGTGAACGGCTTCGGCACCACCGCAGTGGCAGCCTGGAGCGTCTACGGCAAGATCGATTTCCTGTTCTGGATGACCGTCAGCTCTTACGGCATTGCCGTCACCACCTTTGCGGGGCAGAACTTCGGTGCGCAGCTGTACGACCGTGTTCACCGCGGCACCCGGGTCTGCCTGGGTATGGCGGCAGCCACCACCGTGGCCATCAGCCTGGCTCTGTACCCGTTGGCCGGCCTGGCGTTCCGCATGTTCAGCCAGGACCAGGCGGTTATTGAGCAGGGCATCCAGATGATGCATTTCCTGGTGCCCACCTACATCACCTATGTCTGCATCGAAATTTTCTCCGGCGCCTTGCGCGGCTGCGGGGATGTGCGGGTCCCCACCATCATCACCGTCTTCGGCGTGTGTGGTCTGCGAGTGGCCTGGCTGTTGCTGGTGGTGCCGCACTTCCACACCATCCTGATGGTGGAAGCCAGCTACCCCATCACATGGTCCCTGGCCAGCATTCTGTTTGCTGTCTATTATCTGCGGGGCGGCTGGATGCAGCGCTGTATTGCGGTCCGGGACGCCAAAGAAGCGGCAGCCCAGGGCTGAAAGGAGAAGGTCGTGGAATTTCAGCTTCGTGCGGCGGTGCCGTCCGACCTGCCGGGAATCCTGTCTGTGATGCGCGCAGCGCAGCAGGCGCTGGTCTGTCAGGACTGGTTTGTACCGGATGAGGAAGCCTATTTTGCCGCCCATATCAACGGTCCGGAAGGCTTTTGCCATGTGGCTGAAGCGCCGGACGGACAGCTGGCGGCCTACTTCACCGTCAAGCTGGCGGGGGAGGCGGAGGACGCCCTGGGGCGGCGGCTGGGCATGACCGGGGCAGCATTGCGTGCCTGCGCCCAGATGGACAGCTGCTGTGTGGCGCCGCCTTATCGCGGCCACAGCCTGGAAGGCTGTCTGCTGGAACTGGCCGAGCAGCGTCTGCTTGCCTGGCCCGGCCAACCGTACACCCATTGTCTGGGCACCGTCCATCCGGACAACGCTGCCAGCCTGTACAGCTTCCTGCACCGGGGGTATCATATTGCGGCCGCCGATGTGCTGTGCTACGGCGGTAAGTGGCGGCACATTCTCCAAAAAGATTTGTAAAAACCAAAAGGCTCCTGCCGGAATTCCACGGCAAGAGCTTTTTTTGTTGAAAATCAGACGGATTCGTCCAGTGCCTGGCGGGCAGCCCGCACCGCTGAAGCGCTGGTCTGCTGGATATGCCATTCATCCAGACCGGGCAGCCCCATGGGGACGCCCTCCCGGCGGAACTGCATTCCGCTTTCCCGCTCGGTTTTGCCGCTCATGTGGAAAGCCCGGACCCGGGGCAACACATGGCACAGTTCCCGGATGACTTCCGCGTTTACCCCGGCACCGATGAGCACTTCGGGGCCGTCTGTCCGGTCGCGCTCGGCCAGCAGGGAAGCAAGGACCGTGCGTCCGTCTCGGCAGGAAGCCGCCGCGCCGCTGGTAAGGACGGTGTCAATGCCCAGGGCTGCGGCGGCCCGGTAGGTTTCCAGCGGGTCACGGGATACATCAATGGCACGGTGCAGGGTCAGACCCGCCCCGGGACCGGCCGCCTCGATCAGGCGGCGGGTGGCGGCGTTGTCCAGAGCGCCGTCGGCGGTCAGCACGCCGACCACAAACCCGTCGGCACCGGCCTGGCGCAGTACCGGGATCTGGGCGCACATCAGGCCGATCTCTTCCGGCGAATACAGAAAGTCGCCGGGACGTGGCCGCATCAGGCAACGCACCGGGATGTTGCTCTCTGCCCGGATCTGTTCCAGCAGAGCCGCATAAGGGGTCAGTCCGCCCACGCTCAGCGCGCTGCAAAGTTCCAGACGGTCCGCGCCGCCCGCCACAGCCGCCCGGGCGGAAGCCAGACTGTCCACACACACTTCCAAAATCGGTTTCATAGTTGCTTTCCCTTCCTCCGACTGTGGTGTCGGTACCATTCTTTGGCCCTAGTATACCACGCAAAGCACAAAAAGCACAGTGCCCCCGCACAGAAGTTCCGGCGGGGGCAGCATGCAGTTATATGAAAAAGGGATACGCAGGGGGTTATGCTGCCCGGCCGCCGCGCACCACGCGCAGGGGGACCGGTTGGCGGGCGGCGGCGTGCCGTACCCGGCGCACCTGGACACGGGGACGCCGGGCGGGTCTGGGCTGTGCCAGACCGCACAGCAGGTTCATGGCCAGCAGGTCGGCCAGGATCAGCAGAATGGCCAGCGGCAGAAACAGGGAACCTTCCGCCACACCGTTTGCGATGGGCAGCAGCAGAAAGCCCATCACCGACATCAGAAAGCGACATACCTGTTGTTTGATGGTCTGAAAGTTCATGATCCGTACCTCCGCAAAACGATTCACTCACAACCTACCGTTGTTTCACAACTTCATGATAATACAACTATCGGTTGTTGTCAACTAAAAAAACAACTTTTGAGGGAAAAAATTCCAAGTTTTTCTCTTTACAGAAACTACCAAAGGTTGTATAATGAATTCATCAAAGAATCCCCGGCGTCCCCCCCGCCGGGAAAGGAGCTTGCAAATGTTTGCAGAACGCTTGAAGATGGCCCGCAAGGCCAAGAAGTACAGCCAGGCGGAAGTTTCCCGTCTGCTGGGCGTGACCCAGCAGGCAGTGGGAAAGTGGGAAACGGGGCGGTCCACCCCGGACCCCCAGACCGTTGCCCGTCTGGCTGAAATTCTCGATACCACGGCCGATGCGCTTCTGGGGCTGCACAACGCGGCGGCGACCCTCAGCCAGGAGGCGGTGGCCCGTTATGAACAGTGCCTGGTCCCGGTGGTGGGCACGGTGCGTGCCGGATACGGTGCCCTGGCCTTTGAGGAGGACTACGGCAAAGAATATGCCAGCGTCAAGGACCCGCAGAACTATTTTTATCTGGTGGTCAAGGGCGACAGCATGGAGCCGCGCATTTCCGACGGGGATCTGGCTCTGGTACGCCGCCAGTCCACCCTGGATAACGGGGACCTGGGGGTCATCGTCTTTGGTACCGACGGGGAAGGTACCCTGAAAAAGTACATTCAGCGCGGCAACTCGGTGGTACTGCATCCGTTTAATCCGGCGTACGACGAGGTGGTCATCAAGGGGGAAGACCTGGACCATCTGTACATTGCCGGCAAAGTGGTGGAAACCAAAGCCAAGTGGTGATTTGTTCTTACAAGAGTCAGTATAGCAGCGGGGCGGTCCTTTAATCCGGACTTTCCCGCGGGGGTGCTGCTGACAGAGTCCCTTAACCGGGATTTACAAAACAGGAATCCGGCAGCCCGCCGGAGCGCCGAATGCGGCAGGACGACGGGCTTTCTTTTTTATACCTTTTTTCAGGGTCGGGAGGGCCTTACTTGTGGATCTTGCGCAAAAGCTGGAAATTCTGGCCGACAGTGCCAAGTAT
>DXNX01000014.1:0-23670 GCA_019413245.1 Oscillospiraceae bacterium
GCTGCTCATTGAGGTAGAGCAGGGTGCCAGGGATGCCGGTGATGGACATACCCGTGGCGCGCAGGCCGAAGAGGGAGGCCAGGAAACCGCCCACACCGCCGCCGATCATGGACATGACGAAAGGTTTGACGAAGCGGAGGTTGACACCGAAGACAGCCGGTTCGGTAATTCCCAACAGAGCCGACAGGCAGGAAGGATAGGCGACCTGTTTGGTCTTGGCAGAGTGTGCCTTGATGGCAACAGCCAGAACGGCGCCCGCCTGAGCCACGTTGCCGCAGGTGCCGATGGGGTTCAGATAGTTCCAGCCATCCTTGGCCAGCATACTGATTTCCAGGAAGTTGAGGATGTGATGAATGCCGAAGATGCCCAGCAGCTGACCGAAACTGCCGTAGATCAGCCCTCCGATCCCCATAGGCAGGGTAAGCAGGCCTTCCACCACAAAGAGAACGCCGTTTTCCACCGTGTGCAGGATGGGGCCCAGCACAAACATGGCCAGCAGGATGCCCACCAGCAGGGTCAGGAAGGGCGTGACGATGAGGTCAATGGCATCCGGCACATGCTTGCGCAGGAACTTTTCAAACTTGGCGGCCAGCACGCCGGTGGCAAAGGCCGGCAGTACCGAGCCCTGATACCCGGCCACCGGGATGAAGCCGAAGAAGATCAGCGGTTCCGCCGTGCCGGAGCCCACATCGTAGGCACTGGGCAGGCTGTTGCTGACCAGCATCAGGCCCAGCACAATGCCGATGACCGGGCTGCCGCCGAAGTTTTTGAAGGTGGACCAGCAGACCAGGGCCGGCAGGAAGGAAAAGGCGGTATCGGTGAGGATCTGGGTAAAGAGCAGGAGTTGCTGGGGGATATCGTCGGAGGTCATGCCGAAGACACCCAGCACCGCATCCTGGGTGAGCAGCCCCCGAAGGCCCATGAAGAGGCCGGTGGCCACCAGCACCGGGATGATGGGCACGAACACGTCGGAGAACATCCGGATGGCCCGCTGGAAACGGTTGCCGGTGACCGGCTTGGCGGGCTTGTCATCCACAGCGGCCTCGGGCTGCAGGCCCAGTTCGTTCATGACCGCCTCATAGACGCGGTTGACCAGCCCGGTGCCAAAGATGATCTGGTACTGACCTGCGTTGAAAAAGGAGCCTTTCACCTTGTCCAGGTTCTCCACTCCCTTGACCTGGATCTTGTCCTTGTCGCTGACGACGATGCGCAGCCGGGTGGCACAGTGCATCACCGAAATGATGTTTTCCCTGCCGCCCACCAGAGGGATCAGGGCCTGGGCAATCTCTTTCTCTGTCATTGTTTTTCCTCCTCCTTGGGGATCAAACGGTATAAATCTTCCGGCAGCAGGGCAAGCTGTGCCGGGCTTTCCTGGGTCAGGCCCGCTGCCAGCAGAGACGGCCGCTGTGCAGTGGGACAGATGCGGGCTGAGAAAACCAGCGCGCCGTCATTGAGGAACAGTTCGGCGCTGGACTGGTCACACCAGAGTTCCAGCGAGGTGAGCATGGGCAACGATACTGTGCGGGTGTCGGTGCCTGTATCGGTCCAACGGCGGCGCTGCACCGTGGCGGTGTGAGCTTCGGCATCATAGCGGAAGGACCATTCACCGCCGTGCAGAGTGAGTTCCAGATCGCTACTCGGTGCCAGCTTGTCCACCGTGAAGCGGAAGGCCCGCCGGGCCGGACGGTAGAGGCGTCCATTCCCGATGGTTTCGTCCGCCACAGGGGCGCCGGGCAGTTCCCGCAGTTCCCGCACCGGGCGCTGGCAGAGGTGCTGCCCGCGGCGGACCAGTTCTCGTGGCATGGTCAGGCAATGGATGCGGGGTTCACCGGCTCCGAAGGCGGTTTCTTCCTCTCCCTCCAGCCGGGACATCCAGCCAAACAGAACACGGCGGCCATCCGGTGTGGGGAAGGTCTGGGGCGCGTAGAAGTCAAAGCCTTCGTCCAGCCGCTGCCAGCCGGTGTCCAGATCCATGGGGCGCGTGGCATCGGGCCAATTGTCCAACACCCGCCCCACCGAGAAGGAATCCTGGCAGGCATCGGCGGCGTTGTCCCGGTGCTGGGGGCAGTAGAGCAGGACCGGCGCGTCCTCCAGTTGGAAAAGGTCCGGGCACTCGATCATCTGGTATTCCTCGGATAGCCCGATTGTCCCGCCGGCCGTCCAGTGGACGCCATCCTGTAAGGTGGCCAGCACCACCGCCCCCAGGCCATTTTGCCGCTGAGCCCCCAGTACCATGGCGCAGCCGCCCTGAGGGGCAGGCACTACTTTGGGATCCCGGAAATGCTCGGTGTATCCCGCCGGGGTTGTCAGCACCGGGCCCATCTTGCGGAAGTGTTGACCATCTTCGCTGACGGCCAGGCACTGGCGGCTGATGCGGTGTCCCTGCTGTTTGACGTTGCCGGTATAGTAGAGGCAGAGCTTTCCGTCCATTTCCAGGGCGCTGCCCGAGTAGACCCCCTGGGCGTCGTAGGGCTGATCGGGCAACAGGGCACTGCCCCGGAACTGCCAGTGCACCAGATCCGGCGAGGTGGCAAAGCCCCAGGCCTTATTGGAATGGTCCTTGGCAAAACGGTTCCACTGGAAAAATGCATAGTAGTTTCCTTTATACCAAATCAAACCATTGGGATCATTGAGAAGCCCCCATGGTGGTTCGATATGCCAGCTTTGTCTTTTGGAGATAGGCAAGAGTCAGTTCCCTTTCTTTTCTTATTGGTGTTGTTTTTTCTGTGCTTTTATTAAACCACAGCGGTGCCGTTTCTGCCATGGAAATAGCCCAGCAAGATATGGAAAAAACAAACTTCTTGTGCTATACTGGCCTTATGATCGAATACAAAGAGACCCGCCACACCTTACAGCAGAAACAAATTTCTGATTTGTCGCTGTACAGTGCGGGATATGAAGCCTGCGCGCCGGGGCATCACTATGGCCCGATCTACCGTGCTTACCAGCTGATCCATTTCATCCTGTCCGGGAAAGGGGTTCTGGAAATCGATGGACACACCTTTCAGCTGGGTGCGGGGGACGCCTTTCTGATTCCTTCCGGCAAAATCGCCTACTATGCGGCCGACACTACCGATCCCTGGTGCTATACCTGGATCAATTTTCTGGGCATCAACTCCCAGATGTACACCTACCAGCTCATTGCTTCCTCCCCGGAGCCCTACGTCCTGCACGGGCTGGATACCGAAAAATACCGTGCCCTCATCGGGCAGGTGCTGGCCTTGGAAGGCACCGCCACCGCCCGGTATTTCAAAGGCAACGGCATCCTGCTGCAAGTATTGGGAGAGCTGTTCCAGGACGCCGGATTCAACGAAAGGTACTGGGGCAAGAACTCGGTGGCCGACGAGGCCAAATTCTACCTGGACGTGAACTACTCCGAAAAACTGAAACTCAAGGAAGTGGCGCACAACCTGGGCGTTCACCCCAACTACCTGACCCGGGTCTTCCACGAAAAATACGGTGTGCCCCCCAAGCAGTACCTCCTGAATCTGAAGCTGCAAAAAGCCTGCCAACTGCTGCGCACCACCGATCTGCCGGTGGCTGTCATTGCCGGGTCCATGGGCTTTGACGATGGGTTAGCCTTCTCCAAACTGTTCAAAAAGGCCTACGGCTGCGCCCCCAGCGAATATCGCCACAGGGAAAAGCCAACTTCACCCGCAACCTGATTGGGCCGGGAGAGCGCAAAGCGCAGGTTTTCTCAGTTTTTTGAATCAGTCGTTTATGCTGCACCTTAAACGCTTTTATTCCAAAAATAAATATCCCCCGGAAAAGCCGAGGGTTCATAGACAGACAGCCCCCCCTGGAATGCTAGTGCACGCGTCACGTCGCATTGGTATGGTCTGCCAATCGCGAATGATTGTTACTTGACCTCTATCAACGGGCTTTTGAGAAGTTTCCCATCGACAACCGTTCTCCGCCCTTGCCTTCTTCCAGCTGGCTTCATATGTATTCTTCTATTTTCTTTGCATTTTGCCTGCAATGTAAACGTAGTACCATCTGTACCAGAACTTCCGGTTCCGGTATTGATACTTCCCATATATCATCGGGCTGCTCTTCCCTTTCAGGTATCCCATAAAACTGGATACCGAGTATTTGGGAGGTATCTCTACAAGCATGTGTATGTGGTCCGGGCATACTCCTGAGCGATAAACTATGGGGATGCCTGATTCTGCGCGATCTTATACCGGGAACAAAGCGGTCCAGATAACTGAAAAAGTGCATTTCCAGAAAATCCTCACCGCCCAGCCGCGGGATGAAGAAAAAGAGTTGGCCAGCCACAAAGTACAGCTGTTCTCTGTTGGTGCAGCTCCAATAGAAACAGACCCTGCCATCCAAAAGGAGGTGGTGTCCCAGAAGTCAAACGGCCGCGCCACCTGCTGAAAAGGTTCATGCAAAGGAGCACATGCTCACAGAATCGGGCAGACTTCGTTGCGGCGACTGGCACAAAAGTACAGTCTGTCTCCGATTTGCCGTACGTCCGGCCCATAATCATCAATCAACAGTTTTTCGTCCTCATAGAACTCCCCATTCAAAAGATCCGAACTGTATCTTCCCTGCTTACATAGAGACAAACGGATAATACACGTCCTTAAACAGCACCAGTGCGGGATCTGCAGCTTCACGGAAGCCGCAGACTCTGGCTACTTCTTTCATATGCTGATAGCGACAGTTCATATTCAACGGATTACAACATGTCGTTTTTTCCATATGTAATTCCTTTCTGTGCATCCTTTTCTGCAATAAATCGAAGGGAGTCAGGTTTTGCTTCTTCGCATAAAAGCAAACAAAACCTGACTCCCTTTTTGCATCACGCCTCAGGCAAATCATCTCATCCGATGTCGAAGTCCAAAACTGCGGGTTGCAGACCTGGCGCTTCCACAGTCAGGTGGGCTTTTCCCTTCTCTGTTCCGGCACGCAGAATTGCGAGAGCTTTGCCGTGATATAAAACAACTTTTCCTTTGGTATAGTTTTCTTCGGTGCAAGGACGTCCCGTTCCGAAAGCCGCCAGAACGGCCGCGCCTTCTACGCTTGCGGTAGCATTCACTTCCACCCAGGATACCGGCTGATTGTTTGCATCTGCCGCTTCGATTTTCACAAAGCAGAGCGCGTTGCCGTCCGCCGGCAGGGCAGCGCCATGCGGGGCAGACAAGTCTATCGTCGCTTTCAGTCTCACGGCAGGACCGGCTGTGATCAAACTGTCACGGCTAATCTCTTTTCCTGCCGAGTAACTCACTGCCTCCAGTGAGCCTGGCTGATACGTCAGAACAAAGGAAGCAGAACCGTAGGCCTTCCGGCGGCCAACGCTCACTCCGTTCAGAAAAAGTTCCACCTCTTCGGCGCCGGAATACACTTCCACTTCCACCGGCGCGCCATTTTCCATCGGCCAGGTCCAGCTGTGTGCACACTCCGGCCAACCATAACGACCGAGCAGTTCAGTCTTTCCATAATTGCGCGGGTCCTTTACAGCAATAAAAGTCTCGGTGCTTCCCCATACGATCCGCTTCCAGGCAAGTTGGGGTTTCTCAAATCCGCACAGATCGAAATCACCGGCGTTGGCAGTACGCCAGGGGTATTGCGCATAGTGAAGCATCTTGGCGGCCTCCGCAGCCTTCTCCTGCTCCACATACAGTACCTTACCGATGCCTGCTTCGCCGATATAATCATGGCTTGTCCATTCAAAATCGCCGATCAGATAAGGCAGACGCTGAACATCGCTCCAGTATTCTTTGATATCGCGGGGTTTTGATTCGGTGCAGACGATCACGCGGTTCGGGAACAGCGTTCCCGCCTCGTCATAGTGGTAATTGAGATAGTTATATCCTACGATATCCCACGGGGCGACAAAGGCCTCGGTGTAGTCGTTCCAAATAGCCCGACCGTATTCTCCATCCAGATTGTTCAGACTGCCACCGCTTTTCATGGCTTCAGCCATAAGGGACTGCCAGAACTTCTGGCTGTCCTCATCATTAAGGCCGGTGAAAAAGGAGCAAAGCGCGCCGCAGATCGGACGTGTGGAATCCAGCTCCCGAACCGCCCGGGCAAGCTGCGCACTGGTTTTATACCCGTCCGAAAGGCCGCCCTGTTCCGGGAGTTCATTACCGATAGACCAAATTGCCACACAGGGATGATTCCGGTCCCGTTTCACGAATGCTTCCAGCTCGCCCAGCCCCTCCTGTGCAAAGAACTGGCTGAAATCATGGAAATTCTTTGGCATATTCCAGGTGTCGAAAGCTTCATCAATCACCAGAATACCAATACGATCACAGGCCTCCAACATCTCAGACGAAACAGGGTTATGTGCAAAGCGCAAAGCATTAAAACCGTTTTTCTTATGCAAAAGCACTTTCCGGTATTCACTGTCGTAATACGATGCCGCGCCGAGAATGCCGTTGTCGCTGTGGATGCATCCGCCTTTCAGTTTCAGGCCACGGCCATTGAGCCGCAATCCGTTGCGGGCATCCACCGTGATTTCCCGCACGCCAAACAAGGTATCGGTCTGATCCAGCACCCGTTCGCCATCGGTCAATTCTGCGGCAACACGGTACAGTTCCGGATGATCAATATCCCAGATGCGGGCCTTTTCAAAGCACAACAGGGTTCGTGCCACCGCATTCTGTCCGGCGGGAACGTGCACCTTGATTTTTCCTGCTGCAACCGGCGCAGCCTCATTTTCCGGTGCAGCCGTCAGCGAAACCCACACATCCGCATCGGCGGCGGTATGGTTTTCCACGGTGGTTTCCACCGTCACAAAGGCATCGCCATTCACGATGTGATCCAGATGCGCGTAAAGCGCCTCCTGAGCAAGGTGGAGCAGGGGTGCAACAAGAAGCTGCACATGGCGATACAGGCCGCCGCCGGAATACCAACGACTGTTCGGCTCTGCATCGGTGGCCACCGTGACGGAAATCCGGTTTTTGCTGCCGTATTTCAGAAACGGCGTGATCTCCAGCGAGAATGGGGTGAAACTGTAGTGATGGTATCCGGCAACATGCCCGTTGACCACAACCTTGGCCTGTCCCGCACAACCATCGAAACGTACCAGCACACGTTGACCCTGCCAATCGACGGGAACCTCCAGATTCTTCGTGTAGGTCATCCGTCCGCCTTTGTAAAATCCCCCGTTTGCGCCGTTTCCTGCATCCGGCGAGGTGTCGGTTTCGACCATAAAGTCATGCGGCAGGTGTACAATGCGAGATTTGGGTGCCATCACAGGAAGGTTACTGGGTTCCCCTTGAATCAGTTCCCACTCGCGGTCGATGGATATCCGCTTCATATTTTCCTCTCCCTTTCCGCATTCATAGGTATGCCAATCAAATTTACATATTTCCTAAAAACATCAGGCTGGGTTTCGGTATCCGGGTCTGGGTGGAGCGATCAACCGCGATCAGGCCGAACTGCATGGCAAACCCCTTCTGCCACTCAAAGTTGTCCAGCAGACTCCAGTAAAAATAGCCCTTGACCGGCAGGCCGTCGGCTACACAGCGCGCCACCCCGGCTGTCGCCTCATCGATAAAAGCTACCCGCCGGGTATCGTCAGCGGTGGCAATGCCGTTTTCGGTAACGATCAGGTCCCCTTTGAACGCCTCCGCCACCCGGCGCAGCACATGTTCCAGCGCCGCGGGATAGAATTCATAGTTCATCTGGGTCAATTCTGCACCTTCCGGGGCTGGCAGGCTGCCGGAAGCATCGTACTGGCTGCGGGTATAATTCTGCACGCCCAGAAAATCATCCTCTGCGATGACCGGCAGATAATGGGCAAATTCATCCTCCCAGTCTTTCTGCGCCGCTTCCTCACCGCCTGGCAGGGCCTGGATGTCGTGCAGCGACAGGGTCAGCCCCACCTTAACGTGGGGGCACAATTCGCGGATGACGGCGCGGGCCGCCTTGTGGGCTTCCATCACCAGCTCATCGCCATGGGCAGTCCGGGGATTGGTGAAACACTGGGGATTTTCCACGCCGAACACCTTTTTGTTTTCCTCGGCCCCTTCCCGCTGACGGGCCGCCAGCATCTTTTCCAGGTTCATCCCCATCTGCACGCTGCCGTCTGCGCTGCCGTTCTTTGCCGCCTGAGCCATCATCTGCTTCATGTAACGCTTGGCAATAGCCGCGACCTGTACCCCCATGTTGGCCTCGTTGATGGTGCAGACATAGTGCAGTTCCTGCCCCAAAGCCTCCATGACATGGCGAACATAGCGGGCAAAATCCGCCGGAGTGGTATCGGCCTCCCAGCCGCCCTTGGAAATCAGCCATACCGGGCTGGAAAAGTGATGCAGGGTAACCACCGGCTCTACGCCATGGGCCTTGCAGCAAGCGATAACCTGCCGGTAGTGCTCGACCTCCGATTCATCAAACCGGCCTTCCTCCGGCTCAATGCGTGCCCATTCGATGGAGAAGCGGTAGGCGTTCAGCCCCGCGTCCGCCATCAGCCGGATATCCTCCTCATAGCGGTGGTAGTGATCCACCGCGTCCAGGCTGGGTTCGGCATAGCTGGTATGCTGCATATGTTCCTGTGCCCAGCAATCATTGTAAAAGTTGTTTCCTTCCACTTGGTGCGCCGCCGTCGCCGCGCCCACCAGAAAATCTTCCGAAAATCGTTTCATGTTCTGCCTCCTTGGCTCAGTTCCGAGGAATTTTGTTCAGTACAGCGTTGAGCTTGTGTACAAACTCCGGCGTAATCAACGCGCCCATCTGTTTCAGGGTGGCTTCCACGCTCATCCGTTCCATGGCGCGGACAACCGATTCCGGCATCTGGATGTTCTTTGCCACATCGCCGTAAGCGGCAACGGCTTTTTCCTTCAGCGGGGCTACCATCTCCTCAAACACTTTTTCGGCTGCTGGATTGGCCCGGATCTCGGCCACCGAGTTCTTGATGGAGAAATATCCTTCGCGGACAATCTCATCCTCCCGATCGAACCAGTTGACAATCTGCCCGCCTGCCTTGACATAGTCAGGGTTGGGCTTATCCACCCTGCGGATGATCATAGTATCGGTCACGGCTCCTGCGCGTGCTTCAATCTCATGCTCCCCGGCAAGAGGCACGGTAAAGACAAATACTTTGTCGCCGGTCTGGCGGCCAGCCTCCTTCCCATCTACCAGAAAAGTGACTTCCGGCTGGTTGGAATAGACTCGAATCTCGGTTTTGTCCCCTGTCCGGTCGGTGTACCTGCGGCCGCACAGATGCACAAAGGGTTCCTTACTCAGATACGCCTTGTAAATATAGAAGGCGTCTTTTTTAGTCTTGCGGTCAAAGGTGACCAGTCCTTTCTGGTTCTGGCCCGGTTTGCCGCCCTCATCCCGGCCGTCAGCGCCGAAATCGAACATATTCCAGCAGTGCATGGCCCAGATATAGGGGCGCTCCGACCACATTTTGAGCATATGCTCATGATACAGAGCCTGGTATCCTTCGGTCCAGTCCCCTTTTTCCGGGTGTTCAGCCTGATAGGCGGGGTTGGCGTCGGCACCGTATTCCGAAAGGCCGATAACCGCGTCGGGGTGAGCGTCATGGAACTGGTCAAACCATTCGTCGTTCTGGTCCCAATCTCCCACATACCAGCCGTAGTACAGATTGTAGCTGCGGATATCCGGCAGCATCACAAAAGGATCGTTGGCATCCAGCATGAATACATTTGCCATCGTGGTGGGGCGGGTCTTGTCCAGTTCGTGGCACAGGTCGTTCAAAAGGCGATGGTTTTCCACCATATCATCGTTCACGCCGCCGGTAGCAGTGATCTCATTCGAGAGACCCCAGCAAACGATACTGGGATGGTTGTAGTTCTGCACCACCAGTTCCCGCATCTGGGAGAGACTGTTTTCCCGGGCGGCAGGCAGGTGCTCGGTGATATAAGGGATCTCAGCCCAGGCGATAAGCCCCTTTTCATCGCACAGATCATAGACAATCTGCGCCTGCTGGTAATGAGCCAACCGCACGGTGTTGGCCCCCATCTCCAACAGAAGGGCAATATCTTCAGCGTGCTCCTTCTCGGTCAGGGCATTGCCCAGCCCCTGGCGGTCCTGATGACGGGCCGCGCCGCACAAACGGTAGGGAGTACCATTGAGTAGGAATCCTTTGTCAGGGTCAAAAGCGATGGTCCGGCAGCCAAAGCGCACACGCACCTCGTCTCCCGGCAGGCTGGCCGTACAGGTGTACAGGTACGGGTCTGCCACACCGTTCCAAAGATGTACCTCGGTCAGCAGAAACTCCGCTTCCGCCTTCCCGTTTTCCACCGGCGCAGTCTTGGTCTGGCCGTCGATGGTAAAGGAAACAGCTTCCGCGTCGCCTTCAATCCAGGCTTGAGCCAGTACCCGGGCATTCCGACCTTCCACGGTAGGGGTAATCTTTACCCCGCTGCCGCCCCAGTACCCTAGGGCAAAGTGGGCGGCAGGCACCACAATCTGCTTCACTTCACGGTAGATGCCGCCGTAAAAAGTAAAGTCTGCTTTCTGGGGATAGACCCGGTCGTTTTTGCCGTTGTCCACATCTACCGTCAGGGTGTTGTCCCCCTCTTTCAGAAATGCCGTAACATCACAGCGGAAAGTGGAATAGCCCCCCTGATGTTCGGTAACCTTGATTCCGTTCACAAAGACCACACAGCTCTGTGCTACCCCGTCAAATTCCAACCAAACCTGTTCCCCTGCAGCCAGGGCAGGGCGGCGCAGCGTGCGCTCATACCGGCAGGTACCGCGGTAATAGTCATTACCTCCGTCGGTACCGTCCTGGGCGTTCCAGGTGTGGGGCACCGTCACTTCAATCGTTTCGCACCCCGGCTTAGTAAAGTTCCATCCATGAGAAAGGATTTTCACATTTCGCATTGTAATACGCTCCTTATTCGGGAAAAGGCTTGCGGACATTCCGCCGCAAGCCCGTTTTCATTTTATAGATCAGGCGTTGGCACCCTTCTGGGCTTCCGCCTGCTTCTTCTGTTCTTCAAATGCCGCGGCCTTGGGTTCCAGCTTAGCAAACGCCAGGGCGCACGCACCGATCACCACCAGCAGGATGGCCGGTACCAGGGAAAAGTCCACGCGGATCATCATCAAGGCGCTGGCGGGCTGTTCGGTCACGCCTTCCGCCGATACATACCCCGCCAGCATCAGCAGCATACCGGTGACCCAGGAACCCAAGGAGGCGCCCATTTTGGAGGCAAAGTTGGCCAGGATACCGGAGGAGCCGTCCATACGGGGCATTCCGATCATTTCATTGTAAGTGCAGATGTTCATGATGAAGAGAACGCCATAGTAAGCCAACGGCAGGGTGGCAAAGGTACCCAGTGCATAACCCACATAAACACCCAGAATATTCGTGCCGGAGAAGAATGCAATTACATAGCCGACAACGCCAATACCACTGAACACAGTGATCATTTTTCCCATCGAACCAATTTTTTTCATAATCGTCGGGAACAGAGTCATCAGCGGCAACAAGACAATGGAGAAGATGGACATCACGCCCAACGCATCCAGGTTGCCTACAATCCATTTGAAATAGTAACTGCCCACCGCCAGATTGGTAATGACATTGTAGCTCAGCATGATGATGGCATAAAACCACACATATTTGTTCTTGCGGAACAGCAGGAAGATCTCATGCAGACGGATAGGCTCCTGCTTGGAAGAAGCGTCCACTTCCGGGTCCTCCTTGCACAGGAAGAAACGCAGGAAACCGATAAGGGTGGCGGGGATCATAATGATGGTCACCAGGGTGGTCCAGCCACGGGCAGAAGTAGCCAGACGGCCCATCAGCATGGGGAAACCGATGCTCAGCACCATGGACGCCGCCATTGTCACCAGGCCACCATAGGAAGCCATCTTGCGCATAAGGACCGGGTTGTTGCTCAGGAACCGGATGGTATAGGGATTGGCAGCCGCATTGCGCATCGTGGCGAACACCGAGAAGGTCAGGGTGTACATGCAGAAAATCCAGGCACACTTGATAAATTCGCTCCATTCCGGGCTGCCCGCAAACAACAGCACAGTACAGAGGGTCTGCCCCACAATGCACAGCTCATAAGGCCGACCTTTGCCCAGTTTGGTGTGGGTGTTGTCTACCATCCACCCCGCAAAAATATCCGTGAAGGCGTCTACCACCTTGCTGGCCAACAGCAGTGTGCCCACCAGCGCAATATTGATGCCCAACGTATCCGATGCATAGATGGACAGATAGTTCAGTGTAATCACATTGACCCACGCCGCGGAAATATCCGAGGATTTCCACGCCATCAGTCGTCCGAATCCCAGTTTGTCGGGATTCTTCACTTTGTTTTTACCCATGATGTTTTCCTCCTAATTGCAGTTTTCGCTGCTGCTGCCTTTTTCTTGCAGGCTGCACGCCTGAAAGAGTGGTTCCTTTTCTGCCTACAAGATACCGCGGAATGTATTCTTCTGAAAGCCATATATTTGCTATTTCTATTATTTTTTCGTTTTATTTTTATTTTTCACCTAATTTTTGACATTTCAATCAAATATATGGTATTTCTTTAGTTGCCGTGGTACACTGGTGGTACAACGATACTGGCAAAAGAGGATTTACCCTTGGACATACAAGAACTAGAAAACAATATGGCACTTTTTCGGGAGATGATCCGATGCGGTTCCGAGATCAGCACCTGGTGCTTTGATGAAAGCGGAAACTTGTTGGAGACCAACTCCTCCCACCGGGATGTTTTTCTGGAGCTGATGAAGTATTTTTCCTTCCAGACGGTCCTTAAGCAGCACAGTGACCAGCAATCTTACCCCATCTGGCTGACCATGCCCCTGGGTATTTCCTGGATTGCGGCATTTTACAAGCCGGAACAGCAGCTAAGGCGGATCTACATGATTGGGCCGGTGGCCAGCGTAGAAATTTCGCTGCGCACCATCAGGGACACCCTGCTTTCTCTGCCCGGCCTGGCCTCCAGCATCAGCTGGCAGCAAGAGCTGGAGGATGCCATGCACAGCGTGCCGGTCTATTCCTCCATGGTGATGAATCAGCTGTGCCTTATGCTGCATTATGCCATCACCGCCGAACGGATTCAGACCAGCGACATTGCATTCCAGCACAACCAGATTGCCTCCACCACGGGCAAGGCCGCCCCCCAGGACCGGCACCATACCTGGATGGCCGAGCAGAACCTGATGCGGATGATCCGTGAGGGCGACCTGAACTACAAGGATGCCCTAAACAGAGTGCGCACCCTGAGCAGCGGTGTGCCTCTGCGTACAGGGGATGCCCTGCGCCAGGCCAAGACCTCGGTGATCGTTTCCATTTCCCTCTGCGTCCGGGCTGCCATTCAGGGCGGCCTTTCCCCCGAAACGGCCTATTCTGTGGGGGATCAGTACATTCAGAGCGTGGAAGAAGCCAAAACACTGGGAGACGTGGGTGCCATCCATCATGTCATGTTCGCCGACCTTGTGCAGCGGGTCCACCGGTGCCGCAGCAATCCCGATGTATCCCAGAATATCCGACGCTGCTGCGATTACATCGAGACTCACACGGAGGCCCCCTTAAGCATTGCTCAGCTGGCCGGGATGGTAGGCTATACCGACTACTACCTTTCCCGCAAATTCAAGGAGGAAGTAAAGGTCAGTATCTCGGATTACATCAAGATTGCCCGGGTGGAGCGAGCCAAGTTCCTGCTGAGCGACGGCGGCTGTACCGTGCAGGAAGTAGCCGCCCGGCTGCATTTCTGTTCTCCCAGTCATTTCGGCTCTGTGTTCCGCAAGGTAACAGGCTGCACCCCGCGGGAATTTCGGGAAAGCTGCGAAACCAAACTTCTGTAAGCGGGATGATTTTCCTGGGATTGGTCATCCCCGCCACCTTAGCCTCCGCCATATTGTGGTAGGCGAGATAGGTCCGATCCTATTCGACATTGTAATCTCCCTACCAACGCCGGATGGCAATCTCATACCCTTCGTTTTGCAGTCCCTCTGATGGTAACACACAGCAGTCACTGCGCCCTCGAAAGTCATTTTTTGTTATAACTGGCACAAAATCGTGTTGTTTTTAACAAATATCCATCCTCCCGCAAAGTCAGGAGGATGGATATAGAGGGGGCAGCACGCAGGTGCAAGCCTATACATTTGTTCTGTTAATCCAAAGAGCGCTGCTTACTGCCCGCCATATGGTTTCAATGTTTTGGTTTCAATGTTTCAGCGGTTCTGCTGGTTTTGTTCCTCCTTCAGGCGGGACTTTGCTTCTTCAACGGTCTCCCCGTCCTTTGTCAGGTAGCGGTCCACGAAAGCATCCTCAATTTTGGCATATCCGCCCACAACGGTATCCTCAATTTTGCCGAAAGCTGCGGTGACATTCCGGGCAATTTTTTCGTTTGCTTTTACAAGTTTTGATTTTGCCATACATCATTTTCCTTTCTTGTTCGTGTTATCATACAGATTCCCAGTGACAGAATAAACAGGCATATCGCTGCACCCGTAATGGCATTCATCCGGCACATCTGCATCTCTTCCATGCTTCCAAATGACACCAGCATAGACTGTTGCAGAGTCAGGACAGAAGCAGCTACTTCGGCCTGTCTGATCCGGCACAGAACAGCAGACAGGGTTGAGTATTCCTTGCGCTGCCGGATGGTCTGTCTTACGGACGCGGCAATCTTGCCAAAGGTGTAGGTCGCTATAGTGATCATAGTGATCTTCCCGTGCGGCATTCCGATTCTTTGTGCTATGCTGATTGCATTGACCCACGCCAGAACCATGCTCAACAAAATCAGCAGGGCCCCGGTGGATTTGAAAAGCAGCGTTTCCGTTACGTTGGAATTTGTTTTTTTCCGGTTTATCGCGCACAAAACGGCACCGAATCGCAAAATTAACAAAAGGCCATAAAAAGCACTCATAGCCACAAACCACATGGACAGCTGAAGAATCCCCAAGGCGCCGTGGTACAGCGCATACAGGAAATTGCAGCCAAGGGACAGGACAGCCGACCTCAACAGCCGTTCCCGAGCAGCAGCGTACCTTTTTGCGTGCTGCGCCTTGAAAGCTGGCAAACAGGCTCTTTGTTTTCGGTTCAATCCTTAATTCCTTTTGTGAGCGGCACCAAAGTTAGGAGAATAAGAATTCCGGCCAGTCCCACAATGATGCCGAGAACCGTTTTATCCCACACCATGGTGAAGCACATTCCCACCCCGAGTGCCAGCGCGCCGACGATACCGGCTGCCATGATCAGAATGGTCTTGCCGCAAAGACGAACAGGCCGCTTGTGTTCCATCTTTCGCCAGACAAAGACGGTTACCACTCCCAGCAGCACGCCCGCACAGCCCAATACGATACCGGGGCGGAAAGAGTTCCACTCCTGAATCAGTGCCATACACATGCCCAGAGCAAACAGCACGCCGCTGACCGTTCCGAGCAGCATTGCAACAAAACTGCTTTTCTTCATATTATGTACACCTCCATCAATTTGATTAAATCAACCATTGTTGTTTTAATCTGAATCCAGTATAATTTTTTCAAAGAGGCAAAACAATCATCAATATGGCAACAATTGTTGAGATAAAGGAGAAAGCATGAACACGCCCAACAACCGGCGCAAAAAGGAATCCCGGGAAAAAATCGAAAAAGTCTTTGTAGAGCTGCTACAAACCAAGGAGCTGAACCGCATCAGTGTATCCGACATCTGTAAGCGGGCTGGCCTGAACCGTACAACCTTTTACGCCAACTATCCGGATATTTACGGTCTGGCAGATGCAATCCGTGACCGGCTGGAAGCGAGTCTGGCAGACATCTACCGGGAAGAAATCACGTCCGGGTTCAACAGTAACGATTACCTGAAATTGTTCCGTCACATCCGGGAGAACCAGATTTTTTACCGCACCTATTTCAAGCTGGGATATGACGACAACTACAAAATCGTGACCTACGACACCGATCAGGCCAAAAAGTACTTTCAGGACCGCTTTATCCCCTATCATATGGAATTTTTCAAAAGCGGGCTGACCAGAATCATCAAGCTCTGGCTGCAAAACGGCTGCCAGGAAACGCCCGAAGAAATGTTTGAGGTTGTGACAAGTGAGTACCAGGGACGCGAGAGCTTTTTCCTGAAATCCACCGAATGAAACGGGAGCGAAAAGCAGCTTTCCCGACAAAGTATAAGACCGCCGTCGGCAGTATAACCGCAGCGGTCTTTTTGATCTTTTACCAGAGACAGGCCTGCATTTTCCCTGCACTGCCGCATGTGCCGCCTGTATGACGCCCCCTAAAGCTGACCCGGCGCACTCCTGTTTGCACGCCAAAAAACAGCCCAATGACAGGAAGGCCCCCGGCCAGGAAGGACTGTCTGCCTTCCCGGGCCGGGGGCTTGTTTTACGGCTTGTAGTCTTCGGTTTTTTCATAGGTCCAGGGACCGGTAAGCTGGTCGGCACTGAAGGTACAGACCTTCAGTTTCTGGGGGTACTGGGTCAGCTTCATATACCAGCGCCCATCGGTGTTGGTCAGGCTGTCGATGCAGCGCAGCCAGCCTACGTCCGTATCATCCCAAGGTGCCGTGATGGGCTGCCAGGACTCTCCGCCGTCGGTGGTGGCAAACAGGTACGGCCAATTGTTTTCCTGACCGCTCTCCAGGCTGGCGATGCCGTTTTGAGAATCGGCAAAAGAAAGCCCGTTGATGGCCCGTTCCCGGTCATTTTCCGGTGTGGGGACGGTCTTTTCCTGCCAGGTCACGCCGCCGTCCTGCGTGGTATACAGAACCACCGCAATACCGGCCCCGGGGCTGTACTCAGTGCTGATGGCGGCATATCCGAACGAGTCATCCACAAAGTTCAGCACCTTATCGCTGACATTACGCACGTCCCGGTACCAGAAAAGCTGGTCGGAGTTCCAGGTCTGGCCGCGGTCATTGGTGGTATAGACCCAGACGTTATTATCTCCCATATCCAGCAGGAAAGCAGCCCCGTTTTCCCGCAGGACCAGCGGCTGGATGTCGCTCACATCCGTGATCCCATACGAGGCGCAGGAATTGCCGTCGAGCGGGTTGCTGGTGGTCACACCGCCATCCCAGGTGAAAAAGAGGCCGCCCGTTGTTACCGTACAGCTGACGGTGTCCGAGAAATTGGGTCTGGCAGCTATCTCAGCCTGTTCTTCATCGAACTGCTGTTCCTCCTCGGTGTAGATGGTCAGGGTGATAGGGGTCGTGGCATCCATAGACACCGGGCACAGAACGATGGTCGAACCGCCCTCGGCACAGTCATTCTCATCAAAGGTATAGTTCTTACCCAGCACCACCACCCACTGCGGTAAACCATCTTCATCGCAGAGGGCCAGACCAATGGTTCCGAACTGTACATTGTTGCTGTATGTCCAGCCGTACCGGTCCGCCGGGGTCACCAGCACGCCGTCGGTGGTGGCATCATGGCGCAGCTGGTAGCCGGGGTCTGTCACGCTGTTGTTTTCCCGCCAGGTCCCGTAGAGGGCACTCTCCACATAGTAATAGGACAATCCGCTGCCGCGGTCCCCATATGTGGCCAGATACACATGGGTACTGCCGTCAATGGTCTGGTAAGTAATGGCACAACAATCGCCTGTCAGCCACTGTTCTTTCAGCCGGCCCACCGCCGGGTACGGGAACTGCGTGTGGCTGTGCAGGTCGGTAACAACGCCTGTTTCGGCGTCCCTCTGCAGCATCAGGACCTTTCCGTCAGGCGAAATACAGCTGGTGACCCCCAGGGCCACAGCGGCTGCCGGCAGCATGACAATCACACAGAGAACCGCAAACAACACGGCTCCGGTCCGCCGGGACAGGCGTGGCGCCCTCGGCTGCAATACCTCTGCCAGAGGCGCGATCTGCTGCAACCGTTCCACCAACTGCGGCTGCGAAGTCACACAGGCAGTGTCCGGCACGGTCACTGCAACAGGTGTAGGGGCCCGGTCCCAGACAAGGACCGTATATCCCTGATACAGGCAGATGGCCGACAGGCTTTCCATTGGCAGGAAGCGGCCGGTCTTCTGGCTTCGGACACCGGTTTCGTAGACGGAAAAAGCGTGGTTCCGCCGCAGGTCGGCCCCCACCTGACGGCGCAGACGCCCCGCAAAAGCAGCCTGCTGGAAACAGAACAGACCACAGACCAGAACCACCGCACTGCGCAGGGCCTGCCCGCTGTTGCCCATCAGCCCGTAGAAGGCAAACACACTGCCGGCGACGATACCGCCCAGACCGATCAGTCCCAGCAGCACCCGGGGCCAGCGGACCACCGGGCGGGTACAGCATGCTTCCACCGCTGCGTCAATGCCCGTATCATCCACCGGCTGTTCCACCGATGCCAGGAGAAGGCCCGGATCATCTTCCTGTTCCCTGTCCGGTTCCGGGGCTTCGGTCCGGGTATCCGGTTCGGCCTGTTTTTGATTCAGTTCACCCGCCAGCAGCTCATCCACCGTACATCCCAGAGCCTGGGCCAGTTCCGGCAGAACTGCAATGTCCGGCAGCCCCTGTCCGGTCTCCCATTTACTGACAGCCCGGTTGGTCACCCCGATGCGGTCGGCCAACTGCTGCTGCGTCATTCCCTGGGAACGGCGCAGGGCGGCAATCAGAGTTCCCACACGCTTGGCATCCATGTTATCCTCCCCTTCCGTGTTGGGTCTATCATACATCCGGCGGCGCCCATTTGCAAGGAACGTCCGGTTGAAGAAATCCACGGCCCGTGGAACAGCGTGGCATCGTCCTTTTTGTGCAGAAAAGTAACCGGCACCCTGTACAGTCCGTGTACAAAGTGCCGGTCGTTCTCTTTTATTGCCAGCCCCGTCGGGCGGGGTCGATGGTATCCAGTGCGGTATACAGCAGTGCATTGCAGATGGCCGCCGCCACATTGCTGCCGCCCTTGCGTCCCATAGCAGCAATGGCAGGCACACCCGCGGTTTCGCAAACCTGCATCAGCCGCTGTTTGCTTTCCACCACGTTCACAAAACCCACCGGGACTCCCACCACCAAAGCAGGGCGCAGGCCTTTCTCAATGAGATCGGCAATTTCCAACAAGGCTGTGGGGGCATTGCCCACCGCCAGCAGCGCCCCGGGCATGGTTTCCGCAGCGTGGCGCATGGCAGCTACTGCCCGGGTGGTACCGTTTTGGCGGGCCTGTTCGGCCACAGCCTCCTCCGCCATAAAGCAGTATACCTGGGTGCCCAGTTTTGTCAGGCTGGGCTTGCTGATGCCCGCTTTGGCCATATTGGTATCGGTCACGATGGGCACACCCCGCCGCAGCGCCTGCACGCCCCTGGCCACCGCCTCCGGGGTAAAACGCAGGGTATCGGCATACTCAAAGTCCGCAGTGGTGTGGATGACCCGCTTGACCACCGCCTGTGTTTCCGGCGGCAGAACGATTCCACGCTCTTTCAGCTCGGATTCAATGATGGACATGCTGGTGCGCTCAATATCCGCCGGCAGATGATGTTTGAGTTCGGTGCTCAATACTCCACTCCCTTTCTGGCAGTGATGCCCTGCTGGTACGGATGCTTATGGCAGCGCATCTCGGTGGAATAGTCGGTGGCCTGCTGCATCCACTCGGCCGGGTCACGGCCAGTGAGGACCACTTCCCGCCCCGCCGGGCGTTCCAGCACGGCACGGCGCAGCAGGTCTTCGTCCACCATGCCCAGACGGCAGGCAGCGCAGGCTTCATCCAGCACCAGCAGATCGCAGGGCGTTTCCAGCGCCTTGGTCAAAAGTGCATCGTGCCGGGCACGGACGGTCCGGCGTTCTTCCGGGGTCATCTGCGAAAAGAACCCGGTACCTGCCTGGCCGGAATACACCGTGGCCCCCAGACGGCGCAGCAGCTCCAGTTCGCTGCTCTGTCCGTCTTTCAGGAACTGCACCACGGTAACGGTGCCGCCACTGCCCAGCATACGCAGAGCCAGCCCGAAAGCCGCCGTGGTCTTGCCTTTTCCATCGCCCCAGTACAGGTGGACGAGTCCTTTATTCATGGTCGTATTCCTCCATTGCATGATAGATGGCATTCATATCCAGCGCCGCGCGCACACCGGCCGCCAGGCGGTCGTATTGCTGTTCTTTGTAAGCGGCACGGTCTGTGGTAGGAACAAAATCGGCGGAAAGCCCCTTGCGCTGCAGCAGCCAGGCTGCCAGAGAATCGGTCAGGCTGCCGGTATCAAACAGGCCGTGCAGATAGGTGCCGAACACGTTGTCCTGTACGGCGCCATCCTCGGCCCCAGTGTGCAGGCGGCAGAAAGGTTCTCCCCCACTGCGCCGGGTGCGGCCCATGTGAATCTCGTACCCGTCCAGCTGCGCCCCCTGAAAAGGTTGGGCCAGAACTTCGGCCCGCATACGGGTCCGGGTCTTTTGGGGGGTAAACACCGTATCGCAGGGCAAAAGGCCAAGGCCCGCCACGGTACCGGCGCACTCCACACCGTCCGGGTCGCTGATGGTCCGGCCCAGCATCTGGTACCCGCCGCAGACGCCCAGAACAGGGGTTTTGCCTGCCGCCAGTTTGAGGATGGCTGCTTCCAAGCCGCTGCTGCGCAGCCACAGCAGGTCCTGTACCGTGCTTTTGGTACCAGGCAGGATCACCAGGTCCGGGGCTCCCAGCTGTGCCGGGTCGGCCACATAGCGCACACCAAGAGCGGGATGGCTTTCCAGCGGCGCAAAATCGGTAAAGTTGGAGATACGCGGCAGGCGGATGACGGCAATATCCACCGGGCGTTCGGCCCGGGTATGAGAAAGGCGCGGGGCCAGGCTGTCCTCATCATCAATGTCCCAGTGCCCGTAAGGCACCACCCCCAGCACCGGCATACCCGTCTTGTCCCGCAGCATCTGCAGGCCCGGTTCCAGCAGGCTCACGTCCCCGCGGAACTTGTTGATGACAGTGCCGACCACGCGGGCCCGCTCTTCCGGTTCCAGCAGAGCTACCGTACCGTACAGCTGGGCAAATACCCCGCCGCGGTCAATATCCCCCACCAGCAGGACCGGGGCATTGACCATGGCCGCCAGTCCCATATTGACGATATCGTCGGATTTCAGGTTGATCTCTGCCGGGCTGCCGGCTCCCTCGATGACGATGACGTCGTTTTCCGCCGCCAGACTCTGGTACGCCTGCAGGATGTCGGGGATCAGGGTCTTTTTCATGGCAAAGTAGTCCCGGGCTGCATACTGCCCCCGCACCCGCCCGTTGACGATGAGTTGACTGCCCGTATCGCTGGACGGCTTGAGCAGGATGGGATTCATGCGCACATCCGGTTCCCGACCGGCGGCTTCCGCCTGGGCCACCTGGGCACGGCCCATTTCCAGGCCGTCCCGGGTGATATAACTGTTGAGCGCCATGTTCTGGCTCTTGAAAGGGGCCACTTTCAGCCCGTCCTGGCGGAAAATCCGGCACAGAGCCGTGACCAGCAGGCTTTTGCCCGCGCCGGACATGGTTCCCTGTACCATAATGCACTTTGCCATTCAGAGCACCTCTTTCATCGCCTGCAAAAAGGCATCGTTTTCGGCGCCGCTGCGCACAGCACAGCGATACCAACCAGGGCCAAGGCCCGCATAATTGGAGCAATCCCGCAGCAGAACGCCTTTTTTCCGCAGCGCCGGCACAAGGTCCTTGCAGCTGTTGTAAAACAGCAGATAGTTGGCCTGTCCCGGCACGACCCGGCAGCCCAGCGCGGTCAGCCCGGCCATCATGCGCGGCCGCTGGGCGGAGATCAGCGCATGAAGGGTACGGCTGTATTCAGTCTCCTGCAAGGCAGCCAGCCCTGCCGCCTGGGCCAGCCCCGAAACCGCCCAGGGCTGCCCCGCGGCGCGCAGGTGTTCCAGTAATGCCGTATTGCTGCTCAGAACATAGCCCAGGCGCACCCCCGCCATGGCATACCATTTGGTAAAGGCCTTGAAAATCAGCAGGTTGGGATAATCGGGCAGGCAGCCTTCCAGCGTATGGGCGGCAGGGTCGTCCAGAAATTCGTTGAAGCATTCATCCACGGCCAGCAGGGTCCCGTTGGCAGCGCAGGCATCCAGAATTTCACGCAGCAAGGCCGGGTCGGTGGTGCGGCCGGTGGGGTTGTTGGGTTCGCACAGCAGGACCAGGTCGGTTTCCGGCGTGATGGCAGCCAGAAACTTCCGGTCCAGGGAAAAATCGGTTTCCGGGTGCAGGGTGTATTCCACCACCCGGCAGTCCACGCTGCGCAGCGCAGCGGCGTACTCCGCAAAGGTCGGAGCCGTCAGCAGTGCACGGCGGGGCTTTTCGGCCAGAGCCAGCCGCCAGATCAGGTCGGCGGCACCGTTGCCGCACAGCACCCAATCAGCCGGAATTTTCCGGCTTCGGGCAATGGCGGCACACAGGTCCCGGCACAGCGGGTCGGGGTACCGGTCCTGTTTTCCGGCGGCTTCGACGATCGCCTTGCGCACGCCGTCCGGCAAGCCCAGCGGGCTGATGTTGGCCGAAAAATCCAGCGGAATGGTCCCGTATTCGGCCGCGAAGCCGGCCCAGTCGCCGCCGTGTGTGAGTTGTGGCATAGAAAATCCTTTCCTTGGCTGCTTTAAATCAGAATGACCAGCGCGGCGTGCACCGCCAGCCCCGTAACCAAAGCCAGAACACTGGCCGCGTACAGCATACGGTTGGCGCGCAGAATATCCCGGGGTTCCACCGGGCGCAGCGAGTCCCCGATGGTGGGTTTTGTATACAGTTTGCCGAAGTAATAGGCCGGACCCGCCAGCTGCACCCCCAGCGCTCCCGCGCAGGCGGATTCGGTCTGGGCGCTGTTGGGGCTGGCGTGGCAGCGGCGGTCCCGCCGCCAGATCTTCCAGGCGCCTTTTTCATCATGGCCGGTGAGTGCAGCTGCGGCGATCCAGAACAGCGCCGCCAGCCGGGCGGGCAGATACCCGGCCACATCGTCCAGGTGTGCCGCCGCACGTCCGAAATAGAGATACCGGTCGTTTTTGTAGCCCACCATGCTGTCCATGGTGTTGATAGCCTTATAGCACAGAGCCAGGGGCGCCCCGCCGATGAGCATATACAGAAGCGGTGCCATCACGCCGTCAGAGAAATTTTCGGCCACCGTTTCCACGGCAGCCTTGGTCACCCCCTCAGCGGTCAGGGCCTGGGTGTCCCGCCCAACAATGCGGGATACAGCCTGCCGGGCATGGGGCAGGGTGTCCCCGGTCAGTTTTTCATAAACGTTGCGGCTCTCCTTGGCAAGCCCCCGCACGGCCAGCGCCTGCCAGCACCAGAAGGTCTGTACCGCAAAGCCCAGCAAAGGATGGATGGCCGTTGCCCCCAGGCAGACGGCACCGGTCAACACCAGCGTGCCCAGAGGCAACACCGCAGCGAGAACGCTGCCCGCAGCCAGCTGCCCGCCGGGGGTATCGGGGAACAGACGGCGCAGCCGTGGTTCCAGCGCCGTGATGGTTTTGCCCATGAAAACCACCGGATGGGGCATCCAGGCCGGGTCCGCCAGCAGCAGATCCAGCAGAAAGCCGCAGAGAATGGCGGCGCAGACCATCATACGGAAGCCTCTTTCGTGTACTGCACCGTTTTGATCAGATGCAGGATGTGCTGCTTTTCCCAGTCGCAGGCGTCCAGCAGATACCCGCCCGCATTGGGGGCGCACCACTGGTAGTATTCCTTATGGGGCACGGCGTAGCGCTCCATCACCGACATCTGGGTGCCGCCGTGGGCCACAATGACCATCACTTCCCGCCCCTGGGCCAGGCATTCGTCCACCAGTCTGGAAAATGCCGCACAGGTACGGTCGCAGAATTCATCC
>DXNX01000014.1:23680-26181 GCA_019413245.1 Oscillospiraceae bacterium
TGCCGAAGCACATCTCCCGCAAGTCTTTCACCTGCACCTGTTTTGCCTCCGGAAACAGCACCGACGCCGTCTGCCGGGCCCGTGTCAAGGGGCTGACGTAGACCAGGTCGGTTGTAAAATCCGCCTTGCGCAGCATGGCCAGCCCTTCGGGAGAGAGCGGGATGTCCCGCTGTCCCTGATAGCGCTTTTCGGTATTATAGATGGTCAGACCATGGCGCAACAGATAAATTTTCATTCGGGAAGAACTCCTTTCAACACAAGCGGCAAACCGCAGAAAACACGCACCACCGTATCGGCACGGGACGCCAGCAGGCATCCCAGCCGCCCCGCCGCTTCCCGTGCGGCACGCTGGGCCGGGTCGGTGGGCACTACCCCACCGCCCACTTCGGTGACGGTGATGATCTCATATTGGCGGGCCAGACGGTCGGCCAGAGCGGGCAGGTCCCCGCAGTCCGCCGCCAGAGTCTGGGCATCGGTACACACACGGGCCGAAAACGTTGCTGCGTCCGGCCAGAGTGTGCGGGCAAACTCGGTCTTGCCGGAAAACAAAGGGCCGGTAATCAGAATCACAGTGCCCACCCCCAAAGCCATTGTCCGGCGGTCAGGGCAGCCAGCATCCACAGTTCCGCCCGCTGCACAAACCAGCCTGCCAGGTCACCGCTGATACCGCCGAACTGCTTTTTTGCCGTATGGTGGTAATGCCAGAAGACCAGCAGCGCAGCCACAGCGGCCAAAGCACCGCCGCTTATCACCAGCAGCACACACAGCACCACACACACCACCGTCAGGATACGGCGTACCCGGTCACGGTCGGCGGTGGTGGCAAACAGATGGGCCAGGCCGGTGTTCTTGGCCATGGGAAAGCTGGTCACGGCCAGACCGGACAAGGCCCGTTCCAATGTAAAGCATAGCCCCATACAAAAGCAAGCAGCCGGGGTGGGCTCAAGAGCCGCGCACAGCCCCAGTGTCGCCACAAAGTAGCTGCACAGCCGGATGACCGCAAAGGCGCCGCAGTGTGGGTCGGCCAGGATCTCCTGCTTTTTGGCCGGTTCGGCACAGCTGGCCAGGGCGTCACAGGTATCGGCGTATCCGTCCAGATGGATGCCGCCGGTGATGAGGACCGGCACCAGGCACAGCCCCGCCGCCCGCAGCAGCACCGGCAGCGCGAAATACCCGCAGAACCAGGCCCAGGCATACCAGGCAACACCACACACCACCCCGATGAACGGAAACGCGCACATGGCATAGCGCATATTGCGTTCATTCCACTGGGGCTGGGGCATGGGCAGTGCACTGAACATACCGAAGGCCACCGCAATCGTTTCAAACAGGACCATATACAGGTTCCTTTCCCTTATAGTACATCGGACAGCCCGCCACGACCTCACAGACGTTATCAGCCATGGCAGCCAGGCGGCGGTGCAGGTCCGCCAGCAGTTTCAGATACGCCACCGTATCCCCTTCATAATCGGTGCCGCCGCAGAAAAGTTCATTGCCCACCACAATGAGGTCGGTGGTCTGCCGGTACAGCTTTTCCAGGCCGTGGGATACCGCTTGCAGCGTATCCGGACCGGCGCCGCCGGGCGCGTATCGCTCGTTGGCCGCCAGATTGGTCAGGTCTTCCAGCAAAACCGCCCCGGCAGCCGGCAAGCGCAGCCCGGCCAGATCCAGCGGGCATTCCAGGGTCTGAAAGCCCTTTCCCGCCCGCATTTCCCGGTGGCGCTCCACCCGGCGGCGGCATTCTTCGTCCCACACCTGCATGGTGGCCAGGTAATACCGGGTGCCGGGACAAGACGCCAGCAAACGCTCGGCATAGGCACTTTTGCCGCTGCCCGCGCCGCCGATCACAAACGTCAGCATGAGGCGCCCCCCTGCGGGGTGTAGGCCTGCATGCCGTAATCCGCAAACGTAGAGCCATAGTACACGGCCAGGGCCATATCCAACAGCGGAATGGCCGCCAAGGCGCCGGTCCCCTCGCCCAGGTGCATACCTGCGGTAATGAGCGGCCGTTTTTGCAGGGCGTCCAGCAGCCGCTTGCCGCAAGGCTCGGCGGAACAGTGGCTGGCAAACACGGCCTTACCGGCGGCCGGGCACAGGTGCACGGCGCACAGCGCCGCTGCCGCCGTAATGACTCCGTCCATCAGGACCGGAACGCCATACAGCGCGCCGCCCAGGAACAGTCCGCACAGCCCGGCAATGTCCAGGCCGCCCACCTTGGAAAGCACATCCAGCGCATCGTCCGGGTTTGGGGTATTGACGGCCAGGGCTTTTTGAATGGCCTGAATCTTGCAGGCAAGCCCTGCATCCGAAAGGCCTGCTCCCCGACCGGTGACTTCGGCCGGGTCCAGGCCCAGCAGAGCGCAGGTCACAGCGGTGGCGGTGGTGGTGTTGCCGATGCCCATCTCCCCTGCGGCCAGCAGCCGGACGCCTTGCTCCCGCTGCGCGCGCACCAGGTCGATGCCGTTGAGTATCGCCTGGGCCGCCTGTTCCCGGGTCATGGC
>DXNX01000140.1 GCA_019413245.1 Oscillospiraceae bacterium
GTTCGCCCTGGAACTGGGCTTCTCGGTGCGGGGACTGGATTTTTCCCCCATCAAAGGACCGGAAGGCAACATTGAATTCCTGCTCTTTGTGCGGCATGACGCTGATCCTAAACCGCTGCCGGACGGACTGATCGAACAGACCGTCACCAAGGCACATGAGACTTTGGACAAGGCGCCGAACCTTCACTGAACTGAGGATACGAACATGGCAGTGCTTCTGTATTCCAACCGAACAAAAGACGCAAAGCTGGCGGTGACCAGACGGGCGGCCCGGTTGCTGCACGGTCTGGGAGTGGAGCTGTTGGCTTTGCCGGATCTGCAAACAGAACTGGAAAAAATCCCGGTCACATTTCTGCCCCAGTCGGAAGCGCTGGAACGGGCGGATCTGGTTTTGACAGTGGGGGGCGACGGCACCTTGCTGCAGGCCGCGCCGTTCTGCCTCCAGGCAGGCAAGCCGGTCCTGGGGGTCAATCTGGGACGAACCGGATTCCTGGCCACTTGTGAAGTCAGCGAACTGCCGGAAAAGCTGGCCCGTCTGGCGGCCGGCGATTATTCGGTGGTATCCCGTACCTTCCTGACAGCCCGGACCGTGGATGTGCAGTGGCAAAAAATTGCCATGAATGATGTGGTGGTTTTTGGCACTTCCCGCCTGCATCCTTCCGACTATACGGTATATTGCGATGAGGTCCCGGTCAGCCGTTTCCGCGGGGACGGATTGATTGTCGCTACCCCAACGGGGTCTACTGCGTATTCTTTCTCGGCGGGGGGGCCCATTCTGGATGCGGAAGCCCCCGTTATGGTCCTGACACCCATATGCGCACATGGAGTGCGCAATGCCCCCATTGTTTTTGCCGCAAACCGCACGCTGCGGATTCTTGTAGAAGCACAAAACCGTTCAACCGCGACAGTCTGCGCCGACAGCCAGGCTCCCTGCCTGCTTTCACCGGGCGCATCGGTCGAAATCCGTACGGCACCGAAAAAGCTCGGGCTGATCGAATTCAGCCGTGAAGAACAATTCCGCGCCATAGAAACCAAGCTGATGAGGAGATGAGCCCAATATGAAAAGTGCGCGCCATCAGGCTATTTTGCATTTGATCGAAACGTATCCCATTGATCGCCAGGAAGATCTTCTGGCGCACCTGCGCCAGGAAGGTTTTGACGTGACCCAGGCTACCGTGTCCCGCGATATCCGGGAACTGCGGCTCATCAAGACCGCATCTGGAGACGGGACCTACCGTTATATGGCTGCTACCGGCAACGGAAAAACGGCGCACTCGGCCAGCCGGTTTGAAACCATTTTCCGGGAGTCGGTGATCGGGGTGGATTATGCCGGACATATGGTGCTGGTCAAGTGCTTTTCCGGCATGGCCAATGCCGCCTGCGAAGTGTTTGACTCCCGTACTTGGGACAAGGTTGTCGGAACTCTTTCGGGTGACGATACCTTCTTTATCCTGATGCGTTCGGAGGAGGCGGCTGCCGATATCTGCCGTCAGCTCCAGCAGTATACAGCGCGCCACACTTGATCAAAAGGGGATTGTCCACATGCTGGCACAACTGAAAATTGAAAATGTGGCTGTCATCGAAAAGGCGGAGGTTCAATTTACCTCCGGTCTGAATGTGCTGACAGGTGAAACCGGTGCTGGTAAGTCTATCCTCATTGACTCCATCAATGCCATTCTGGGCAACCGTACGTCCCGGGAACTGGTACGCAGCGGGGCCCAGAAAGCGTCCATTTGGGCGACCTTTGAGAATATTCCGGCCTCCGTGCATAAGCAGCTGGAAAAATTCGGATATGAGGATGCCGATGATCTGCTTCTGTACCGGGAAATCGGTGCCGATGGAAAAGGCTCCTGCCGTGTCAACGGCATGCCGGCCACCGCAGCGGTGGTACGGGATATTTCGGCAGGGCTGCTGAGTATTCATGGCCAGCATGACAGCCAGAGCCTGACTAATCCGGCTACCCATCTGGGGCTGCTGGACCAGTATGCCCATAACCAGAACCTGTTTGACAAGTATTATGCCCAGTACCGCAAGTTGGTGGAAGTAAAGCGCCAGCTGGATGCCCTGCAGGCAGGAGAAGCCACCAAGCAGCAGCGGATGGAGCAGCTGACGGCGGAGATTGAAGAGATTCGTGCGGCGGGACTTTCCGCGGGAGAAGAAAAAACGCTGGAAGACCGCCGTACTATCATCACCCATGCGCAAAGCATTCTGGAAGGTCTGAATGGAGCGCATATGGCGCTGTCCGAGGACGATTCCGATGAAACTGCAGGGGCTGCGGACCTGCTGGGTGAGGCTGTAAGCGGATTGCAGCAGAGCGCCCGGCTGGATGAGAGTCTGACCCCGCTGGCAGAGCGCCTGAGCGAGTTGTATTACGGGGCCCGGGAACTGGCCACCGATATTGCCGATCGGCTGGATGCCTATGATTTTGATGCTGGCGAGCTGGACCAGATCGAAAGTCGGCTGGATACTATTTACCGTCTGAAAAAGCGGTACGGGCTGGAAGTGGAAGAACTGCTGGCCCGCTGTGAGGCGGATGAACAGGAGCTGGCGACCATCCAGACTTCCGACGAGAAAATCGCAGAGTACAAAGCCCAGACCCAGACGTTGTTCCGGCAGGCCAAGGAAGCTGCGGAAGCCCTGACCCAGAGCCGTTTGAAAGGCTTTACGGCCATGAACCGCCAGATGAAGCAGGCGCTGGAATTCCTGAACATGCCCGGCATCCGCTTTGCTCTGCGCCATGCAAAGGGGCCGCTCTCTTCCCATGGTCAGGACCAGGTGGAATTTCTGATCTCCACGAACCCTGGTGAAGAACCTAAGCCTATGGCGAAAATCGCCTCCGGCGGCGAACTCTCCCGTATTATGCTGGCTTTCAAGAGTGCTCTGGCAGACCGGGATGCGCTGCCCACGGTTATTTACGATGAAATTGACACTGGTGTTTCCGGTTTGGCGGCAGGACGGATCGGTCAGCTGCTGCATCAGACGGCAAAGGGACATCAGGTCCTGTGTATCACCCATACGCCCCAAGTGGCTGCCTTTGCAGACAACCAGCTGCTGATTCAGAAGAATGTGCGGGACGGCCGCACCTATACGGAAATCCATACCCTGGATATGGACGGGCGCGTGCGCGTACTGGCCAACATGATCTCCGGTGATAAGGTCTCTGACCTGAGTCTGGCCAGTGCCCGGGAACTGATCGAGCGGTCCCATTGAAAGCAGGCTTGACTTTTTCCGCCGGTTGTGGTAGGGTAAAACTTGTTCAAATGCATTGAAGGGAATCAGTACCCGTCATGTGCTGTGCCAGAGAGGCTTCGGTTGGTGCGAGAAGCTGACAGGACCGGCGGGGAATACATCCCGGAGCAGCAGGCTGAACCCGCTGTTGGCGGCAGTAGGCTGTGCCGTGTGCGCACGTTACAGCGTTTGGGGTGTCGTCCGGTCACACTTTGCCGTTCCGCACCCGCGAAGGCCCGATGCCGTGAGGCACGGGTGAACAGAGGTGGTACCGCGTAATTTTCGCCCTCTGCCAAATTCACATTTGGCAGGGGCGTTTTATTTTTTGCCCTTGCCGCACAAAACGGGAGGTCTGATGTATGACAATCTATGAAGAACTGAAAGCCCGTGGCCTGATCGCGCAGGTTACAGACGAAGATGAGATCCGTGACCTGATCAACAATGGCAAGGCTACTTTTTACATCGGCTTTGACTGCACGGCCGACAGCCTGACCGCCGGCCATTTTATGGCGCTGACGTTGATGAAGCGTCTGCAGATGGCAGGAAACAAGCCTATTGCTCTGATCGGCGGCGGCACCACCATGATCGGTGACCCTTCCGGCCGTACCGATATGCGCAAGATGCTGACTATGGAAGACATTGCCCATAATGCCGACTGCTTCAAGCGTCAGATGGAGCGCTTCATTGAATTCGGTGACGGCAAGGCCATGATGCTGAACAACGCCGAATGGCTGCTGAATCTGAACTATGTGGAACTGCTGCGTGAAGTGGGCGCCTGCTTCAGTGTGAACAACATGCTGCGTGCCGAATGCTACAAGCAGCGCATGGAAAAGGGCCTGTCTTTCCTGGAATTCAACTACATGATCATGCAGAGCTACGACTTCTATCATCTGTTCCAGCATTACGGCTGCAACATGCAGTTCGGCGGCGATGATCAGTGGTCCAACATGTTGGGCGGTACCGAGCTGATCCGCCGCAAGCTGGGCAAGGATGCCTATGCCATGACCATCACCCTGCTGACCGACTCTCAGGGCAAGAAGATGGGCAAGACTGCCGGCAACGCCGTCTGGCTCGACCCCAACAAGACCAGCCCCTTCGAGTTCTACCAGTACTGGCGCAATGTGGGTGACGCTGACGTGCTCAAGTGCATCCGCATGCTGACCTTCCTGCCGCTGGAACAGATCGACGAGATGGATCATTGGCAGGGCGAACAGCTCAACAAGGCCAAAGAGATTCTGGCTTTCGAGCTGACCAAGATGGTCCACGGCGAGGAAGAAGCCACCAAGGCACAGGAAACCGCCCGCGGCCTGTTCAGCGGTGCGGCTGATCAGGAACATATGCCTTCCACCGTACTGGACGCTTCTCTGGTCAAGGACGGCAAGGTTGGTCTGCTGGCTGCGATGGTGGCTGCTGGTCTGTGCTCTTCCAACCGCGAAGCCCGTCAGCTGATTCAGCAGGGCGGCGTTCTCCTGGATGGCGAAAAGGTCACCGACCCCTCCACGGCGATGAGCGTGGAGGCGCTGAAAGCTGGTATTGTCATCAAAAAGGGCAAAAAAGTTTATCATAAGGTGATGCTGTGATCGTTCTGTAAAGGACGGTCGGCTTCCCTGTGCAAAGCCGTTCCGCAGACAGCCGGAACGGTTTTTTTATATTTCAGCCCGGAAAAGAGGATGCAAGATGATGAACCCGGATGCGCTGTTTTTCTTTGACGGAAACTCTGCGGCACTGCCGCTGTTTGAAACGTTTGAAAGTCTACTGGAACAGGCGGTGGGGGAGTTCTCTGTTCGCATTCAGAAAACGCAGATTACTTATTCCAATCGCCATGTATTTGCCTGCATTTCCTTTTTGAAGGTGCGGAAGGCAAAACAGCGACCGCCGGTTTATATTGTGGTTACTTTTGGTCTGCACCGAAAGATTGACTCGCCCCGAATCGATGCCGCTGTGGAAGCGTATCCCGGGCGCTGGACCCATCATGTACTGATCGAAAGGCCGGAAGAGATTGATGAGGAACTGATGTCCTGGATACAGGAGGCGTATGCTTTCGCTGCGGCTAAATAAAAGGACTGGTTATGTCCCTGCCAATTTCACCGCCCCTTGCCCCCGTGCCTGTTTTGGGCTATAATAAACGGGATACAGAAGGGGAGAACACACCATGCCGAAAGACAAACTGAAAACAATTTATGTCTGTACCCAGTGCGGTGAAACCAGCCCCCGCTGGCTGGGACGCTGTCCTTCCTGTGGGGCCTGGAATACCATGACAGAAGATGTGGTGGCGGAGCCAACCAAGGCTTCTTCCGGAAAGGCCGCTGCTGCGGTGCGCACTCCGGGGCAAACCAGCCTGACACCACTCAAGCTCAGCGGCGTCAGCACCACGGAAGAAAAGAGCCGCATCATTACCGGCATCGGAGAACTGGATCGTGTTCTCGGCGGCGGTATCGTGATCGGTAGCGTGACGCTGATCGGCGGCGAACCGGGCATCGGCAAATCCACTATTCTGCTGCAACTTTGCGGGGAGGTTTCCCGCACCCGGTCTGTGCTGTATGTCACGGGCGAAGAGTCCGTCCGCCAGATCAAGCTGCGTGCGGTGCGGCTCAACGTGCCGCAGGACAATATCTCTCTTGTGGCAGAAAGTGATGTGGATGAGATCTGCGGGCTGATTGAGCAGATGAAGCCGGACCTAGTGGTGATCGATTCCATCCAGACCATGCGCTGTACGGATATCGCTTCTTCCTCCGGTACCGTTTCCCAGGTCAAGGAGAGCACGGCACGCTTTCTCAACGTGGCCAAGACGTATGAGATACCGACCTTCATTGTGGGGCATGTCAACAAGGATGGTGCTATCGCCGGACCAAAAGTCATGGAGCACATTGTGGATACGGTTCTGTACTTTGAAGGGGACAAGACCCTGCCGTACCGCGTTCTGCGTGCGGTCAAAAACCGCTACGGCTCCACCAATGAGATCGGTATGTTTGATATGACCGGGCGTGGTCTGGAACAGATCGAAAACCCGTCCCAGGTCATGCTGGAAGGACGCCCGCTGGGGATCAGCGGCACCTGTGTGGCCTGCGTAATGGAAGGCACCCGTCCAGTGTTGGGAGAATTGCAGGCACTTGTCACAAAGACATCGTTTCCCAGCCCGCGCCGGACGGCCAGCGGATTTGACTATAACCGCATGTATTTGTTACTGGCTGTTCTGGAAAAACGCACCGGGCATTTCTTTGGCAACCAGGATGTCTACTTGAATGTGGTGGGCGGCCTTCGCCTGGATGAAACAGCCTGCGACCTGCCGGCATGCCTGGCCATGGTGTCCAGCC
>DXNX01000141.1 GCA_019413245.1 Oscillospiraceae bacterium
GGACCGGCCCGAAGCCGGGGAACAGGCCCCTCACACCGAGGATGACGCCCCGGACAGAGGGGAGCCGACCGGGCCGGACCGGGAGGAACCGGAACCCGCCCCGGCCGAGACAGACGGTATAGGGGAAGGACCGGACCGGGACGATCACGGCCCCAACAACGGTCCGCAGCAGGACACCGACGAGGAGGCCGAGGGCATCCGGGAACCGGAAGCCGCCCGGGAAGCCGCCCCCGCCGAGGCGCAGGACGGCATTCAGGATTCCCCCGAAAGCGAAACGCCGCACGGCGAAGAACAGCGGGATGGAATCCAGGACACCCCCGACCTTTCCCGGGAAAACGCCCCGGAAGCAGACGAGGGAATCCAGGATCGGCCCCAGGCCCGGGAAAACACCCCCGAGGATGACGGTATCCGGGACAGCGGCGAGGAGACCGCCCCCGACCCGTCCCGGGAAGAGCAGGCCGAAGGCATTTCCGGGCCGGACACCACCCCCGCCGAAAGCGCGGGCGAAGAACAGAGCCTGGGCCAGTGAGGTGAAAGGATGAAACGCATCGAAGTATTCGACGGCTGCCAGCTGCACGACCAGCCTGTTCCCTATGGGGTGGGCCCGGTCAAGTGCGTGCTGACCGGCACCGGCCCCAACGAGGGCCAGAGCATTCCCCTGGACGAAAACCTGCTCAGCCGGCACATCATGCTGCTGGGCGGCATCGGCACCGGCAAGACCAACACCATCAACATGCTGCTGCGTCAGCTGCTGGCCCGGGTGACCGCCGACGACGTGGTCATCATCTTTGACTCCAAGGGAGATTTTTACAAGGAGTTCTACCGGCCCGGGGACGTGGTCATCAGCAACGACAGCCACGCCACCGGCCCCAACGGCCCGGACTACTGGAACATCTACAACGAGATCGAGCGGGACGAGCACATGGAGGAGAACGTCAACGAGATCGCCACGGCCATCTTCCGCAGCAAGATCGAACACTCCAACCAGCCGTTTTTCCCCAACGCCGGACGGGATATTTTTTCCGCCGTGCTCAGCCATTTCATCAAAAACGGCAACGAGGCTCTGTGCAACAACCGGCACCTGCGGGAATTCCTGGACAAAAGCCCCACTTCCACCCTGCGCAAGATGCTGAACATGCGCCAGGAGACCCGCTCCATGGTCAGCTATATCTACGACGATGCCTCCGGCCAGACCCAGGGCGTCATCTCGGAGATGCAGCAGGCTGTGCGGGAGATCTTCATAGGTAATTTCCGCAAGGAAGGCAGCCTTTCCCTGCGGCAGCTGGTGCGGGCCAAGGGCGGCCGCTGCGTGTTCATCGAGTACGACCTGGGCATCGGCTCCACCCTGGCCCCCATTTACAGCCTGATGTTCGACCTGGCCATCAAGGAAGCCCTGTGCCGCCAGAAAAGCGAGGGCAGCGTCTACTTCATCACCGATGAGTTCAGCCTGCTGCCCAACCTCAAGCATATTGACGACGCCGTGAACTTCGGCCGCAGTCTGGGCATCAAGTTCCTCATCGGCTTCCAGAACATCGAACAGCTGGTAGACATCTACGGCCAGGCCCGGGCCAACAGCCTGCTGTCCGGCTTCCTGACCCAGATCTTCTTCCGCTGCAACGACCCGTCTTCCCGCAAATACATCCAGGACTCCTTCGGCGTCAACCGCAAGAAGGAGATCTACATGGCTTCGGTCCAGGGGCGCGGCATCGTGGAACAGATCCGGGACGCCCATGTGGTGGAAGACTGGGATATTTCCGGCCTGGGCCTGGGCGAAGCCATCGTCGGCCTGCCGGGGGCGGAGCCGTTCCGCTTCCGGTTTGCCAAAGCATGACCCCTGACAGAGGGAGGGAATCAGTATGAAATGTGAAAAATGCGGTTTTATCGTGGAAAATCCCAACGCGCGCTTCTGCCCCCAGTGCGGCGGCAGGCTGCTTCCGGACGCTCCGGCGCCCGCGGAGCCTGTGCGCCCTGCGGAGCCTGTGCACCCGGCCGAGCCCGTGCGTCCCGCGGAGTCTGTGCGCCCTGCCGAGCCTGTGCGCCCCGCGGAACCCGTGCGCCCCGCGGAACCCGTGCGCCCCGCGGAGCCCGTGCGTCCCGCGGAACCGGTGCGCCCCGCGGAGCCCGTGCGTCCCGCGGAACCCGAACAATCTGCCGAACCGGTACGCCCGGCAAAACCGGCACAGTCCGCGGGACCGGCCTATTCCGCCGCACCGTCCGGACCTGCCCCCCGGCGGCCGATGGACCCCCGCACGGTCCTTCTTGTCCTCTTCGGCGTGGTCATCGTGGTGCTGCTGGCGCTGCTGATTCTGCTGTTCGTGGTGCGTCCCGGCAGCACGCCTGCCCAGGAGACCGCATCTCCCACCCCCACCGCTGCATCCGCCGAAGGCGCCGCGCCGTCCCAGACGGCAGAGCCGACTCCGAGCCCGGCCGCCACGCCCACACCGGCGCCCGCCACCGCCACACCGGCCCCGGCCGCGCTGGAAATGCCCGCAGCCGTTCAGGAGCCGGAACCGACCGACAATGCTGCCTACCCGGACCTGGACGTGCAGCCCAACATGGTCTGGCCGGAGGAAACCCAGGCCCTGTTCCGTGTGGCCACCAACGCCGACAACCTGAACATGCGCAAAGGCCCCGGTACCGACTATGACCTGGTGGGCAAGGCCCCTCACGACGGCATCGTGACCCGCATCGGCAAGCTGGACAGCAACAGCGAGTGGGTGCTGATCCTGTCCGACGGCACCTATGGCTGGGTATCGGCCGAATACCTGGAGCCGCTCAACTGAACTATGATCTGCTTTTACAGCGGAGAGGATGATCCCATCCTCTCCGCTTTTGTTTTGGGGTGCTTTCCGCCGGGATGGGAAATGTGGTATAATAAAATTTATGTTTTTTGCCCATTTCTGATATTGAGGAGATGACCCCATGCGGTTTCACAGCCATACCCCGTCCCACGGCAGCGGGCAGGTGGATTTTTCCAAGGGGGACGTGCGGCGCAGCGTGCTGGCCGTGGCGGCACCCATGCTGGTGGCCCAGGTGCTGAACCTGTTATACAACATCGTGGACCGCATCTACATCGGCAAGCTGCCCGGGGAGGGCACCCTGGCCCTGGCAGGACTGGGGCTGTGCTTTCCGGTGGTGACCCTGGTCACCGCCTTCGCCAACCTGTTCGGGGTGGGCGGGTCGCCCCTGTGCTCCATCGCCCGGGGCGAGGGCGACCACGACCGGGCCCGGCGCATCATGTCCAACGCCTACTTCATGCTGCTGGTGTGCGGCGTGGGGCTGACGGTGCTGGGCATCGCCTTCCACAGACCCATCCTGTACCTGCTGGGCGCCAGCGATGAGACCTATGCCTACGCCTCCTCCTACATGGTCATCTACATGCTGGGCACCGTCTTTGTCATGACCTCCCTGGGGCTGAATCCCTACATCAACTGCCAGGGCTTTGCCAGGACCGGCATGCTCACCGTGCTGCTGGGCGCGGCGGTGAACATCGTGCTGGACCCCATCCTGATCTATGCCTGCGGGCTGGGGGTGCGGGGCGCCGCCATTGCCACCGTCATCAGCCAGGGGCTTTCGGCCGTGTGGGTGCTGCGGTTCCTTACCGGTCCCAAGACCGAGCTGCGGCTGCAGTTCCAGGGCTTCAAGCCCGACTGGGCCTGCATCCGGCGCATTGCGGTGCTGGGCACTTCCAGCTTTGTCATGTCCTTCACCGACAGTCTGGTGCAGGTGGCCTGCAACGCCACCCTGCGCACCTTCGGGGGCGACTTGTACATCAGCGTCATGACCGTCATCAACTCGGTGCGGCAGATCGCCCAGACCCCGGTAATGGCCCTGTCCGACGGCACCTCCCCGGTCATCAGCTACAACTACGGCGCCCGCAGCGTGCCCCGGGTGCGCAAGGCCATCCGGTTCATGACCCAGCTGGGCTTCGCCTACACCCTGCTCATCTGGGGGCTGATCTCCCTGTTCCCCTCCGCCTTCATCCAGATCTTCAACCATGACCCCGACCTGCTGGCGGCGGCGGTGCCCTCGCTGCACATCTACTTTTTCGGGTTCGTGATGATGGCCTTCCAGTTCACCGGGCAGAGCGTCTTCAAATCGCTGAACAAGGCCAAAATGGCGGTGTTCTTCTCCCTGCTGCGCAAAGCTATCATCGTGGTGCCCCTGACTTTGATCCTGCCCCATCTGGCGGGGCTGGGGGTCAACGGCGTATTTCTGGCCGAGCCCATCTCCAACGTCATCGGCGGCCTGGCCTGCTACCTGACCATGCGCCGCACCGTCATGCCGGAACTGTCCGCCATAGAAGCGGAGCAGAAAGCGGCCCAAACCGCCTGATTTTTCCACGCAAAACGCCCCGGACCAGTGGTCCGGGGCGCTTTTTGTTTTTGTCAGGCCGGGAGTCTGGCGTACATCCGCCGCTGTTCCTGCCACACCAGCACCAGCGAGAGCACCGTGGCCAGCAGATCGCTGATGGGCTGGGCGAAAAAGATACCGTTGATCTGCCACACCAGGGGCAGCAGATAGAGGAAAGGCACCAGGAACACCACCTGCCGCAGCAGAGAGATGAGCACCGAAGGCACCGGCCGGTTGATGGACTGGAAGAAGGTGGTGGCTAGCATGACGAAGCCCAGCACCGGGGTGATGCAGAAGTTGATGCGCAGCCCGGCCACACCGATGTCGAACATTTCCCGGGTGCCGCCGAAGGCCGCCAGGATCTGCCGGGGGAAGACCAGTACCCCCGCCCAGATCAGGCAGGTGACCCCTACCGACAGGGCCGTGGCCAGGCGGAAGGTCCGCATGACCCGCTTGTAGTTGCCGCTGCCGTAGTTGTTGCCCAGAATGGGCTGGATGCCCTGGCTGATGCCGCTGGCGGGCATGATGACAAAGGTCATGATGCTGGAGATGACCGCATACACACTGATGGCGATGTCCCCGCCGTAACGGCCCAGCTGACTGTTGTACACCAGGCTGATGAAGCCCATGGCCATCTGGGCCACCCAGAAGGCGAACCCGCAGGAGAGGATGTTGGCGCTCAGCCGCTTGCGGGGGCGGAAGATGTCCCGGGAAATGCGGACCTGGGAATGGCCGCCCAGCACCAGAAAGGCCCCGAAGGCGGCGGAAAGCATCTGGCCGGTGACGGTGGCCGCGGCGGCGCCCGCCACGCCCCAGTCAAAGACGATGATGAACAGCGCATCCAGCAGGATGTTGGTCACCGCGCCGATGCCGGTGACACACATGCCCAGTACGGGCTTGCCGGATACCCGGACGAAGTCGCAGAACAGCTGGGACAATCCCTGGAACAGGCAGCCCAGGGCCACGATGCGGTAGTACACCACGGCGTAGGGGTAGGCGGTCTCGGTGACGCCGAAAAGCTGCAGCAGCGGGTCGGTGAGCACCAGCAGAAACACCGAGAGCAGCAGTTCAAAGCCGCAGACCAGCACAAAGGCGTTGCCGAAGGCCCGGTTCATCCGCTTGGTATCCCCCTGGCCGGAAAACAGGCTGAAGCAGGTGGACCCGCCGGCGCTGCACATCAGGCCGAAGGCCATCATCATGTAGGACAGCGGAAAACACACCGACAGCCCCGCCAGGGCGGAGGTGCCGTTGAAATTGCCCACAAACATGCGGTCCACAATGTTGTAAACGGCGGTGATGAGCAGCGAAACGGCTGCGGGGATGGAAAAGCGCAGGATCATGGGGAACAACGGACCGTTCCGGTAATCCACCTGAGTGCTTTGCATAGGGGCCTCCTGAATATATTAGTTTCCTAAGTATTTGGGGCAGGAAAAGGCCGCCGGTGGCACTGTGCCGGACCGGCAGCCTTGGGCCTTTAAGGAATATTGCGGAGCATCTGTTCGATGACCTGCAGAAACGTCTCCAGGTCGTCTGGATCAATGCCTTGGGTCAGCTGGGCTTCCAGGGTGCGGATGTCCTCCATGACGGCGTCCTTGTAGGCCAGGCCCTTGGGACAGACCACGATGCGCTTGCAGCGGGCGTCTCCGGGCAGGGATTCCCGCCGGATGAGCCCGTCCCGCTCCATCTTCTGGAGCAGCTGGGTGGCGGAGGAAGGACGCAGGGAGTATTCCTCCTCCACATCCTTCTGGAACACGTCCCCATTCTGGGCCAGCAGAAAGTGCAGCACCTTGCCCTGGGCACCGCTCATCTGCCCTTTGGTGGAAAAGGATTCCATCCGGCGGCGCAGCTTGTTGGACAGCTTGCTCACATACCGCGTGGCGTTCCGGTCGTGTTCCATGGGGTCCCCTCCCAATACTTAGTTACCTAAGAATATTCCCTTGCACGCGAATTGTCAAGGGTTTTCGATGGCCACCTTGATGACCTTGTCCCGCCGGTTCTCGAACAGGTCGTAGGCCTTTTCGATCTCTTTCAGCGGGAAGGTGTGGGTGATGAGGGCGGTGGTGTCGATCTTGCCCGCGGCGATGAGGTCCAGGGTCTCCCT
>DXNX01000142.1 GCA_019413245.1 Oscillospiraceae bacterium
GTGTCCACCAGAACCAGCGGGTACAGGTGATTTTTCGAGCCGTTTCCCGAAGTTTGATCTGCTCTTTTTTCACCGGATTACTTTCTCCCCTCACATGTTCAGCGTCCGCGCAGGAATTCCGCGATCTCGGCATCCATTTCCGCCGGGATGTCGCCGCCGGCCAGCCATACCTTGCCGAACCGGCAGGTCATTTCCATGCACTCCTCAATATGCCAGCGGGGCCGCCAGCCGAAAACGGCTTTCAGCTTGCTGCAGTCCAGTTTGAGGAAGTTTGCCTCGTGGGGTGCATTGGCCTCGGCGCGGTTTTCCCTGTTGGCCTCAGGCCCCCAGCAGCGGCAGAACAGGTCCACCAGATCCCCGGTGGTCACACAGTCGCAGTCATCCGGGCCCACGTTATAGTATCCCGCAAAAGAGGCATCCTTGTACTGGGCTTCGGCAATCATCAGATATACCGCCAGCGGTTCCAGGACATGCTGATAAGGGCGGGTCGAATAGGGATTGCGCACCCCGATCGTCTCACCCTTGGCCATGGCGCGGATGCAGTCCGGGATGATGCGGTCGTTGGCGAAATCCCCGCCGCCGATCACATTGCCGGCGCGGGCCGTGGATACCGCCACGCCCATGCTGTCCAGAAAGCTGCACTTGTAGCTGTGGGTCACCAGTTCCGAGCAGCTCTTGCTGTTGGAGTAAGGATCATACCCGTCCAGCGGCTCGTTTTCCCGGTAGCCCCAGTGCCATTCCTTATTTTCATACACCTTGTCGGTCGTCACATTCAGCACCGAGCGGGGCGGTTCTTCCGCGGTGCGCACACATTCCAGCAGGTTCACCGTGCCCATCACGTTGGTCTCATAGGTATAGCGCGGGTCCTTGTAGCTGTCCCGCACGATGGGCTGCGCTGCCAGATGCAGCACGATCTCCGGCCGGGCTGCGTCAAAAGCAGCCTTCAGAGCCTTCATGTCCCGGATGTCCCCGATGACACTGGTCATTTTTCCGTCCAGCCCCGCCATATCAAACAGGGCCGGGTCGGTGGGCGGGTCCAGGCTGTATCCGGTGACAACAGCCCCCGCGCCGGTGAGCATACGGCAGAGCCAGGTGCCCTTAAAACCGGTATGCCCCGTCACAAACACCCGCTTGCCGCGGAAAAAATTCAGATCGAGCATCAGTCGTTCCACACTTTCCAGGGCGCTTTGTCTTCCGCCCACAGTTTTTCCAGCTGGTTGCGGTCCCGCACGGTGTCCATACATTTCCAGAAACCGGTATGGCACCGGCTCTGCAGCTGGCCCCGGGCCGCCAGGGTCTCCAGGGGTTTCTTTTCCAGAACGGTATCGTCCCCTTCGATCACATCGAAAATATCGGGATTGCAGACCATAAAGCCGATGTTGATCATGCTGCCGTCCATTTCCTGCTTTTCCCGGAAACCGGTGACAAGCCCGTTTTCATCCACATCCAGCACGCCGAACTGCTGTCCCACATTGTAGCTGGACATGGTCACGGCCTTGCCATGGGCACGGTGGAAGGCTTCCAGTTCGTTCAGGTCGATGTTGGAAACGCCGTCCCCATACGTCAGCATGAAGGGCTCCTCCCCCACATAGGGCCGGATGCGCTTGATGCGCCCGCCGGTCATGGTGTTGAGCCCGGTATCCACCACCGTGACCTTCCAGGGCTCCGCATGGGAGTTCAGCACCTGCATGGAATTGGTGGCCAGGTCAAAGGATACATCTGCATTGTGCAGGTAGTAATCAAAGAAGTACTGCTTGATCACATCCTGTTTGTATCCGGCGCAGATAATAAAATCGGTATAGCCGTAATGGGCATAGCCTTTCATGATATGCCAAAGAATCGGTTTACCGCCAATTTCCACCATGGGTTTTGGCTTGAGAACGCTTTCTTCACTGATGCGGGTTCCGAATCCTCCGGCCAGAATTACTACTTTCATACTGTCACCTACCTGCATTGCATGCTTATTTTTGATTTTACCATATTCGGCTGCTTTTGACAATGAGCCGGAATATTTTTCGTTTCAGGCTTTTGTTGAATTTCATTTCACGATATGGTAGACTGAGAGCATTGATATTTTCGTATTTTTGCACCGTCAAAGGAGGGAGCGCCGGGTATGCCGCAGGTAGGAATCGTCATTTCCAATTACAACGGCTGGCAGGATACCCTCATTTGCCTGGAGAGTCTTCGCAAACAGACTTTCCGGGATTTTGAAATCATTCTGCTGGATGATGCTTCCACAGACGACTCGGTGGAACGGCTGCGCGGTATTCCGGATAACAACGTGGTGTTTTTGCCCCAGACGCAGAACCGCGGATTTGCTGCTGTAAACAATATCGGCATCCGCCGTGCGCTGGAAGACGGCGTGCAGTGGGTCCTGCTGCTGAACAATGATACCGCCTGCGCCCCGGACATGCTGGAGAATTTGCTGAACGGAACTCCCGCCAATGCTGTGAGCTGCCCCAAAATGCTGTTCATGGACCCGCCGGACGAGATCTGGTTTGCAGGCGGCACGCTGAACCGCAAAACCGGCCGGGTGGTGCATCTGGGCGGGCACAAAAAGGATGGTCCCGCTTTTTCTGAAAAGAAGCAGGTGAGCTTTATCACCTTCTGCTGTGTGCTGTTTCCCCGGGCGATCCTGGAACAGGTGGGATTTCTGGATGAAGACCTGTTCATGTACTGCGAGGACGTGGACTACTGCATCCGCCTGACCGATGCGGGGATCCCCCTCTGGTTCATCCCCCAGGCAGTGCTGCACCATAAAGCCGGCGGCACCGCCGGAGGCATGCTGTCGGTCTACTATATCACCCGCAACACGCTGTTCCTGCGCTGCCGGGGACGTTCGTTGGCGTTCCGCCGGCTGGCCGGCACGCTGGCAGCCCTGAAAGGCGGATTTCTCTGCCTGGCCGCTGCCGCTTTCGGGCATCGCAAGGGACGCAGTTACGGCGAATGGCGGGGTGCGGTGGATTTTCTGAAAGGGCGTACCGGTTCGATGCCCCGTGACTGATAAACACAACGCGGACAAGGAGTACCTTATGCAAGACCTGATTTCGGTCGTGGTGCCGGTGTACAACTGCGCCCCTTACCTGGATGCCTGCCTGCAAAGCCTGCAGGACCAGACCTTGCATACCTGGGAAGCGGTGCTGGTGGACGACGGCAGCACCGACGGTTCCGCCGCCCTCTGCGATGCCTGGGCGGGCAAGGATTCCCGTTTCCGGGTCCTGCATCAGAAAAACGCCGGGGTCTCCGCCGCCCGCAACGCGGGCATTGAGGCATGCCGGGGGACTTATCTGGCTTTTCTGGACGCCGATGACCGGGTGGAGCCGGAATTTTTACAGACCCTGTACGCGCTGATCCGGCAGGCTGATATGGCGGTCTGCTGTGTATACGACCAGTCCGACTGGAACGAGAAGGTCCGCGATGAGGTGGTGGAGGTGCAGGTCCTGCGCACCACCCCTTCCCGCTATGCCAATCCGGTCTTTACCAATTATCTGTACAACAAGCTGTACCGCATGTCTCTTGTCCGGTCCATCCGTTTTCCGGTGAACGTCCGCCGCTGTGAGGATGCCTATTATGTGCAGGACTGTCTGCTGGCCTGCCGGACTGTCGCCGTCTGCACCGACAAACTCTATCACTATGAACTGCACGAGGGTTCCGCCATCCACCGGTTCTATGCCGGGGTGTGCGAGGACGAACTGCCCCTGATGCAGCGGCAGTACGACCTGTTTCATCCGGCCCCGCTCTCTGCGCAGGAGGAAACGGCCTACCGCGTATGGGAGTTCGGCAAGATTCTGGCCGTATGCGCCTACATCCGGCGCTATGCCGGGTCCCGGGATCAGGCCATGACCTATCTGCGCCGCTGGATCACCGCCCCGCCCGTGTGGGAAGCACTGGGGCACTGCCCCGCCTGTCTGGGCAAAAAAGCGCGGCTGCTGTCGCTGCTGCGCGCCCTGGGCTGGAAGGAAGGCTGCGTCCGGCTGATATCCCGGATGTGACGGTCCGGCGGGACCGTCCCGAACAAAACACAGGAGGGACTTTTATGGAATCCAACTCTTCCCGGCCGAAGATTTCGGTCCTCATGCCGGTCTACAACGTAAAAGACTATCTGCGCACGGCGGTGGAGAGCGTTCTGAACCAGACGCTGTCCGATATCGAGCTGATCTGCGTGGATGACGCTTCCACCGACGGAAGCGCCGACATTCTGCGGGAATACGCCGCCAGGGATTCCCGGGTGAAACTGGTGTTTCACCAAAAGAACAGCGGGCTGGTGGCGGCCCGCAAAAGCGCCACGGACCTGGCCCGGGGCGAATACATCATGCTGCTGGACAGTGACGACGAGTATACCCCCGATGCCTGCGAAACCGTCTGGAAGGAAGAGCAGGCCAAACCTGTGGATATTCTGCAGTTCGGGACGGACATTGTCTTTTGCAGCACCCCCGACCCGGTGGAACGCCGGAACATCCTGTCTGCATTTACCCCTCACAAGGCTTACTCGGGAGACCTTGTGAGGGCTTGTTTTGAACAGCATCTCTGGAATCATACCCTCTGGAACAAGGCTTATAAGGCATCGGTATGGAAACAGGGCCTTGCCTATGCGGAGGACAGATACATCAATATTTCGGAAGACGAGTACCTGTATTTTCTTGTGGCTTATCACGCCAAATCGTACCAGGGAATCCCCTCCACACTGTACACCTATTATTTGGGAAGAGGAATGACCGGGCAATCCCGGATAACCTGTTCTCAATTTCGGTCCCGTTGTCAGCGCCGGAATGTCTATGACGCTATTGATGCTTTTCTCCGTGAAATCGGAGCATCATCTTCCCTGTTTGCCATCTGTCGTACCATACGTGCCAATGCGCTGCTGGCGCTGGCACAAGAGTGGTTCTTGCTGGTTTCGGTCGGGGAAGCACGCCAAGCCTACCACATATTTCTGGAAACATGGGGAGCGGTGGATGTTGTTGCCCAGTTGGCTGACAGTTTTTCAGACCGGGCTGATGAGGTCATCAGCCGAATCGCGCCGTCTTCACTGCCTGTCGAGGAAAAAACCGGTGTTGCCGTGAAGACCATCGGTGTCTACTATTATCGCTTGACGAATGGCGGCGTGGAACGGGTTATATCACTGCTCATTCCCATCTGGCTGGATATGGGCTATCAGGTAGTTCTCATCACGGATGCTCCGCCTTCAGACAAGGATTATCCTATCCCTCCTCAATTAAAGCGCGTGCAGCTTCCTCCGGTGCAGGAAGCGACTCAGGCCGGCTACAAAGTGCGGGCTCTTGCCTGGCAGTCCGCGATCCACACATTTGATATCGATACGATTGTCTATGCTGCCCATGTGTGCGCCCTCCTGATGTGGGATCTTTGTATCATTAAAGCACTGGGCTGCAATGCCATCATCCATTCCCATAACACTTATTCCTTCCTGTATCTGGAAAGGCTACCCACCCGTTACCTTCTTTCGCATGCGTATCGGCTTGCCGATCGTGTTGTTACCCTGTCCCAAGTGTACAGTGAATACTGGGGAAACTTTTGTCCTGCCTATTATATTCCCAATCCCGTGGAAGCCCTTTGCCCCGCTGCGGATGTCTCCCCGCTGAAGGGGCAGAACATTCTTTGGGTCGGCCGCCTGAGCCCCGAAAAGCAACCCTATGATGCTCTGCGCATCTTTTCGCTGGTCAGGGCCGCGGTTCCCCAGGCCACGCTGACCGTGGTAGGCGCAGGAGAGTCCCCGGCGGCTCTGGACGACCTGAAAGAATTTGCCCGGAAGCTGAATCTGACCGACTCGGTTTTCTTTGAGGGATTTCACAAGGATGTCACCCCCTACTATACCCATGCGTCTGTGTTGCTTTTCACCTCACAGTACGAAGGCTTTCCTATGGTTTTGCTGGAAGCCAAGAGTTACGGTCTGCCAACGGTTCTGTATGATCTGCCCTATCTGGAGATGGTGCGGGACGGCCTTGGGGTGCTGACCGCTCCCCAGGGGGATGTCCAGGCGGCAGCCAACGCCCTGGTATCTGTGCTGACCCGCGATTCCCTGCGCTTTGCCCTGGGGCAGCAAGCGCGGCAGAGTGCCGAAAATTTTGCCGCCGTGGATCAAAAAGAGAAATGGGGCGAAGTGTTTTCCAGCCTGGAGCACCCTTGCGGAAAAGCCTGCATCACCCCGGAACAGGAACGCCTCATGATGAACCTGCTGCTGGACAGCGACCAGAAAAGTTCCATGGCGGGCGGCGCCTGCGGAACCTTTACGGCGCTGGAAGACCGTCTGGTCCGCTCCAAATTCATGAAAATCGCGGCCTGGTACTGGAAGCACACCGACCCGCTGAAAGAGCGGATCAAACGGATGAAGAAGAGGGCCCGCCGCTGAGGCTTCCCATCGCATGTTCCGATGTTGTTCCGGTAAAGATTCCTGCCATACCGCATAATAAATATCCCCCGGCAAA
>DXNX01000143.1 GCA_019413245.1 Oscillospiraceae bacterium
CATGGGCGCCGACGCCCTGGTGCTGCAGACGCTGGAGAAACGGCTCAACGCGCTGGAGGAAGCCCTGGCCGCCGGGCACATCCGGGGGTTCGAATCCACCGTCATGGCCGAGCGCCGGACTCTGGCCGCTCTGCACGGGGCCTATGCCCAGCTGGTACTGCTGGGGGACGAACTGCAGGCCGACGCGCCCCGGCTGCTGAACCGGGCGGAACGGGCGGCCTGGCAGCGGGCCACCACCCGGGCCGCCCGCCTGCGGGATGAGGCCGAGACCCTGCGGGAATACATCCTGCAGCTGTGGCAGGTGTACCAGTCCCGCATCGAACTGGAGCAGAACCGGGTGGTGACCATGCTCACGGTGGTGACCACCGTGTTTCTGCCCCTGAGCCTGGTGGCGGGGTGGTACGGCATGAATTTTGACAGTATGCTGGCCCCCAATTCAGCCTGGGGCTACCCCATGGTGGCCGCCGCCTGCCTGGTGCTGGTGGCGGCGGAACTGCTGTTCTTCCGCCGCAAGGGCATGTTATGACACAAAAAGGCGGGGCCCCGCCGCACAAACGGGGTCCCGCCCTTTCTATGACTGTTGAGAGAGAATCGCTTTATTCCACGTCCTGCAAAGCGGCGTAATCCACTTCGCCGGTGCGGACCTTGACCACCTTGGCCACGTTGTAGACAAAGATCTTGCCGTCGCCGATATGGCCGGTGTACAGGGCCTTGGTAGCCGCCTCGATGATCTTGTCCACCGGGATCTTGCTCACGACCACTTCCACCTTGACCTTGGGCATCAGGGTGGCATCCACTTCGGCGCCGCGGTACTTTTCACCGCTGCCCTTCTGCAGGCCGCAGCCCATGACCTGGGTCACGGTCATGCCGGTGATGCCCACTGCGTTCAGGGCGCGCTTCAGTTCGTCAAACTTGGCCAGCTGCACGATCATGGTGACCTTGTGCATGCCGGAATCCAGTTCTGCAGGCAGCGGGGCTTCCTTGTGGACCTTGACCGCCGCGGCCACCTGGGCGGGGCTGGCCTTTTCCAGGTCGCTCTGGCCCAGGTCGGTGTTTTCGTTCACCGACAGGTCGGCGTAGCTGGCATCACTGATGGCAAAACCGGCGTAGGCACTGGCCAGGCCATGTTCGTGGATATCCAGACCGTCGATCTCTTCCTTCTCGGAGACGCGCAGGCCCACGGTCTTCTTGATCAGGGTAAAGATGATGGACATGCTGACCAGGACCCAGGCCGCCACGCTGACCATGCCCAGGGCCTGGATGCCCAGGCGGGCGAAGCCGCCGCCGTAGAACAGGCCGCCGTCGGTGGCGAACAGGCCCACGGCCAGGGTGCCCCAGGCACCGTTGACGCAGTGGACGGAAACGGCGCCCACGGGGTCATCGATGCGGGCGATGCGGTCGAAGAATTCCACCGAGAAGACGCACAGCACACCGGCGATGATGCCGATGATGGCGGCGCCGTAGGGGTCCACCTGGTCGCAGCCGGCGGTGATGGCCACCAGGCCGGCCAGAGCGCCGTTGAAGGTCAGGGACACATCGGGTTTGCCGTAGCGCACCCAGCTGGTGATGAGGGCGGCCACGGTAGCCAGGGCGGCCGCCAGGTTGGTGTTGAAGCAGATCAGGCCGGCGGAGATCATGGTGTCGTCACCGGTCATGGAGACGGTGGAGCCGCCGTTGAAGCCGAACCAGCAGAACCACAGGATGAAGACGCCCAAAGCCATGGCGGTCATGTTGTGGCCGGGGATAGCGCGGGGCTTGCCGTCCTTGTCGTACTTGCCGATACGGGGGCCCAGCATCCAGGCGCCCAGCATGGCAGTGACGCCGCCCACGAAGTGCACGGCCGTGGAGCCGGCAAAATCATGGAAGCCCAGCTGGGCCAGCCAGCCGCCGCCCCAGATCCAGTGACCGGAGATGGGGTAGACGATCAGGCTGATGGCGGCGGAGTACAGGCAGTAGGCGCTGAACTTGGTGCGCTCGGCCATGGAGCCGGAAACGATGGTGGCGGCGGTGGCGCAGAACACCGTCTGGAACACCACATACACCCACACCGGCAGGGTGCCGAAATCGTAGCTGCCGCGGATGAACGGGTCAAACCCGCCGATGAGCGCGCCGGACCCGGCGAACATCACGCCGAAGCCTACCAGCCAGTAACAGGGCGTGCCGATACAAAAGTCCATCATGTTCTTCATCAGGATGTTGCCCGTGTTCTTGGCACGGGTCAGGCCTGCTTCGCACAAAGCAAAGCCCGCCTGCATGAAGAACACCATAAACGCTGCTACCAGCGTCCAGGTTACGTCTGCGGAATTGTACATACTCATTTCTCCCCTCATGCGTTTTCAAACCCAAACGACAAAAGGCGCCGGACGGGTCTTTCCGTCCGGCGCCTTTGCCTTTTGCTTTGATGTCCCCATGCTAGCACAGCCATCCCGGCCGGTCAAGAGGGTTTGTTCACATTCCGTTCATTTTTGGCGGTTTTCCCGGCCGCGGCCGCCGGGTTTTCCACAATTCTTGTGCAAATCTGTTAAAAGTTCAGCGGTTTTTCTGTCCGCCACCGGCGTGCAGCCGGTCCAGCAGCTCCATCACAGCCAGGGTACGGGTGCGGGCTTCGGCCTCGGCAGCCCGGTCCTTCTCGGCCACGATGCGGGCAAATTCTGCAAACTCGTAGGCCATGCGGTGGCGGTCGGCTTTGGGTGCGTCGGTGCGGGTCCCGCCCCCGCGCACCCCACCGATGACGCTGTACACTTCGTCCAGGCTGTTGGTGCCGCCGTGCAGCACCAGATACCCGCCGGGGCCCTGGATGCTGGCGAATTTTTCGCTCTCACTGTCCTTGGCGGCCAGACCCACAGCACAAAAATCCGGGTAGTACAGCAGCACGGTCCCTGCGGTGTCAATGCCGTTGGGTCCCAGGCTGGGCCGGTATTCGCAGGATTCCGGCATGCCCAGCAGGCCCCAGAAATAGTGCAGGTTGTACACGTTCATATCGTTGAGGGCGCCGCCGTTGCAGGCCGGGTCAAAGGTGGTGTTCCAGATTCCCTTGAGGTAGTCATCGTACCGGGCGCTGCGGGCGCAGAAGCTGGCCATGGCCCCGCGCACCGGGCCGATCTCGGCCATTTTGTCCTGCAAAAACCGGTAGGCGGGCAGATACGGGGTGGTGATGGCCTCAAAGAGGATGACGCCCTTGCGGTCGGCCAGGGCAAACAGGTCCCGGGCTTCGGCAGCGGTGGCGGTGAAGGGCTTTTCCAGGATCACATGGTAGCCCGCTTCCAGCGCCTTTTTGGCGGCGGCGTAATGCAGGTGGTTGGCGGTGCCGATGTACACCGCGTCAAAACCGCCGGCGGCATAGCAGGCATCCTCATCGGTAAAGACCCGGGGCACGTTGTGGGCTTCGGCCATGGCCTTTGCCCTGGCTTCGCTCTGGGGACGGCAGCACAGGGCGGTGACCTCGATCTCGGGCATCTCGGCCAGATGGTCCATGAACTCCACCACGATGCGGCTCGTGGACAGCACGGCAAGTTTCAGCGGCATAAAAAACTTCCACCTTTCGTCGTTTTCCCGCCATGAGCAGCCGGGCGGAAAACGGTGTTTTTTCCATTATACTCCACCCCGTACCCGGGTGCAAATTCACGGCACCTCCCCTTGTTTTTTGGGGGTTCCGCCGGTATAATGAGTATAGTGGGGATGGTATGGCCCTGCGCCGTACCGGCACCCAAAATTTTAAGTGTGAGGTGGATTTTATGGAACCCCTGGTCATCACTATGGCACGCGAATATGCCTCCGGCGGCAGCGAGATCGCGCAGCGGGTCGCGGACCTGCTGGGTGTGCCCCTGTACAACAAGGAGCTCATCACCCTGGCTGCCAAAAAGAGCGGTCTGACGGAAGAAGCCATCGCCGCCAGCGAGAATCAGCGCAGCGGCAGCCTGATCTACAGCCTGTACATGATGGGCAACACCATGCCCCTGGCAGACCAGGTGTACATCCTGCAATCCAACGTCATCAAGGAACTGGCCGAGAAAGGGTCCTGCGTGATCCTGGGCCGCTGCGGCGACTATGTGCTGCGGGACCGTCCCCATGTGCTGAGCACCTTTGTGTATGCGCCGCTGGATGTGCGCATCCGCAACGCAAAGGAGCGCCCCGGCGCCAAGGACATGCCCGACCGCCTGTGGGAGACCGCCCTTGCCAAGCATGACCGCGCCCGCGCGAGTTATTATAATTATTACACCGAAAACCGCTGGGGCGAGGCCAAAAATTATGACCTGTGCCTGAACGCCGCGCTGGGCCGGGAAGCCTGTGCGCAGCTCATCGTTCAGGCCGCCAGGGCAATGGAGGCATCCGTTTAAGAATGAGCAAAACCGTTTCCGCCGCCCGTATGGGCACCGAACCGCTGAATCCGCTGCTGCTTTCGCTGGCCATCCCGATGATGATCTCGATGCTGGTGCAGGCACTGTACAACGTGGTGGACAGCATCTTCGTATCCTATGTCGACGAGGCGGCCCTGTCGGCCGTCAGCCTGGCATTTCCGATCCAGAACCTGCTGATCGCCTTCGCTGTGGGTACAGCGGTGGGCGTCAATGCCTATCTGTCCAAGAATCTGGGCGAAGGCAACCACGCCGAAGCCGACCGTGCGGCGGCCAACGGCCTGTTTCTGGCCGTGTGCAGTGCCATCGCGTTCCTGATCTTCGGGCTGTTCGGGGCCAAAGACTTCATCACGGCCCAGACCACGGACCCCCTCATCGCCCGCTACGGCGCCGAGTACCTGAGCATCTGCACCATCTTCAGCCTGGGCTGCTGCGTGCAGTGCATGATGGAAAAGATCCTGGTTTCCACCGGGCGCAGCACCTTTGCCATGACCACCCAGCTCATCGGTGCCGTGACCAACATCGTGCTTGACCCCATCTTCATCTTCGGGCTGTTCGGCGTCCCCCGCATGGAGGCCGCCGGCGCCGCCGTGGCCACCGTCATCGGTCAGTTTGTGGGTGCCGCCGCAGCCCTGACCCTGCATTTCCTGTATAACAAGGATGTGCACATCTCCCTGCGCGGGTTCCGCCCCAACGGCAAAACCATCCGCCGTATCTACCAGGTGGGCATCCCCTCCATCGCCATGAACGCCATCGGCAGCGTGATGACCTTCGGCATGAATGCCATCCTCATCACATTCTCCAGCACGGCGGTGGCGATTTTCGGGGTATACTTCAAACTGCAGAGCTTTGTGTTCATGCCGGTGTTCGGCCTGAACAACGGCATGGTCCCCATCGTCAGCTACAACTACGGCGCCCGCAAGCCGGAGCGCATCCTGGGCACCAAGCGCCTGGCCGCCATCTACGCGGTGGGCATCATGGTCCTGGGCTTCCTGGCCGGGCAGTTCCTGCCCGGGGTCATGCTGGGCATCTTCAACGCCAGCCCGGACATGCTGAACATCGGTGTGGTGGCCCTGCGCATTATCTCTGTTTCCTTCCTGCTGGCCGGTTTCAACGTCATCTCCTCCGCCTACTTCCAGGCCCTGGGGCACGGCGTGCTGGCCTTGTGGGTGTCGGTCATCCGCCAGCTGGTGGTGCTGCTGCCCACGGGCTGGCTGCTGAGCCTGGCCGGCCGGCTGGAGCTGGTCTGGTGGTCCTTCCCCATCGCGGAAGTGGTCGCCTTTATCCTGTGCGTGATTTTCCAGCGGGTGTGCTACAACAAGATCATCCGCCCCATGCGCACCGCCGCTGCGGAGGCGTAATTCCCGCAAGGAGGTCTTTTCCATGCTTCGCAATCTTCGTACCGGCATGCTGGTGCTCAGCGTGCTGTATTTTGTCCTGGGCCTGGCCCTGCTGGCCGCCCCCGCCGCCAGCCTGCCCTGGGTGTGCGCCGCTTTCGGCGCCCTCATCGCCCTGACCGGTGCCCGCAGCCTGTGGCGGTATTCCCGCAACAAGGAAAAGGGCGTAGCCGCCGCGTTCACCCTGGCGGGCGGCGTGGTGACCCTGGCCCTGGGCCTGTTTGCCCTGCTGCGCCCCGATTTTGTGGAGTGGGTGCTGCCGGTGGTGTTCGGCGTCTTTCTCCTGGTGGACGGCGGCGCCCGGGAACAGAGCGCCTGGCAGCTGGTGCGCCGCAAGGGCCAGCGCTGGTGGGTGCTCATGCTGCTGGGCTTTGTGACCGGCATTGCGGGCATCCTGCTCATCATGCAGCCCTTCACCAACTGGCCGGTGGATTTCATCTGGCTGTCCGGCCTGCTGCTGGTGATTGAGGGCGCACTCAACGCCGGATGCACCGTCTACACCGCCTTGATGCTGCGGGACCTGGACAAGGCCGCCGAGCAGGCGGAAACGGAGGAGGCGGACATTTCCGAGGAAGCCCCTGCCGAAGCC
>DXNX01000144.1:0-278 GCA_019413245.1 Oscillospiraceae bacterium
GCCTTCGGGCGGGTTGACGGTCATGGGGTCGCCGCCGTTCATAGCAGTGTTGATGATGGCGTCGATATGGCTGACCAGAGCCTCGCACTCGGATTTGGCAGCGTTGTAGCGCACCATGCCCTCGCTGGCCATGATCTGGCTGTACAGGTCATTGACCCGTTTGTTCAGATCGGCCACACGCTCATGGTCCGGCGCAGTCTTGGAAGTTTCATTGTTCAGGTCCAGACGCGCCAGATTGAACTCGCCGATCATGTTCTGCAGTTCCTGGTCCATGTCGT
>DXNX01000144.1:288-1370 GCA_019413245.1 Oscillospiraceae bacterium
GTTTTCCCGGCGGGCAGCGTCCAGTTCCAGGTAGCGGGGGTCGGTCTGCAGAGCCATAGCGGCCTTCTTGAAGAGATCGATGCAATCCATAGTAATATTCTCCTTTAAATGTGTAATTGTGTTTGATTTTCAAATCCTACGCAGTATACCTTGGGAAAGGGTGGTTATTCAGTGACCAGCTCACCCAGCAGCAGCGCTGCACGGGACCCGGTCAGATGCACCTGTGCATACTGCCCGATCAGGGCCTCATCCCCGGCGAATTCCACCACCAGGTTGTTGTCCAGGCGTCCGTTCAGGGTACCGTCCAGGCGTCCGGAACCTTCCACCAGCACCCGCACGGTCTGGCCTACCAGCTGAGAAACCGCCGCGAAGGCAATACGGTCCTGGGTACGCAGCAGCCGGTCCATGCGCTCGGCTTTTTCGGCATGGGTGACGGGGTCTTCCATCTTGGCAGCCGGAGTCCCTTCCCGCTTGGAATAAATAAAGGTAAACAGCTGCATATACCCCACAGCTTCCACCAGTTCCAGCGTCTTCTGGAAATCTTCCTCCGTTTCACCGGGAAATCCCACAATAATATCGCTGGAGAAGGTCACGCCGGGAATTTTTTCCCGGGCGTAATCGATCAGGGCGCGGTACTGCTCCACCGTATAATGGCGGTTCATCTGCTTCAGGATTCGGTCGCTGCCCGACTGCACCGGAAGATGGATGTGTTTGCACAGATGGGGCTGCGCGGCGATGGTATCGATCAGCTTGCGACTGGCATCCTTGGGATGGCTGGTCATAAAGCGGATCTGGTAATCACCCGGCACTTCGCACAGAAGATTGAGCAGGTCGGCAAAGTCGATGGGATTGGCCAGCCCCTTGCCATAGCTGTTCACATTCTGGCCCAGCAGGGTGATTTCCTTGTACCCCTGCCCGATCAGCTGCTTGAATTCCGCCAGAATATCCTCGGGTTCCCGGCTGCGTTCCCGCCCACGCACATACGGCACGATGCAGTAGGTGCAAAAGTTATCGCACCCGTACATGATGGGCAGCCACGCGCGGAAGCCGGAATCCCGCCGGATGGGCAGATCTTCCACCAC
>DXNX01000144.1:1380-6311 GCA_019413245.1 Oscillospiraceae bacterium
GCATTGCGGGTCTTGGGGTCTTCCAGATAGCGTTTTCCGCGGCGGAAGCGCTCTGCCAGCATAGCAGGCAGGCGGTCAATACCGTCAACGCCGAACACCAGATCCACATACGGGTAGCTCTTGCGCAGCTTATCCACGATGTGCTGCTGCTGCGCCATGCAGCCGCAGACGCCAATCACCAGCTTCGGGTTCTTTTCTTTCAGTTTTTTCAGGGCGCCCACGTTGCCGAACACCCGCTGTTCCGCGTGCTCACGGACCGCGCAGGTGTTGAACAGAATCAGATCGGCCTGCTCCACGTTTTCGCACATGCCAAAGCCCATGTCCATCAGAACGCCGCGGATCTTTTCGCCGTCGTTGACATTCTGCTGGCAGCCGTAGCTGTGCACATACGCCAGAGGCGGTGCATCCCTGTATACCGACGCAATCACGGCCGCTGCCTGTGCGTCATGTTTGTAGGTCAGTTTTTCCAAGTTTGATCTCCTGCCATTGCATATAAGTTCAAAAGGGCATACGCCCAGATATACCATAATAGTATATCGCACGGCCTAAAAAAGTACAAGATATATTCCGAAGGATTTTTTTGTGTTTTCCTCCTCCTTGGCGAAGCCTTCTGCCGGTGCTATAATGGGAGCACCAAACAAGGAGGCCTTTGCCATGAATCTGTACTCTCTCGTTTTCAGCCCTACCGGCGGCACCCAAAAAGCCGCCGAAGCTCTGTGTGCCGGATTCCCGATGCCGGTCCACTCCATCGACCTCAGTGATGCCAAATTTGACTTTGCATCCCTTCGCTTTACTCCGCAGGACATCTGCGTGTTCTCGGTGCCCAGCTTCGGCGGGCGTGTTCCCGGCCCGGCTGCCCAGCGGATGGCAGCGGTGCAGGGCGGCGGTGCGCTGGCCATCCTGCTGGTGGCGTACGGCAACCGTGCCTTCGACGATACCCTTATTGAAATGAAAGACCTGGCAGAAAAAGCCGGGTTCCGCTGCGCAGCCGCTGTGGCCGCCGTAACTGAGCACTCCATCGCCCGCTGCTATGCCACCGGGCGCCCGGACGAAGCAGACACCCAGGAACTGACCCGGTACGGTGGCCGGATCTTCGCCGCCATCCAGAACAACACTCTGCCCGCCGAACTCACGGTACCGGGCAACCGCCCTTACCGTGCTTTCGGCGGCGTGGGCATGATTCCGCGGCCCGATGACACCTGCACCGGCTGCGGCACCTGCGCTGCTCTGTGTCCCACCGGCGTCATCTCTGTACAGGACCCCGCTGAAGTAAATGCAGACCTGTGCATCAGCTGTATGCGTTGTGTTGTGGTTTGTCCCACCCACGGACGGCATGCCGAGCCGGAAAAGGTAGCTGCCACCGAGCAGAAGTTGGCCAAGCTGTGTTCGGACCGGAAAGAAAACGAACTTTTCCTGTGATTTCCGGATTTTTTCAAAAAACTGGCCCATATGGCTTGACCTTATACCAACTTTATGGTTTACACTGCCCTTAGAAAGGACGGTGATCCACTTTGATGAACATCAAACAGGCCTCGCAGCGCAGCGGCGTATCCCCCCAGAATATCCGGTATTATGAGCGGGAGGGTCTGCTGTGTCCGCAGCGCAATCCGGATAATGATTACAGAGAATACTCCGACCAGGACCTGCACGTTCTGAAGCTGATCCGTATACTGCGAATGCTGGATATGCCGCTGGAAGATATCCGCGCGGTACTGAACGGGACAGCAGCATTGCCCCAGGCTCTGCAAAATCAGGAGCAGCGTCTGCAGGCGCAAACGGAGAAATTGCAGGCAGCCATCCGATTTTGCCGGGATCTGAAAGCCAGCGGGAAGGACGCCGGGCAGCTGGATGTGGATGCCTGCCTGACAAGGATGGAAAGTATACCCCAGTCCGGAGGCTTTTTTGCCGGGTGGGTCGACGATTACAAGCGTGTGGCCGCCGCCCAGCACGAAGAGGAATTCACCTTTGTTCCGGACGGTCCGGTCACCAATCCCCGGGAATTCACCGATGCCCTGCTCGCCTGGAGCAGAGCTGCCGGCAAGGATATTGTGATCACCCGGGAAGGTATGTATCCCCGTTTCACTCTGGACGGTGCGGAATATGAAGCGCAGCGCATCTACCGCCGTATCGGATACCGGTATATCAGCGCACCGCTGGCCATCATCCGATGCCGCCTGTGCGGGAGCAGCGCGGCAGATCAATCTGTTTCCCCCATCCGCCGCAAGCTGCTGCGCATCCTGCGCTGTTCCCTGCCTTCCTTGATTTTCTTTGTTCTGATCATGGTTCCCTGTTCCGGCTGGCTCTTTGCGCCCGGGCAGGCACCGGAAGAAACGTTCATCAGCATCTTTTTCGTGGTTGCCATGGCCGTCATGTGTGGTTTGAGTGCCTGGTTCAACTATTACTATCACTTCAACGACAAAACAAAATAAGCAAAAAGCTCCGCCGTGTCAAAAACGCGAGGGAGCTTTTTGCTTATCCGAAATAGCGCGCGATTGTTTGCATACGGCTGCTTTGTGCCACATGGAAAGGGCAGCGCCGGTCACAGTGTCCGCATCCGATGCAAGAGTCCGCCTTGACCGACAGTTTTCGATAATGCTCGGCAGCCAGCCGGTCCCCAGCGCAGGCCAGGTCGTAGTATTTGTTCACCAGACCAATGTCTATTCCCGCCGGGCATGGTTGGCAATGGTTGCAGTAAACACAGCTACCGTACACATCCTTCGGTGTAAATCGGGCAATCATGGAATAATCCCGCTGCTTTGCGTCCGCCTGCAGGAACCCCAGCAACTTCTCCAGGTCCTGCATGCCGCGTACCCCCGGCAGCACTGTAAGCACCCCCGGCCGGTCCATGGCATATTGCAGGCACTGATACTGTGTCATGGCAGTACCAAACGGAGAGGTACTGGTATCCAGCAGTTTGCCGCCGTGGAACGGTTTCATTATCGACACACCGACTCCCATAGCTTGACAGCGGCGCAGAAGTGCGGACCGTTCCTGCACCGATCCGATGCCCAACTCGTCCCCCTGTTCCAGATCATACGCCGGATTCAGGGAGAACATCATCATATCCATCAAACCTGTATCCAACGCTTTTTGGGCCACCGCCGGGGTATGGGACGAAAAGCCGATATGGCGAACCAGCCCTTTTTCCTTCAGCTCCTGGATATAGGCGAGGACGCCGGCATCCAGAAGTTCTTCCAGGTCCTTCTCCTCGTCCACACAGTGCAGGAACCCGAAATCCGCATATCCGGCTTTCATGGTCCGCATTTCCCATTCAAACGTTTGGCGGATTTTTTCCAGATTCCTGGACCAGCCGTATTCCCCTTCCTTATTATAGACAGCCCCAAAATGCAGCTGGAAAAAGACACGTTCCCGCTGTTCGGCAATTGCCTTTCCAAAAGGTTCATACACGGCAACCCCGCCACCACACAAATCAAAATAGTTGATACCGTTTTCTATGGCGCGTCGTACCACCGCCTCAATTTCTGCGGCAGGTGCATTCTGGATGCCTCCCATTCCCAGCCCCAGCACACTAAACCTTTCCTGTTCACTACCGTAGGGCAATCTGCGATATTCCACTGTTAAAGCCTCCCTGTCAGCCTTACGGCTTTACTGACTCTATTGTAGCGGAACCTCTTTGCGAACGGAAGAATCCTTTTCGCCCCACTGTATCAACCTGCGGTTTACAGTTCAGCAACAGCCCTCTGTCATCATGCGGATAATCGTTTTGTCCGTTTCCCGCATGCCTTCCCGGGCCAGCGCGCCAATGTTGCGGATATTGTTCTCCACGCCCTTGGTAACGATGCCGTCCCCACTGTAAAACTGCGTACCGTGTGCCTGCATCTGCATGCCCAACAATCCGGCTTCCACTGCGGATGCAATTTTGGCCGCACAGCTGGCCTTGGCACCATCACAGATGATACCGGAATCCACGGCAATGGCATTGACGATGGTATGGGAGATTTCATCATACCGGCCACCGTGCAGGTAGCACACACCGGCACCAGCCCCCACACCGGCCGCCACAGCGCCACAGAAAGCGCTGAGTTTACCGATGCCGGTTTTGATGTGGATGGTCACAAGGTTGGAAACCGTCAGCGCGCGATACAGCTGTGCCTGGTCCGCCTCCATCTGTCTGGCATACACAATAACCGGCAGCGAGGCCGTCAGCCCCTGGTTGCCGCTGCCCGAATTGATGACCACCGGCAGTTCACATCCATTCATTCGTGCATCCGAACCGGCAGCTGCCATGGCTTTGGCTCGGTTGTGCACCCCGCTGCCGTATGCCTGCAGAAGGATACTGCCGATGTTGGCGCCATAGTTGCCGCGCAAACCTTCCTCGGCAATGGCAGTATTGTAGTCGATCTGCCGCTGCAGTACCTCCCGCACATCCTCGGGGTCCAGCTGGTCCGCGAACGTGATGATATCCTCTACGCTCAAAAGGCTGCGGTCAGTGGATTTGGCAGGCTGTTCCTCATTGCAGGGACGTTCCAGCTTCACTTTTCCGTCTTTTTCAATACGCACCACATTGGTGTGGCCACCAACCAGGCGCACCCGCGCCGTATGACCGCCGCCTGCCACCGTAATGTCGATGTCCAGCAGGAAGCCGCTGTCCGCCTGGGTGACGGTGATGGTGGTGTGGTCGCGCCAGGCGGCAATATCCGCCTGCTGTTCCTCTGTAATGCCGGCCAGAACCTCCAGCTCCCGGTCTGCATCCCCGGCCACCGTACCAGCTGCAACCGCGGCCTGAATTCCGCGCAGACCGCCGGTATGCGGAACCACAACGCTCTTGACATTCTTGATGATGTTGGCACTGACAGCCACCGCCACCATCTGCGGCATGCATCCTAGTTCCCGCCTTGCCAGTGCGGCCGCATATGCCAGTGCAATAGGTTCGGTGCATCCCATGGCCGGAACCAGCTCTTCCTGCAGGA
>DXNX01000145.1 GCA_019413245.1 Oscillospiraceae bacterium
GTCCACGATCTTCTGCTTGAAGATGCCGTACTCGTACAGGATGGAGTAGCCGGTACCGGGGATGCAGTCGGTGGCCATGCCGTCCAGGTAGCAGGCAGCCAGGCGGCCCAGACCGCCGTTGCCCAGACCTGCGTCGGGCTCCTGGTTGTAGATGTTGTCGATCTTGATACCGGCCTTGTCCAGCACGGCTTCGGCAACTTCGTTCAGGCCCAGGTTGAACAGGCTGGTGCGCAGGCTGCGGCCCATCAGGAATTCCATGCAGAGGTAGTACACCTGCTTTTTGCCTTCGCCCAGAGTGCGGGCCTGGAACTTCTTCTGCTGGTCAGACATGATCTGACGAACGATAGCGGCCATGCAGCGGTAGATCTGATCTACCGAGGCGACATCGAGGGTGACATTGCATTCGCTCATAAGAGTATCTTTGAGCAGCTTATCAAACTCTTTTTCTGTATATTTCACCAAAACGACTCTCTCCTTTTACAGATTTTTTCGTTTTCGACGAACCGGCAGCGGCAGCCATAGCGGCCGGACCGCGGGCGGCTACTTGGGGCGGAATCAGAGGTTTGGCACTTGTACAGCAAACCACTTGATTTTCATTATAGTAAAATTCTCCGCTTTTCGCAAGGGTTTTTGCCCCCATCGCGTGAATTTTGCATTTTTACACAAAAGGGCTTTTTCTCGGCCTTGTTTTATACTATAATATAGTATACCTGTGAACAATAGCGTAGAGTCTGATTTTCCAGAAAGATTTTTATGCAGCAAAGGAGTTTCAGTATGCCTACTTCCAAAGTACGTTTGAATATCTGCGGGTCCAGCTATGTCATCGCCACCACCGAGAGCGAGGACTATATGCAGAACCTGGCTGACCGCCTGAATCTGGACATGAACGAGCTGATGTCCTCTTCCAACACTGTGTCCATCACCACCGCCGCCGTGATGACCGCTCTGAGCTACCGCGATGAGCTGGAAAAGGCCAGCGGCAGTGCCGACAACATGCGCCGCCAGATCAAGAATTATCTGGAGGATGCCGCTTCCGCCAAGATGGCCGCCGAAGAACTGCGCCGGGAGAACGACGCGCTGCGCAAGCAGGTGGATGACCTGCGCCGCCGCCTGAACCTGCGCGACACGGCTCTGAACGGATGAGCATGCCCATCAAAACGCCGCGGCCGGAGATTCTGGCCCCGGCCGGAAATGCACAGATGCTTAGCGCCGCTGTGTTCAGCGGCGCTGATGCTGTTTATCTGGGGCTGACGGGATATAACGCACGGCGCAGTGCCGGCAACTTTACGCCGGACGAACTTTGCGACGCCGTGCGCTTTTGTCATGCCCGCGGGGTACGGGTCCATGTGACCCTGAACACCCTGGTATTCGGCAACGAGCTGGCCGGCCTGGCCGACGCCGTGCGCGCCGTGGCCGAAGCCGGTGCCGACGCGGTGATCGCGGACGATCTGGCCGTGGCTGCCCTTGTCAAGAGCATTGCCCCCGGCCTGCACCTGCATGCCTCCACCCAGATGAGCATCCACACCCCCGAGGGGGCCCGCCAGATGGCCGAGATGGGCTACGACCGGGTGATTCTGGCCCGGGAACTGTCCCTGGAGGAGATCCGGGCCGTGGTCAAGGCCAGCCCCATTGAGGTGGAGGTATTTATCCACGGTGCCATGTGCATGGCGGTGAGCGGCCAGTGCATGATGAGTGCCTTCCTGGGCGGGCGCAGCGGCAACCGCGGCGCCTGCGCGGGTCCCTGCCGTCTGCCGTTCGACGCCACTCCCGGCCTGCGTCCCGGCCAGCCCGGCACCGCCTGCCATCTGAGCCTGAAAGACATGGACCTGGTGCCCCACATGGCTGCCCTGATGGACGCCGGTGTGGCCAGCGTCAAGATCGAAGGCCGGCTGCGCACCCCTGAGTATGCCGCCGCTGCCGTGACCGCCTGCCGGGCCGCCCGGGAGGGCAAGTCCTACGATGAAGCCCTGCTGCGGGACATTTTCTCCCGCTCCGGCTTTACCGACGGGTATCTGACCAATCACAACGATAAAAACATGTTCGGTGTGCGCACCCAGGCGGACGCCGATGCCACCCGTGCGGCAGCCCCCAAAGCCCGGGAACTGTTCCGGCGGGAGCTGTCCCGCATTCCGGTCCAATTCGGGGTGGAAGTACTGCCCGACGGCATTGCCCTGACTGTCACCGACCCGGAAGGCCGCACGGCACGGGCCGTGAGCCGCACCGCACCGCAGCCCGCCCAGAAAGACCAGAGTGAAGCCATCGCCCGGGCCCTTTCCAAGACCGGCGGCACTCCGTTCTGCGTGGGTGACATCCGCCTGCCCGAAGAGGCACACACCGCCTTTTTGCCTGGCAGCGAATGGAACGAGCTGCGCCGGGATGTGCTGGAGCGCCTGCTGGAATTCCGCAGTGCCCCGGCCCCCAAAGAAGTGCGTCCCTGTTCCCTGCCCGACTGGACGCTCCGCCGTTCCGGAGTGCCCAAGTTAGCCGCCCGTTTTGAGCGTGCGGACCAGATTCCGGCTGACCTGACGGACAAGCTGGCCTTTCTGGTATTGCCGGTTGCGCAGGCCGCACAGCTGCCCGAAACGCTGCGTTCCCGCACCCTGCTGGAACTGCCCCGGGTATGCTTCGGGGCAGCAGAAGAGGCAGTAAAAGCCGCCCTGGCTGCCTGTGAAGGGCAGAACTTCAAGGGCGTGGTACTGAACAATCCGGCCCATCTGCGGTATGCCACTTCCCTGCCCCGGTACGGCGGTATGGGTCTGAACGTGACCAACCCCATGGCGGCCGACCGCTGGCGGGGTCTGGGTCTGCAGGGGATGCTGGTGCATCCCGAAACGCCCCTGTCCGCCATGCGCCTGATCGACCCCGGTGTGCCCACCGCCGCTTTGTGCTACGGGCATATCCCGCTGATGCTGACCCGGGCCTGCCCGCTGAAAAACGTGCGGGACTGCAAGGGCTGTTCCCACAGCGGCAGTCTGCGGGACCGCAAGGGCCGGGACTTCGCCGTCCGGTGTTCCGCCCCCGGCATGGCGGGCATCCGCACCGTTTACAATCCGGTCCCGCTGTACATGGGCGACCGGATGGGTGAACTGCCCACCGATACGGCAGTAGCCGCCTTCACCCTGGAAGCCCCCGACCGGGTACACCAGATTTTGGAGATGCTGCTGGCCGGCCGCGGATTTGACAGTGAGTTCACCCGCGGATTATACTATACAGGTTGAACCTTTACCGCAAAGGAGAAAATATGGAACGCAAGACCGTCAAATTCAAGCGGCTGAATTCCGCCGCCAAGGCTCCCGCCTACGCCACCGCCGGTGCAGCGGCCGCCGATCTGTGCGCCCTGCTGGATGCCCCCCTGACCGTGGAGCCCATGCAGCGGGTGCTGGTGCCCACCGGGCTGGCCATTGAGCTGCCCGACCCCGAGTGTGTGGCACTGGTCTATGCCCGCAGCGGGCTTTCCATCAAGCACGGCCTGTGCATGGCCAACGGCGTCGGTGTGGTGGACAGCGACTACCGCGGCGAACTGAAAGTACCCATGGTGAACCTGGGCAGCGAAGCCTACACCATCGCCCCCGGTGAGCGGGTGGCCCAGCTGTGTATTGCTCCCGTCTGGCAGGCGGATTTTGTAGCCGCCGACACCCTGGGGGATACCGCCCGGGGCGAGGGCGGGTTCGGTTCCACCGGACGCGGCTGAGAAGCGCCGTCTTTTTCTCCGCCGACCTATATTTCGTCAGGATTTTATATTGCAGCGCTATATAATAGCCAACGAAAGGAAACATCCCATGTATTTGATCCTTGCATCCGGCAGTCCGCGGCGCCGTGAACTGCTTGCCCTGATCACCAAAAATTTTACCGTCTGCGCCAGCGATGTGGACGAAAGCAAGATCGCAGCCGACTGCCCGGCCCATCTGGCCCAGGCTCTGGCTGTGGCCAAAGCCCGCGCCGTGGCCGTTCAGCACCCGGACGATGTGGTCCTGGGCTGCGACACGGTGGTGGAATGTGACGGGGAGGTTTTCGGCAAGCCCCGTGACGAGGCAGACGCCGCACGCATGCTGCGGGCACTGTCCGGCCGTCCCCACATGGTCCATACCGGGGTCTGTGTATGCGGCGGCGGTAAGGCCGCCTATTGCGTGGAAACTTCCCATGTACATTTTGCCCCTATCGCGGAGGACGATCTGCTGCGCTATGTGCGCACGCCGGAGCCCTATGACAAGGCCGGTGCGTATGCGATTCAGGGCCACGCCGCGCTGTGGTGCAGCGGCATTGAGGGATGTTATTACAACATTATGGGTCTGCCCGTCCACCGAACGGCACAGCTGCTGAGCCAGTTCATGGCACTGTGACCGTTTTTTGTGCCGGGGACCCGGCACAAAGGAGAGTACGATGGCTAATTTTCTGACCCGATTTTTTCACAGCATCAGTGAGGGATTGCACAACATGTTTACCAAAGATATCGGCATTGACCTGGGCACCGCCAACACCCTGGTGTACATGAAGGGCCGCGGCATCATCATGCGCGAGCCCAGCGTGGTGGCGGTGGATACCCGCACCGATGAACTGCGGGTGCGCAGCGTCGGCCACGAGGCCAAAGCCGTCATCGGCCGCGCTCCCGGCTCCATTGTAGCAGTGCGTCCGCTGAAGGACGGTGTCATTGCGGATTTTGACATCACCGCCGCCATGCTGCAGAGCTTTATCCGGCAGGCCTGCGGCAAAAGCCTGTTTGCCAAGCCCCGGGTGGTCATCTGCGTGCCGTCCGGTGTGACCGAGGTGGAACGCCGTGCGGTGCGGCAGGCCGCCGTGCGTGCCGGAGCCCGCCAGGTCATGGTGATGGAAGAGCCCATGGCCGCCGCCATCGGTGCCGGGCTGCCCACCACCGACCCCGTGGGCAGCATGATCGTGGACATCGGCGGCGGCACCGCCGAAGTGGCAGTCATCAGCCTGTCCGGCATTGTGGCCAGCCGCAGCGTGCGCTGTGCCGGCGACGCCCTGGACCAGAGCATCATCGCCTTTATCAAGCGCAAATACAACCTGCTGGTGGGCGAACGCACCGCCGAGCAGATCAAGCTGGAGATCGGTTCTGCCTGTCCCCAGGACCCCGAAACCTCCATGGAGATCAAGGGCCGCAACCTGGTGGACGGCCTGCCCAAGGATATCCTGATCCGCTCCGAGGAAGTGCGCGAGGCCATGAACGAGTGTCTGCTGCGCATTGTGGACGCCATCAAGGATACCCTGGAATGCACGCCGCCCGAGCTTTCCAGCGACATCATCGACCGGGGCATCATGCTTTCCGGCGGCGGCGCCCTGCTCCACGGGCTGGATACCTTGATTCAGAATGAAACCGGCATCGAGGTCCACATTGCCGAAGCCCCCCTGGATTGCGTGGCTCTGGGCGCCGGTGCTGTACTGGATCACCCTGAACTGGCCGGTCAGCGCCGGGAGGAACCCAGCTATCTGTGATGGCTCTCCCTATCCCTGCTGCCGGATCTGCCGAACCCTGAACATAGAAAAAGGACTTCCCATAGAAGGAAGTCCTTTTTTGTCATCCTGTATTTTATTGCTTGGCCGTTCTCTGTTCGGCTTCCCATGCGGTGAGCAGAACCGCGGAAACCTGTTCCAGATTTTCCCGCGCATTGACCACAGCCTGGGTTTCCTCCGGGGACATGGTCTCAGCCTTTTTGCGGCGGGTCTGCTTTTCCAGTGCCTTCTCCGCTTCCTTGATGCGGTTCTTGGTCTCCCGGTCCAGAGATTTGCCCGCCTTGCTGCCCAGCGCCGTATTCACCCGATACAGGGCGCTCTCGGCAGCATTCAGGGCTTCAATGGCAGATTTGCGTTCCTTATCCTGTCCGGCATACATGGCAGCGTCCCGCATGGCCCGCTGGATCTCCTCCTCACTGAGGTTGGAGGTGCCAGTGATGGTGATGCTCTGCTGTTTGCCGGTGCCCAGGTCCTTGGCGCTGACCGTCACGATGCCATTGGCGTCAATATCAAAGGTGACTTCGATCTGGGGTACACCGGCCCAGGCACGCTTGATGCCCTTGAGCGTAAAGGTGCCCAGCAGCTTGTTATCCCGGGCGAATTCCCGCTCGCCCTGCAGCACCTTGATCTCGACGGTGGACTGGAACGGCGCCGCCGTGGTGAAGATTTTGGAAAAGCGGGTGGGAATGGTGGAGTTGCGCTCGATCAGATGGGTAGCCACACCGCCCACCGTCTCAATGGACAGGGTCAGCGGGGTCACATCCATGAGCAGCAGGCTCTCGCCGCCGCTGGCCAGCACTTCCCCGCCCAGGCGTCCGCCCTGTACGGCAGCGCCC
>DXNX01000146.1 GCA_019413245.1 Oscillospiraceae bacterium
TCGGCTGCGCCGGCGGCGGCAGCAACCTGGGCGGTCTGATCTCCCCCTTCATGGGCCAGAAGCTGCGGGGCGAGCGGGATTACCGCTTCATCGCGGTGGAACCGGCCTCCTGCCCCAGCTTTACCCGGGGCCGGTTCGCCTACGATTTCTGCGATACCGGCATGGTCTGTCCCCTGGCCAAGATGTACACCCTGGGCAGCAACTTCATCCCCTCGGCCAACCATGCGGGCGGGCTGCGGTACCACGGCATGAGCTCGGTGCTGTCCCAGCTGTACCACGACGGCCTGATGGAAGCGGTGGCCGTGGAGCAGACCAAGGTGTTTGAGGCGGCGGAGGAGTTTGCCCGGGTGGAGGGCATCCTGCCCGCCCCGGAGAGCAGCCACGCCATCCGGGTGGCCATCGACGAAGCCCTGCGCTGCAAGGAGACCGGCGAGGAAAAGACCATCCTGTTCGGCCTGACCGGCACCGGCTACTTCGACATGGTGGCCTATGAGAAGTTCCACAACAGCCTGATGACCGACACCATTCCCACCGATGCCGAGCTGGAAGCCAGCTTTGCCCGGCTGCCCAAGGTGCCGGGGCAATAAGCCCGGCCCATTTCCCTGCCATTTCCGTTCTTTCCCATCCTATACAAAGGTCCCGCCCCGGTGTCCTGCACAGATGCCGGGGCGGGGCCGTGTGCGGGCGGCCTGCTCACCGCGGAGTCACCCCGGCGAACCGCCCAAGGAAATACCGGATTTTTTAGGTGTTCTGCGCATAGCGGCGGGACGTTTTTTCCGGTATGATAAAGAAAAGTGTTCGAGACAGAGAGAGCAGCACTCACCCGGTGGGGGTGTGCTGCTCTTTTTTTGGTATGGGAGAAACGGAGGTCCGGTATGAACCGAACGGTCAAGCGCGTCCTGGTGACGCTGGGTGTGGTGCTGGGGCTGGCAGTGCTGGCGCTGGCGGGGTATGTGGGGTATCTGCAGGTGCAGTATTACCGCATTCCCGATGAAACGGTGCTGGAGGTGGCCCGCCCGCAGGAATCCCTGCTGGCACTGGACACCCCCTACACCGCCGTGAGCTGCAATATGGGGTTCGGCGCCTACGGGCCGGACTATTCCTTTTTCATGGACACCGGGGAGATGGCGGACGGCACCCCCACCCAGGGGCTGTACGGCCGCGCCCGGAGTAAGGAGGCGGTGCTGGCCAACACCAACACCGCCCTGGACACCCTGCGCGCCCTGGATGCCGACCTGATGCTGCTGCAGGAGGTGGACGAGAACGCCCACCGCAGCTACCGGGTAGACCAGCGGCAGATGACGGCGGACGCCTTTCCGGAGCACAGCCATGTGTGGGGAGAAAACTTCCACAGCGGCTTTTTGCTGTACCCCTTCAATGACCCCCACGGGGACACCACGGCGGGGCTGCAGACTTTGTCCCGCTACCGCGTTGACCAGGCGGTGCGGCGCAGCTATCCCATTGACGACAACTTCTTTATGAAATTCACCGACCTGGACCGCTGTTTCACCGTGCTGTACCTGCCGGTGGAAAACACCGACCGCCAGCTGGTGGTGGTGCACAGCCATATGTCCGCCTACGATGAGGGCGGCACCATCCGGGCGCAGCAGCTGGACCTGCTGTGCGATGTCATCGAGGCGGAGTACGAGCAGGGCAACTACGTCATTGTGGGCGGCGACTTCAACCATGCCCTGTACGGCACCGCCCACGCCTTTGAAAGCCAGCAGGCATTCCCGGGCTGGGTGCAGACCATGGACGACGAAGACCTGCCCGACCACTTTGCCTTTGTGGCGGCAGACAACGGCTTCACGGTGCCCACCTGCCGGGGTGCCGACATTCCTTACACCCCCGGCGTAAACTACACCACCGTGGTGGACGGGTTCCTGGTGTCCGACAATGTGCAGGCCACCGCCGAAAACATCGACACCCAGTTTGCCTTCAGCGACCACAACCCGGTGCGGCTGACCTTCTCGCTGGCGGCATAAAAATGTTTGCGGAATGTTCAGGATTTTCTTCTGTTTTTCCGTATTGCAACAATTCCAAACAGCAAAGAAGCCTTGTATGAATCATCACAGGGTCCCTGCCTTTCTCCTCCTTCCTCTGGGCACCCGCCCGGCCATGTGCCGGGCGGGTGCCCTTTTGCGTGTGCCCCGTTTTGGTTTTTGGACCATCCTTCGGACCAAAAGCCTGAAATTTCGACCACTTTATTCCTGTTTTTTGTCAAAATTCACCGAAACTGCGTTGCGATTCGCAGGAAAATGATGTACAATACGAGTATCGTTTGCAAAAGGAGGTCTGGAACATGTATTGTCCCAATTGTGGCAAACCAAACAGTGATGCCGATCGTTTCTGCATGTATTGCGGCGCGGAACTGATCGACAACCAAAACTTCGGGGATGTATCCCCTGCCGAACAGCTGCGCGATACGGCCCGCGCCCTGGCACACGGCGCGGGGAGCTTCTGCCGGCGGCACAAAAAGGCCGTGGCGGGGGTCGTGGCCGCGGTGGTCGTGGTGCTGATCATTGCCGGCGCCTGGGAAGCCATGTTTTCCCCCAAGAGCGTGGCCGTGACCTACTTCAAGGCCGTCATGAACGGAGATGCCTCCTCCGCGTACTCCTGCCTGGACATCGTGGCTTCGCCCTTCACCGACCAGGATGACTTCGACACCTTCTGGAGCAATTCTTTCCCGGCCCAGGACCTGTACAACTACACCGTGTCGGAAGAATCCACCGGGTCCGGCGGGGAGGACAGCATCGAGCACACCTTTGATTTCCGCTACTACCTGCGGGGCGATGATACGCCTTACAGCATGTCGGTCACGGTCATCGAAGCCCAGGGCATGGCCTCGTACAAGGTCCTGCCGGACTTTGTGGTCACCGACTATTCGGTGTCGGTGCCCCGGGGCGTCAGCGTAACCTTCGGCGGACAGACCCTGAGCGACCCCATGCAGGGCAATTTCAGCGATGTATACACCCTGCCCGCCGTGTTCACCATGCCGTATGAGCTGGACCTGACCGGCGATCTGTTCATTCCCCTGTCCGACCTGGTGATCCCCCAGCGGGGCGAGACCTACACCTGCGATGCCATGACCATCAACGAGCAGACCGCCGACGCCCTGTTCTCCACCGCCTGCACCCAGATGGACGAGATGATCGCCTCCATCCTGACATACAGCGAATTCCCCGCCGACATTGCCCTGACTGAGGAGAGCAGCGCCCCGGATACCTACGACCAGATGCGCTCGTACATGGTCGATCCCCAGGAGGGCACCGGCTATTACAGCATCAGCATCACCGACCATGTGAACAAGAGCGAGACCCAGTCCACCTCTGCCAACATCACCTACACCTGTTCCATGGACCTGCCGTACAACTATACCCGCCTGTACAAGAGCTGGACCGGGGAGGTCTCTGCCTCCGACGGGTCCGACAAGACCCGTGCCGAGTTGACCTATCGTTATGAGAACGACCAGTGGAAGCTGGATTCCATGTATGTGAGCGGATTTTGATGGGAGGTAAGCAATCATGCCTTATTGCACAAGATGCGGCAAGCCGATCGCCGAAGGGGAGCGCTGCAGCTGCCAGAAGACCGGCATCCATTTTGATATTTCGTCCGGACACGCCTTTGCCGAACAGTTTTTCGGCCTGCAGGAGAAGGTCCGTGACCCCAAAGAATGCTATGAGCGGGGTATGAAGATCATCCCGGACAATGTCCGCCCTGACGACGGCGAAAAGCCCATCCGTCAGTACGACCTGTGCACCCTGCGTTCCCGCATCAAGTTCATGCGCGCCGAAGGCCGCCTGCAGGTCACCAACAAGCGCATCATCTTCCGGGCCAAGGGCACTTCCCTGACCGGCCCCACCATCCTGCAGCAGGAGTTTTCCATCTCGGAACTCAGCGGGTTCCAGATCAACAAGAACACCCGGTTCAGCCCGCTGGACCTGCTTCTGTCGGTGCTGCTCAGCATTTTCCTGTTCTGGTGCGGTCAGGGCATCGCCCGGGCCATGGTCGACAACAGCGCCGGGGCTTTTCTGGGCTTTGTGAGCTATGTGCTTGGCCTGGCCGGCTGCGTGCTGACCTTCCTGCTGGGCAAACACCATCTGTCCCGGCTGAGCCTGGCGGCCCTGGTGCTGCCCCTCATGCTGGTACCGGCTGCGGCACTGATCCGCGCGCAGGGCATCGCCGCCGCCTTCGGCTCCCTGCTCACCATCCCCGCCATTTTCTGCTTTGCCCAGCTGGTGGTCAGCAACTTCCTGTTCTCCTTCAAGCCCAACCTGGATTTTGCGGTCTGCTCCAAAATGGGCAGCGGCGTCATCCATCTGCGCTGCGAACCCGGCGGCTTTGCGGGCCTGGGCGCCATGATCAACGCCGCCTATGTGGGCTATAACGAAGTGCTGCCCGCCAAGGATACCGACCGTGCCATCAACGAGATCGGCGCCCTGCTCTCCGACATTCAGAAGCTGGGCGACTTTGCCATCGAAAAGTGGAAAGAAGACTGAACCCATTTCCCGGCCGCTGCGGCGGCCCTCTCTTTTGAAAGGCGGTGCCTTCCCCATGTCCCGTATTCTGGAAACCTCCGTCCGCTGCGCCGTGTGCGGGCAGAGTTCCGATCATCTCACGGCGGTCAGCCGGTATGTGCCGGACCATGGCCTGGACGGCAAGCCTGCCGGATTCGACCCGGGCCTGGCGGTGACCGAATGTCCCCACTGCCACTATATGGCGGCCGACCTGGAACGCCCGGTGGACGATGCGGTGCGCGCCTATGTGCACAGCGCGGACTTCACCCGCTGGTATGCGGCCCAGACCGACCCGATGCTGCGGCAGCTGGAAGGGGCGGCGCTTCTGGCCGCCCGGACCGACACGGCCCGTGCCGCCCGGTGGCATCTGCTGGCCGCGTGGTACTGTGAGGACAAGGCCATGCCCGACGACGCCGACCGGAACCGCCGGCAGTATCTGGAAATGACGCTGGCTTCCGGCCGCAAGCTGACACCGGACGAAATGCTGCCCTACCTGGACTCCCTGCGCCGGCTGGGCCGGTTTGAGGAGGGCCTGGCTCTGGCCGGGCAGCTGCAGCCCGCCTTCGCGCGGCTGTATGAGGAACAGGACCCCCACCGCGCCGTTCTGGAGGCAGAGCAGCGGTTCCTGACCGCCCGGGACGCCGCCCCGCATATGGTCAGCGAGGTGATGTGAGATGGCCTTTTTCGGCAATCTGTTCGGTCACCGCGCACAAAAGCCGACGGCGATGCCCACCTTTTCCCCTTCGGCCAAAGGTCCGTTCGTATTTCCCGGCCTGGATGAAAACCTGCAGCCGATCCGTTCCGAAGCAGTCAAGATAGAACCGAAGCTGCCGGATTATGCCTCTTACAGTGATGAACAGCTGGCCCGGTGCTTCCTGCCCGAAAACTGGACCGCCAAAAGCTGCGACAACGATCACCGGCAGGCTCTGCTGCAGGAAGCCAGCAACCGCTTTGCGGCTGCCCACGGCCTGCCCCCCACCCGCGTCCGGCTGAACAGCAATCTGGCCGAGGCGGACATGGGCGCTTACAGCCCTTCCAGCCGCAGCATCGAGCTGAACCCCAATCCCAAATATCTGGACAATCCCTTTGAAGCCCTGGACAGCGTCGTTCATGAGACCCAGCACTATGTGGACGACATGAACGTGCGCCGCGGGACCGGAGATACCCCCGAGAATCTGGCCGTCTATGCCTGTGAGCAAAGTTCCGCCGGGTACGGCGATCCGCCGGATTCCAAGGCCGAGCGGAATGCCGCCTGGCAGGACGCCTACAACTATTATCAGATGCAGTCCCTGGAAGCGCACGCCAACAACGCGGGCTTTGCCGCCGTGGCCTCCCACCACGAACTGTTCAAGAACTGCCCCGAATACAGCGACTATCTGGCACGGCGGGACCGGTATTTCAGCAACCTCAAGGACAACCTGGCCGCCGACCCCGAAAAGTGGAAGGGCATGGAGCAGGACCACATCCAGAAAGCCAACGGGCAGACCCAGGCCACCCGCGAACTGGCCGCCGGGGAAGTCAAGCGGGGCACCGACGCCCAGCAGAAAGCAGCACTCAATGCGGATTCGGTCAAGCTGCTGCAGCACGACTGCGCCCGCCAGAAACAGCAGGCGACTGCCCGGAACTCTGCGACGGTCCAGAACGGGGCAGATACGCCCAAGGAACAGAATACCATCGCCAAAACCGCCCCGCCCCCCTCCGATGAGCGCAGCCGGCACGAGGCCTTTGTGGCCTCCCTGCGCCAGGGGCTGGGCCAGAACAACGGACAGAATCCCGGGCAGA
>DXNX01000147.1 GCA_019413245.1 Oscillospiraceae bacterium
AGGTGCCCAGCAGGTAGTCCTCATACTTGGCGCCGGCCTTCAGGCAGGGCCAGATGTAGTTTTCGACGTAATCCTTCTTCAGGTCCAGCACATACAGCTTGGAAGCGCCGGTCTTCTTGGCCTTTTCTTCCAGGCCGTCCAGCTCGGTGCCCTGGCCCACGTCGCCGGAAACGGCGATGACTTCACAGTTGTTGTAGTTCTCCTTCAGCCAGGGGATGATGATGGAAGTATCCAGACCGCCGGAGTAAGCAAGAACGACCTTCTTGATGTCCTGTTTGTTCTTTTTCATGGTGGAGCACCCTTTCTCTTGATTCGCAACCTGTGCGTTGAATATTTATTCATCTGATGGTTTCTATTATACACGCCATTTTGCCAAAATCAAGGCGGAAATTCCCACAAACAGACCCCACTTGCGGTGATTTTTTTGTATAAATTTCCATATATTTGCGGTCTATTTGCATTTATAGGGAAATATTCTGTATTTTTATGCAGTCAATTCGGCTCACAGGGCATACAATTCGGTGTATTTGCGGCGCAGATAGTCCGTATAATGTTTCGCGTTGAATTCCCCGCCGCACAGGCTGCGCACCAGGTCCGCGGGCTCCCGGCTGTTGCCGTACTGCCACAGGCGGGTGCGCAGGGCATCTTTCAGGGGGCTCAGGTTGCCCTTTTCGATGTGGGCTTCCAGCACGCCGTCCCCCAGTTGGGCGGTGATGTCGTCCCAGGCCTGGGCGGCGTAGGCGCTGCCCAACGCATAGCTGGGGAAGTAGCCCATATCGCCCCCGGCCCAGTGGATGTCCTGCAGCACGCCCCGGGCGTTGTCCGGCACCTCCACACCCAGGTACTCCTTGTACTTGGCATTCCAGGCTTCGGGCAAGTCCCGTACGGCCAGGGTGCCCTGAAGCAGGGCCTTTTCCAGCTCGTACCGCACCATGATGTGCAGCGCGTAGGTCAGCTCATCGGCCTCGGTGCGGATGAGGCTGGCCTCGGCCCGGTTGGCGGCGCGGTAGAGTTCTTCCTCGGTGAAGTCGGCGGTCTGGGCAGGGAAAAGTTCCCGCAGCACCGGCCACAGCCAGTGGATGAACGCCCGGGACCGGCCCACCATGTTCTCAAACAGGCGGCTCTGGCTTTCGTGCAGGCCCATGGTGGCCCCGCCGCCCAACACAGTGAAATCACAGGCCGGGTTCACATGCAGCTCATACAGGGCGTGGCCGCCCTCGTGGGCCACGCTGTACAGACTGCTCAGCACGTCCCGCTTCATGTAGTGGGTGGTGATGCGCACATCCCCGTGCCAGAAGCCCTCGGTGAAGGGGTGTTCGCTCTCATCCAGCACACAGTGGTCGGGGTCCAGCCCCCACAGGTCCATGACCCGCCGGGCCAGCTCTTTCTGGCCGTCCAGAGGCCAGTCCCGGTCCAGGAAGTCGGTGCGTACCGGCTTGCCCCGCTGCTGGATCTCTTTCAGCAGGGGCAGGATCTCCGCCCGCAGGGCATCAAAGAATTCATCGCACTGGGCGATGGTCAGGCCGCGCTCGTACCGGTCCAGCCAGGCTTCGTAGGGGTCCTTGTCCGGGGCAAAGTATCCGGCCTGGCGGCGGCGGCCCTCCACGATCTTTTCCAGATAGGGGGCAAAGGCGGCAAAATCGTCGGAGCGCTTGGCCCGGCCCCAGGCGGGCACCGCCTGCTGCACCAGACCGGTGAAGGCGGCGTACTCCTCCGCCGGGATGCGGGCGATCTCGTCGTACCGGCGGCGCAGTTCCCGCACCTCGGCGGCGGTGAACTCGTCCAGGTCGGCAGCCTCGGCCTCTTTCAGCAGGGCTTCGGTGTCCGGGTTGACCAGGGCATCAAACGAAATCCGGCTCAGCACCTCGGCGGCCTTGGCGCGGCCGTCCTCGCTGCAGGCGGGGGCGGCGGTGGCTTCGTCATAGCCCATCAGGGCCTGGGCGTACTGGCAGGCGTAGAGTTTGTCCTCCAGAGCGCGGAGTTTTTCGGTGAACTGTTCGGGCATAAGGGTTCCCTCCTGCATAAAATTCTGGTATCAGTATAGCACGGTTTGTTTTTCCATGCCATTGTACAGACTGTCGTTTTGTGGTATGGTAGACGTACCATATATAAGAAAAGAAAAAGGGGGCCTTCCCATGTCCAATCCAGACCAGCCGCTGGTCAGCGTCATTGTGCCGATCTACAACGCCAAAAAACACATTGCCCGCTGTGTGGAGAGCATCCGCCGCCAGACGTACCAGAATCTGGAGATTTTGCTGCTCAATGACGGCAGCAGCGACGTGAGCGGCCCCATCTGCGCCATGTATGCCAAGGTGGATGACCGCATCACCCTCATCGACAAGGCCAACAGCGGGGTATCCGCCACCCGGAATCTGGGCATGCGGGCGGCCAAGGGCAAATACCTGCAGTTCGTGGACGCCGACGACACCCTGCAGCCCTACGCCACCGAGCTGCTGGTGGCCAAGGCGGAGGAGTACGCCACCGATATGGTCATTGCCCACTACAACCGGGTGGAGCCGCCCAAGGAGCGGCGGGCCCAGCGCACCCCGCCCATGCCGGAGGAGGTGGACCCGGCCTTTGACCCCTTCACCCGGGTACAGACTTTCGGCTTCCTGATGGAAGGCTACATGAGCAAGGCCCAGTTTGCCTACGGGCTCATGCAGGAGCCGGCCAGTTTTTACTACGGCGTCATGTGGAACAAGCTCTACCGGGCGGACATCGTGCGGGAGCATGCGGACATTGCCTGCAGCGAGGAGCTGGATTACAGCGAGGATTTTTACTTCAACCTGAGCTTCATCCGCTACGCCGAGCGGTTCTATGCCCTGTCCACCCCCATCTACAACTATGTGCAGAACCCCGAAAGCCTGGTCCACAACCTGAACCCGGTGAAGGTGCTGACCACCCGGTGGGAACTGCTCACCTATTATAAGGACCTGTACCGGGACCTGGGGCTGTACGAGGACAACAAGTACCGCCTGAACCGGTATTTCTTCGGCATTGCGGAAAGCTGAAAACCAAACGGAACAACGCCGTCCTCCCTGGGGAGGGCGGCGTTTTGTCCATATGGTGCCCAGGTAAAAAAGCGGTAAAATCCCGGTGGGACCGGGCGGGGCAATTGCGTTTGCCTCCAGGATATGATACAATGATACTTAGTCTGGCATTGTGTACCTGCGTACCGGCGCCGGCAAAAATTCAATACAGAAAGTAGAGTTGATCTTTCCCCCCATGGACGAGGACAGTATTATCACCATCATTCTGATCATTGCACTGGTGGCGATGTCGGCCTTTTTCTCCGCTTCGGAGACCGCCTTTTCTTCCCTGAACCTGATCCGCCTGCGCTCCCGCGCCGAGGCGGGCGACAAGCCCGCCGGCAAGGCCCTGAACCTGGCGGAAAAGTTCGACCGGCTGCTCAGCACCATCCTCATCGGCAACAACATCGTGAACATTGCAGCGGCTTCGCTGGGCACGGTGCTGTTCACCAACCTGCTGGGCCCGGTGTACGGCCCCACCGCCTCCACGGTCGCCCTGACCGTCATTGTGCTGATCTTTGGTGAGATCACCCCCAAGGGTCTGGCCAAGGAAATGCCCGAGACCCTTGCCGTTTCCTTTTCCCCGATCCTCAGCGCCCTGACCACCCTGTTCACCCCGCTGAACTTCATCTTCGGCAAGTGGAAGGATTTTCTGGCCCGCCGGTTCCATTCCGACGAGCACGACACCGTGACCGAAGGCGAACTGGTCACCATGGTGAGCGAAGCCGAGAAAGACGGCGAGATCACCGACCGGGAGAGCGAACTGATCCGCAGTGCCATCAGCTTTGACGACGTGGAAGTGGAGGACGTGCTGATCCCCCGTGTGGACGTGGTGGCTGTGGCCGACGACGCCGACCTGGAGGAAGTGGCCGAGCAGTTTGCCGAGAGCGGGTATTCCCGCCTGCCGGTGTACCACGAGACCATCGACAACATCATCGGCGTGGTGCACGAGAAGGATTACTTTGTGGCCACCCGCCGGGGCGATGTCGAGCTGGAAAAGCTCATTGCCCCCGCCCTGTACACCACCTCCGGCAGCCGCATTTCCGAGCTGATGCGCACCATGCGGGAAAGCAAGCATCACATGGCCATTGTGGTGGATGAGTACGGCGGCACCGCCGGCATCGTCACCCTGGAGGACATTCTGGAAGAGCTGGTGGGCGAGATCTGGGATGAACACGACGACGTGGTGGAGGAAGTCCGCGCCCAGAGCAACGGCAGCTGGCTGATCTCCGGCGACGCCGGTGTGGATGATGTGGCCGAGGAGCTGCACATCCGGGACCAGAGCAAGGCCGTGTCCATCAGCGGTCTGGTCCAGGAAAAGCTGGGCGGTCTGCCAAAGGTAGGCGACCATTTCCGGTGGGGCAAGTACGAGGGCATCGTCACCCGCACCACCCACCGCCGGGTGCAGGAAGTGCGCCTGACCCTGCTGGACCCGGAATCCGCCTCTCAGGAATGACCCCTGTCCCCCAATTGCATCAACACTGATTGCCGGACGGCCCCCGCGGGCCGTCCGGTTTTTGTTTGTGCGGGGCGGGAAATTCGCACCCACGCCAAAAAAGCCCGGTCCGCGCCTTGCATCCGCCGGGGCGGGTTGCTATAATAAAGGACGCGCGCCGGGCCTCCCCGGCGTGATTCTGTACGAAAATGGAGCGGATGTTTTGGTGGAATTGACGATATACGGACGCATTCAGCGCTGGCTGCGGCAGGCCGGGCGGTTTCTGAAAGGGGAAGTGGTCCTCACCGTGGCGGTGGTGCTGGCGCTGCTTTCGGCCATTGCGGTGCCGCCGGACGCGGCCTGGGCAGGCTACATCGACTGGGACACCCTGGCTTTGCTGTTCAGCCTGATGGCCGTGACCAAGGGCCTGCAGCAGCTGGGACTGTTCGACGCCCTGGGCGCGGCTTTGCTGCGGCGGATGGCCACCACCCGGCAGATGGTGCTGGTGCTGGTGTTTCTGCCCTTTGTGTTCAGCATGCTTATCACCAATGACGTATCCCTCATCACCTTTGTGCCCTTTGCTCTGACGGTGCTGCACATGGCCGGGCAGGACCGGCTGGTCATTCCCACGGTGGTCTTGCAGACGGCGGCGGCCAACCTGGGCAGCATGCTCACCCCCATGGGCAACCCCCAGAACCTGTACCTGTACAACTGTTCCGGGATGAGCTTCGGGGCTTTCTGCGCCCTGATGCTGCCTTATGTGGCCCTTTCCGGGGTGTGCATTGCGGTGCTGGGGGTCTTGCCCCGCAGCGTGCCGGTGCACGCCGATCTGCCCAAAACCCAGCTGGGCGACAGGCGCAAGATGGCCCTGTGCGCCGTGGGAGCGCTGCTCTGCCTGGGATGCATCGCCAAGGTGCTGCCGCCCCTGGGTGTGGCGGCCCTCACGGCGGTGGTGCTGATCCTCGGGGACCGGAAGCTGCTGGCCAAAATCGACTATTCCCTGCTGGGCACTTTCATCGCCTTCTTTATCTTCATCGGCAACATGGGCCGCATCGAGAGCTTCCAGAACTTTCTGTCCGGTATCCTGGCCGGGCACGAGGTGGCGGTGGCCGTGCTGGCCAGCCAGGTCATCAGCAACGTGCCGGCAGCGCTGCTCCTTTCGGGATACAGCAGCGCCTGGCCCCAGCTCATCGTGGGCTGCAACCTGGGCGGCCTGGGTACCCTCATCGCCTCCATGGCCAGCCTGATCTCCTATAAACTGGTGGCCAAGCAATACCCGGAGATGCGCCCGAAGTACTTTCTGTGGTTCACCATCTGCAATGTGGGGTTGCTGGCGCTGCTGCTGGCGGAAAGTCTGTTTGTGTGAGCGGAGAAAGGCGCCCCTGTGCAAGGGGAGCTGGCGCCGTCATCTTCCCCTATGCCTCCCCTGTGTAAGGGGAGGTGCCGCACAGCGGCAGAGGGGTTGTGAACTTTCTCTTGCTCCTTGTTTCCTGGCAGGCGGCTGCCAGCCGGATAGTCCTTCCTTTTGTGACCAAAAGGAAGCGAAAAGTCCCACCGTTTCGAGGCGGTGGACGCCGACCAGGGCTTCGCCCTGGACCCGTTATGCGGCCACCCCTCCGGGACGGCCTTCTCACCGGGCTGGGGCCCGGTGAGCAAGGAAAAACTTTTAAAACCATTTCCCGGTGACGTTTGCTTCGCGGGAGTAGAGATTGGCGCCCCTGTGTAAGGGGAGCTGGCGGCCGCAAGGCCGGCTGAGGGGTTGGAAGCCTTCCAACACAACCCGGCAACGGGA
>DXNX01000148.1 GCA_019413245.1 Oscillospiraceae bacterium
GCCCCGGCCGCACCCCAGAACGAGTACGACAAGACCCTGGCACGGCTGCGTGAGCTGAACGACGCCATCCCCGATGAGGAGATGAGTGACCGCATTGCCCGGCTGGAGGCCGTGACCGCCAAAATCTTTGCCCAGGCGGAATCCGACCCTGAAAAACTGCCCCAGATGCGCAAATTCCTGGACTACTACCTGCCCACTTCCATCAAGCTGCTGGAAGCCTATGCGGAGATGGACGCCCAGGGCATCGAGGGTGAGAATATCTCGGAATCCAAGCGCCGCATCGAGCAGACCATGGGCACCCTGGTCACCGCTTTTGAAAACCAGCTGGACAAGCTGTTCCAGTCGGATGCGCTGGACCTTTCGGCGGACATCGATGTGATGGAAAAGATGCTCCAGGCCGACGGCCTGGCCGGGGACAATGACCCCTTTGACCTGAAAACGCCCAGAGCTCCCGAAGCCCCCGACCTGCATCTGTAAGTGCTGCAACATAAAGCAAAACCCCGCCCCGGAAACTTCCGGGACGGGGCATTTTTTATCTTATGATGCGGCGCAGGGGAAAACTCAGGCCTTCACGGTCTGGGCCACGGCGTCGGCCAGAGCGGCCACGTCGCCATCCTGGGCAGCGCTCAGGGCGCCGCGCACGGTCAGCTTGGTTTCCAGCACGGTGCAGTTCTTCAGGCCTTCCAGCTTGGCGCTCATCAGGCGGGCGGACATGGGAGCCCAGCTGCCGTTCTCGATGAGGGCGAAGGTGCGGTTCTGCAGACCCAGGGCCTGCAGGTCATCCAGCAGAGCGGCCACCGGGGGATACAGACCGCCGTTGTAGGTGGGGCTGGCCAGCACGATGGTGGAAGCGCGCCAGCACTCGGCCACGGCCTCGCTCACATCGGCCACGGACAGGTCCAACACCTTCACGTTGGCCACGCCGCGGGCGCCCACCTGGGCGGCCACGGCCTCGGCAGCGGAAGCGGTGTTGCCGTACAGGCTGCCGTACAGCACCACAACGGCCTTCTCCTCGGCTTCCCAGCGGCTCCACAGGTCATACTTGCCCAGGAACCAGGCCAGGTCCTTGCGCCAGATGGGACCATGCAGCGGGGCGATGGTCTGGATGGGCAGGGCGCCGGCCTTCTTCAGCACGTTCTGCACCTGCACGCCGTACTTGCCCACGATGTTGGCATAGTAGCGGCGGGCGTCATCCAGAAAGTCACGCTCGAAGTTCACTTCATCGGCAAACAGGCTGCCGCCCAGAGCACCGAAGGTGCCGAAAGCGTCGGCGCTGAACAGGGTGCCGGTGGCGGTGTCGAAAGCCATCATGACTTCCGGCCAGTGGACCATGGGAGCCATGACAAAGCTCAGGCTGTGCTTGCCCAGCTCCAGGGTGTCGCCTTCCTTGACCAGCAGGGCGCTGTCAATGGCGGCGGTGTCACCGGGGAAGAACGCCTTCAGCATGGGCACAGTCTTGGCGTTGCAGACGATCTGGGCGCCGGGCCAGCGCAGCAGCACGGCCTCGATCATGGCGGCGTGGTCGGGCTCCATGTGATCCACCACCAGATAGTCCAGACCGCGGCCGTTCAGCGCGGCGGCCACATTCTCCAGGAACTGGGCGCCCACCGAAGCGTCGGCGGTGTCCATCAGCGCGGTCTTCTCGTCCAGAATGACATAGGAGTTGTAGGAAACACCGCGGGGAATGGGGAACAGGTTTTCAAATTTGGCCAGACGGCGGTCGCTGGCGCCCACATAAAGGATGTCCGGGGCAATGGTCTGAATGTTATGCATGATCTATAACCTCCCTGAAATTGTTTGAACTTCAGCATGTTGACTGGATTTGGGCTCTACCCCTCATTGTAGCAAAAATGCCTCATAAAAAATAGTGGCTGCGGCAACAAAACAGCCGGGCACTTGGCCCGGCTGAAGAATTTATACACGCTCCAGTATTTTGCGCAGACGATCGCTGTGGGGAGCATACCACCAGGCGGTCAGATGATCGGCCATGTGGTCCAGCAGCAGAGCCAGCAGGATACCACCCATGGCGTCCATGGCGGAGTGCTGTTTCAGCAGCATGGTGGAAGCCACAATGGCGGCCATCAGCAGATGGGACAGCCCGCCGCCCAACAGCTGCAGTTTCCGGCTGCCCCGGCGCACATACCGTTGCCAGGCCAGGTCCAGGGTCACGGCATTGAGCACATGAATGGACGGGAACACGTTGGTGGCGGTGTCGGTGTGGTACAACTCCCGCACTGCCCGGGCAAACACATCGGTGCCGGGCACATGGGACGGGCGCAGATACACGCCGTTGGGTACCACGGCGCAGAACAGCAGCGCCAGGGTCATGCCCACGAACAGCGGCAGACACAGCCGCCAGAAATCCCAGCGCGTCCCTTTCAAAAGAAAGAAAAAGAGAGTGCCGGGGATCCAGGCAAACCATAAGTAATAAGGAATGATGGCGTATTTGCAGAAGGGAATCAGATCGTCCAGGGCACAATGGAGAACCAGGTCCGGGACCTGCACGGTCTTCTCCAGCAAGAAGAAAAACGCAAGATAGAATACCAGATACCCGGCCATGAAACAGACCGGATGGTTTCTGCACCAGCTGCGCATAAGAAAGGCTCCTTTTGTTCGCATCGGGAACATCCCGATGATAGACCACATTATACTTCGCTCCGCACGGGAAAACAAGCGCGAAACCAGCCAACTTTTGAAAAGGCTGTCCGGAACGTTTTTGGCAAATCTGACAACAAAAGCGTTGAAGTTACGCGGTTTTTTACAATTTGTTTCCCGGCAGAAAACACAGCCGCGGATTTTTTCCGCGCTTGTTCTATACTACGAAGGGCACAGGCATTTTTTGGCAGGCAAAAGGTGAAAAAGTTGTAAACAAAAAGACCCCGTGCGGCCGGTAAGCCCGGGCACGGGGCAAAAGGCAAAGGGTCAGTCGGCGTCGGCCAGGTCATTCAGGTCCTGCAGGCTGATGGCAGGCACCAGATACTCACAGTAGGTATGTGCGGTGCCATCGGCGGGGCCTTCGTCGGCGGTGAAACACCAGTAGGGCAGATACCAGGCACTGTCCCGGCTTTCGGTGTAACGCAGATGCACATATGCCAGGTTTTCCAGCACGCCCGCGCCGTCCAGGCTGCCGCCGTCGGTGAGGAACAGATTCTGGGTCAGCAGGTTTTCTGCCTCTGCCCGGGTGAGTGTGGAATAAGTGCCCACGGTCTGGGTCAGGTCGGCATTGTGCCACACCACCCGGCACAGGCGGCCGGCCGCATCGGCGGCCACTTCCACGCTGTTCAGCTCCCCGGCCTCAATACTGCCGGTCACGGTGTCGGAATCGTCATAAAATCGTACATGCCATCCGCCGTCGGTTCCGGTGTAGGTCACGGTAACAGGCGTTTGCCCTGCCAGTGCCGCCACACCGGGCCAATCTGCCTGTACCATCCGGGCGGCCTCGTCGACCGCCTGCTGTGTGGCATCAGTCTCGGTTCCCGGCACCTGGGCGGTGACTGTGCCGGTGCTGTCCGCTGTCAGGGTCAGACCGTCCGGCCATGCTTCACAAGGGCTCACTTCCAGGGTCGGACCGGCGACGTCGGCCCAGAACTGCAGCTCGTCGCGCTCGCTTCCGCCATTCTGCCGCAGAACAGCCGCCTGTTTGCCGGCTTCTTCCTGAGTCAGACCGGTATACACGGCGCTGTCCGCCAGGGCAGTGTCCAGATCCAAAGCCTGCAGCATCGACCGCATCCGGCCGTACATGCCGCTGGTGTCAATGGCCCGGGCTGCCGCCATGCTGCGATAGACGGTCACAGTGTCCGGCAGCGTCCAGTCCGGCAGCCGGGTCCGGTCCGCCGGCAGGGGGCTTGTATTTAACGTGTACGGTCCGCTGCCGGCGTCCAGCTGGTCCGCCAAGGCGGCAGGAAAAACGGAAAGCCCTTCCCCTGCTTCATTATATAAGGAAGCCAGGCTGTCATATGCCTTGGCCTGGGCAGTGCCGGTTTCTTCGTCGGCCGTGTCGTTGCGGACAGACCCGCTGGCGGAGTCCTGCATGGCTGCCTCAGGAGCCGCCGCCGCGGCAGTGTCTGGCACGGCAGCGCCTTTCATGGCGTTCTGCCGCCATAATACGGTGCCCACTACCAGGCAGAGGCAGGCGGCCAGCGGTACAGCCCGGAACAGAATCGGACGCCAGTTCCGCCTCGGCCGGGCGGGCAGCTCATCCGCTGCCAGGATCAGGTCATCGTCTATATCACCGATGGCCTGGAACAGATCCCGTGCGTTCATACATTCACCCCCTGTTCGGATAGTTCTTTCTTCAGCTTGTTGCGGGTTCGGTGCAGAATCACCCGCACCCGACCCTCCGGTATGCCGTATCGTGCCGCAATATCGGCGGTGGAATCACAGTACCAGTACCGGCGGATAAAGATGCCCCGGGCGGGTTCCGGCTGCCGGCGCAGAAAGCTGCTGATAAACCGGGCTGTTTCGGCGGCTTCTGCGGCATGTTCTACCCGGGCCGGGCTGGCCAGACAGCCCTCCAGCTCTTCCAGCACCACTTCAGCCTGGCCGCCGCCCCGCTTCTGCGCCAGGGCTTTGTCCCGGCGATCCAGGGCAAGGTTGCGGGTGATGCGCCCTAAGTACGGGGCCAGCCGGGCCGGTCGGTTCTCCGGCATGCTGTTCCAGGCGGCCATCCAGGTATCGTTTTCCACTTCCTCAGCGTCGGAGGTACTGCCCAGCAGATTGAATGCGATTTTGCGGCAGTAAGCTCCGAACTTGGCGGCGGTCTCGGTCAAGGCCTGTTCGTCCCGTGCCCAGTATAAGGCGACAATGGCGGAATCCTCCATGCCGTCACCTCCATTCACTTCTCTTCCTGTTTTATAACACGGCATTCGGCTCGCCATGTTACACCTTCTATATAAAGAATATAGCTGACCGGCCGTTCGGCTGCAAGAACCAAAAAACAGCGGCGCCGAAACGCCGCTGTGTGTTACAGCATATGCTTTTTGTGCAGGAACCAGGCCGCCCCGGCGCAGATGGCCAGGATGAAGGCACATACCACCCCGAATCCCCAGGGGGCATCGGCAAAAGGCATGCCGTCCAGGTTGACGTTCATGCCGTACAGGCCGGATACCACGGTGGGCACAGCCATGATAAGGGTGACCGAAGTCAGGTACTTCATGGCGTTGTTCAAGCGGTTGTCCAACACGGCGCTGAACAGTTCCCGGGTACCTTTGATATCGTCGCGGTAGATGGTAGTCATCTCAATGGCCTGGCGCATCTCCACGATGACGTCATCCAGCAGTTCCATGTCGTCGGGATACTGCTCCAGCCGCTTGTACCGGGTCAGCCGGTCCAGCACTGTGCTGTTGGCACGCAGACTGGTGGCAAAGTAGACCAGGGTGGATTCCAGCGCGTGCAGTTCGATGAGGTCGCTGTCTCGCATGGTCCCGGACAGGTTCTTTTCGATCTCCTGCCGGCGGCGGTCGATGAGGCGCAGTTCCTGCTGGTACATCATGGCGGCCCGGTTCATGATCTGATAGACAAAGCGCATCTTCTTCCGGGTGCTGAATTCCCGTATCCGGCAGGCGGCAAAGTCCTGCAATACCTGAGAGTCCACCGCACAGACCGTGGTGATGGTCTGCTGGGTGAGCAGGATGCCCAGTGGGATGGTGGTGTATACCCCCACACCCTTGTCAGGCACCTGAACGGGTACGTCTACGATGATCACGGTATAACCGTCCTCCAGAGAAACACGGGCGGATTCTTCGGGGTCCAGGGCGGCCTGCAAGTCCGCAGGCTCAATATCCAGCGTGGCGGCGACCTGCCGGATTTCCTCCGGGGAAGGGGCGGTCAGACTGATCCAAGTGCCATCTGCGATTTCTCCGGTACGCGCCAGGCGCTTGTCCACAGTCTGATAGATCTTCATCATAGTTCGCCACCACCGTTATTTCATCATACTATATTAGTATAAGGCGTGGCACACAAAAGCGCAAGCGGAAAGAGTTTGGGCAAAACTTGTGTTTTATTCCACTGTAAGGCACAAAATACGGATTGGGAAAATTCCTGTAAAAAAATGTCGAGAAAAGTGTTGACAAACGCCCGCACGAATGGTATTATATTTAAGCTGTCTCGCGAGGGACGGCGGGCGCTGAGAAAAGAAGTTCGGAAGAGCTTCGCAGCTCAAAAAAATCTCAAAAAAGTGCTTGACAAAAGAAACTTGATGAGATATAA
>DXNX01000149.1:0-655 GCA_019413245.1 Oscillospiraceae bacterium
CATGCCCTACGGCGGCATCAAGATGGCGGAGCAGGCCTGCACCACCTACGGCTATCAGCCCAGCGAGAAGCTGCACGAGATCTTTACCAAATATACCCGCACCCACAACCAGGCCGTGTTCGACGCCTACACCCCCGAGATGAAGAAGGCCCGTCACAGCCACATCATCACCGGTCTGCCCGACACCTACGGCCGCGGCCGCATCGTGGGCGACTACCGCCGCGTGGCCCTGTACGGCATCGACCATCTGATTGCCGCCAAGCAGGAGGATTTCGCTAACTGCGGTGACGGCACCATGACCGATGACGTCATCCGCCTGCGCGAGGAGATTGCCCTGCAGATCAACGCCCTGAAGGGCATGAAGGAGATGGCCGCCATCTACGGCTACGACATCTCCGCCCCCGCCAAGGACGCCAAGGAGGCCATCCAGTGGCTGTACTTCGGCTACCTGGCCGCCATCAAGACCCAGAACGGCGCTGCCATGAGCGTGGGCCGCATCTCCACCTTCCTGGACATCTACATCCAGCGCGATCTGGACAAGGGCATCCTGAACGAGACCCAGGCCCAGGAGCTCATCGACCATCTGGTCATGAAGTTCCGCATGGTCAAGTTCGCCCGCATCCCCAGCTACAACCAGCTGTTCAGCGGCGACCCC
>DXNX01000149.1:665-6166 GCA_019413245.1 Oscillospiraceae bacterium
CTGCTGCTGCGTTTCCGCCACCCAGACCGGCAAGGAGATGCAGTTCTTCGGCGCCCGTGCCAACCTGGCCAAGTGCCTGCTGTACGCCATCAACGGCGGCGTGGACGAAAAGCTGCATGACCAGGTGGGCCCGGCTTATGCCCCCATCACCAGCGAGTACCTGGACTATGACGAGGTCATGAAGAAGTACGATGTGATGATGGACTGGCTGGCCGGCCTGTACGTCAACGTGCTGAACCTGATCCAGTACATGCACGACAAGTACTACTATGAGGCCGCCGAGATGGCCCTCATCGACACCGACGTGCGCCGCACCTTTGCCACCGGCATTGCGGGCTTCAGCCATGTGGTGGACAGCCTGTCCGCCATCAAGTACGCCAAGGTCAAGACCGTCCGCGACGAATCCGGTCTGGTCATCGGCTACGAGACCGAGGGCGATTTTCCCAAGTACGGCAACGACGACGACCGCGCCGACGAGATCGCTGTCTGGCTGCTGAAGAGCTTCCTGGAGAAGATCAAGCGCCGCCACACCTACCGCAACTCCGAGGCTACCACCTCCATCCTGACCATCACCTCCAACGTGGTGTACGGCAAGGCCACCGGCGCCACCCCCGACGGCCGCAAGGAGTACACCCCCTTCGCCCCGGGTGCCACCCCGAGCTACGGCGCCGAGACCCACGGTCTGCTGGCGTCCCTGAACTCGGTGGCCAAGCTGCCCTATCACTGGGCGCTGGACGGCATCTCCAACACCCAGACCATCAACCCCGATGCCCTGGGCCATTCCGAGACCGAGCGCACCAACAACCTGGTGCAGGTGCTGGACGGCTACTTTGACCAGGGTGCCCATCACCTGAACGTGAACGTCTTCGGCACCGAAAAGCTGCTGGACGCCATGGAGCATCCCGAGAAGGAAGAGTACGCCAACTTCACCATCCGCGTGTCCGGCTATGCGGTCAAGTTCATCGACCTGACCCGCGAACAGCAGCTGGATGTCATCGCCCGCACCTGCCACAAGAAGATGTGAGCCTGAGGCGCCCCGCGGCGTGCCCCTGATATGAAAGCACCCCCCGCAGCGCGCTGCGGGGGGTGTTTGGTTTTTTTGGGGGGCAGGTTTCAGCCGCGGGACAGTTCGCTGACATCCCGGGCAAACGCAGCGTAGGCCTTGTCAGCCAGCAGGGCACCGTTGGCGGCGCACTGAACGGCAGCGTCCAGCACGGCGGCCCCGATGTACAGGTACAGCAGCGGATGCTGCTGGGCCGTGGCCACATAGGCGCCAATATTCATCAGAAACAGTACCAGCGAGGCGGCACCGCCCGCCACGCCCAGCCAGGCCAGGAGCCGGACGCCCCGGCGCAGCATGTAGCTGATGCCCAGGGCCACCACAAGGCCCAACACCAGGCTGCCCACCACACTGGCCGAGAAGATTCCCGCCGCCAGCATGACCACGGTGATCACAGCGGTGACCAGACGCATGGCGACCCAGACGCGGGTGTCGCGCACGCAGTGGGCATAGCCGATGGCATGCCGGGTGCGCAGGTCCCGCAGGGCTTCGGTGATGTTTGTGTTTTCAGACGTTCCGCCGTTGTTTTCCATCCAAGGCACCTCCCTGTTCCGGAATACAGTGTACCATACCCGGCCCCAAAATGCTACCTGCATTTGTTGTTTTGTCATTTTTCTTTGTTGTTTTATCATCCCATTTTCCAAAATTCCGGCGTCCCCGGGGCGCCGCCAAGGAGGTATATCCATGTCGGAAGCTGTCAAAGAGCCTTTGGGCTATATCAATTCGGTGGAGACCTTCGGCCTGGTGGACGGGCCGGGGGTGCGGTACGTCCTGTTTTTGCAGGGGTGCCGCATGCGCTGCCGCTACTGCCACAACCCCGAGACCTGGGCTTTCAGCAAGGACAACGCCCAGACCCCGGCCGAAGCCTTTGCGGCGGCCTACCGCTACCGCAACTACTGGAAGAACAACGGCGGCCTGACCGTGAGCGGGGGAGAACCCCTGCTGCAGATCGAGTTTCTGACCGAGCTGTTCCGCCTGGCCAAAGCCAAGGGGGTGCACACCACCCTGGACACCTGCGGCCAGCCCTTCACCACCGAGGAACCGTTCTACTCCAAGTTTGTGGAGCTGATGCAGTATACCGACCTGGTGATGCTGGACATCAAGGAGTGGGACAGCGCCCGCCACAAGGCCCTGACCGGCCACGGGAACGAGAACATCCTGGAAATGGCCCGGTGGCTGTCCGACCACGGCAAGGATATGTGGATCCGGCATGTGCTGGTGCCCGGCCTGACCGACGACGAAGCCGCCATGGCCGCCACCGGAGAGTTCATCAAGAGCCTGAAGACGGTGCGCCGGGTGGAAGTATTGCCCTACCACACCCTGGGCCTGTTCAAATGGGAGAAGCTGGGCATCCCCTACACCCTGGACGGCACGCCGGTACCTACCGATGAGCAGGTGAGCAAGGCTGAGGAATTGCTGGGGGTTGTGAAGGAGTAAGAAAAAGGCTCCCCTGTGTAAGGGGAGCTGGCGGCCAAAGGCCGACTGAGGGGTTGGTAACGTACTGGAATTGCCCGGTAACGGGTTGTAAGGTAGACTTACCAACCCCTCCGCCGCTGCGCGGCACCTCCCCTTACACAGGGGAGGCTTTCCGGAAGCGGCATTTAAATCCATTCCTTACTCAGGCCCCCCAGGGCCTGAGAAGGCCGTCCCGGAGGGGTGGCCGCACTCCCCGGGTCCAGGGCCGCAGCCCTGGTCGGCGTCCACCGCATCGAAACGGTGGCGGTTTTTCGGTTCCTTTTTGACGCCAAAAAGGAACAACTCTCCCGCAAGCACCCGCTTGCCCCAAAAAAGAAATACCCTGCGGTATCAGGACTTGAAACCAGTCCCCACCGCAGGGTGATTTTTTTATTCTTTTCCAACCGAAACCACGGTAGCCATATCACCGTCGACGGTGAACTTCACCTCATACCCCGCAAACCGCAGGCCGTACACCCGGTCCGGGTCGTGCTGGTAGCCGGGGCGGGGGTCGTTCTGCAAGACACCCAGCAGCCCCGCCCGATCCTGCTCACCCAGGACATGCAGCAGGCCGTCCGGGTCCTGCACCGTCAGGGCGTGGGATTCCACCTTGCCCGCAAACCCGGACTTGGCTTCCGGGTGGGCGTCCACATAGGGCAGGTAGGGTTTGATGTCGTAAATGGGGGTGCCGTCCAGCAGGTCCGCCCCCGCCACTTCCAGCACCGGGCCATCGGGGGTATGCAGATGCACCGCCGCCAGCTGCACGCAGGAAAGCCCCAGGGCATTGGGCCGGAAGGGGCTGCGGGTGGCGAACACACCCATCCGGGTGTTTCCTCCCAGACGGGGTGGGCGGACGGTGGGACGCCAGTTTTTGCCGTCGGCCCCCGCCTGTACCACCGTGGAGAACTGCCAGATCAGCCACAGATGGCTGTATTCCTCCAGCCCGCGCAGGGCGTCCGGGTTGCGGAAGTCTTCCGTAAAGACGATGGTGGCCCGCAGGTCGTTCACCAGGCCGCTCTGCCGGGGAATGCCGAACTTGTCCGCAAACTGGGTGCGGATGTGGGCAATGGGGGTGAGGGTGTATGTTTCCATGGTCGTTTCCTTTGGGTTCAGCGCCCCAGCAGCCGCTGAAGCAAGGTCTTGGGGTGGGCGGCTTCCTCGGCCAGGCGCAGATGATATTTCAGGTCGTTTTCGTAGATGCTGCCCCAGCAGCTGCGGTTGCGGCGCAGGTGGGGTCCGCGGCGGAAGATGCCGTCCAGAAAGGCAAAGCAGGCGGTATCGTCCACATAGGCCGCCGCCCGGCTGGAGCCGTCCGGGGCCAGGATGGGGGCGCGGCACATTCTGAGATAAGACTCCTGGTCCGCGGCCAGGGCCTGCATGGCGGCGATCAGGGCGTTTTCGTCGGGGTAGTCGGCGGCGCAGAGGAAGGCGTCCGGGTTGAATTCCCCTTTCACGTTGGGGTCGCCCCAGTACACCGGCACCGCACCGGCGGCAAAGGCGTCAGCGATCTTCTCGGTGCAGTAGCCGGGGTCGGCGCTGTTCTCATAGGCCAGGGCGAAGCGGTAATTTTGCTGGAACGCCGTCTTGTCCGGAACCGGCCCGCCCACGTTGTTGCGGTAGCCGCCGCCGCTGTCCAGCAGGCCCTTGTTCATCAGCGTTTCCATAAAGGAATTGCGCTCGGCGGAGAAATCGTTGCTGACCACGCAGCAGCAGAAGCCCGGACGGCTGAGATAATACTCGTCCGGGTGTTCGTGCTTGTGCAGGGCAGGGGACCAGGTATCCCGCATGGCGTACAGCGGCAGGCGCAGATACCGTCCGTCGAAGGCAAAGTCCGGGAAGCCCATGGCGTAATCGTACAGGTTCAGGTCCGGCCAGCTGTCCTCCCCGGAAAACTGGATGCGGCAGCAGTCGTAGTCCAGGGCCTCGTGGCCGAAGGTACCGCAAATGACAAAGTCCGGCTTATCGGCGGGGGAATTACAAAATTCGATGGTGTACCCGCGGCGGGTGAGGGCCCGGGTGAAGTAGTTGTCCTGTTTGTCCCAGTCGGCGGCCAGGTCACACAGAGCCAGGCGTACAACGGGCATCACAGTTCACCCCGTCTGCGCAGCACTTCGTATTTCAGCAGGGCAGCCACGGTCTTGGAGTCCTTGATCTCTCCGGACAGGACCATGTCCAGAGCTTTGGCGAAGGGCATCTTCACCACGTCCAGGAACTCGTCCGGATCCAGATTCTGGTGGGTGGTGGAAAGCCCCCGGGCGGCGTACATATAGATTTTTTCGCTGTCATAGCCCACGGTGGGGTAGAGTACGCCCAGGTCGGTGTAATCGGCAGCGGTGACGCCGCATTCTTCGGCCAGTTCCCGCTTGGCGGCCTCGAAGGGGTCTTCGTCCTTTTCCAGCTTGCCGGCAGGCAGCTCCCAGATCTCCTCCCCGAAAGCGTACCGGAACTGGCGCACCATGTACACCTCGTCGGCGTCGGTGACGGCCAGCACGCAGGCGCCGCCGTGGTGGTGGACGATCTCCCGCTTGCTCTTGTCCCCGTTTTCCAGTTCCACCTCGTCCAGGGTGACCCGGATGACGTGGCCGTTGAAGATTTCTTTGCTGCTGAGTGTTTTTTCGGTATGCGGCATGGCGCGGCACTCCTTTGATAAGCCGGGGTTGCCCGGCGTGATGGGTTGGTTTTATTGTACGACCCGGGGCGAGGGGTTGTCAACTTAGACGAAGCCTTCCAAGGCTCCCCTGTGTAAGGGGAGCTGGCGGCCGATAGGCCGACTGAGGGGTTGGTTTGCCGCGTTGCTGCCGGGCAAGCGGCTGCCTGACGGATGGTCCTTCCTTTTTGTCACCAAAAAGGAAGCGAAAAAGTGCCACCGTTTCGAGGCGGTGGACGCCGACCAGGGCTGCGGCCCTGGACCCGGGGAGTGCGGCCACCTCGCGACGGCCTTCTCAGGCCCTGGGGGGCCTGAGCAAGGAAAATGATTTGAAATGGC
>DXNX01000015.1:0-6931 GCA_019413245.1 Oscillospiraceae bacterium
AATATAGAGGGAGTTGGAGACCTTGGCGCAAAATTACAACGACACCATCCACAAGATGGCTACCCCGTTTGAGATGCGGGCCGGCCTGCCGAAAAAGGAACCCAAGATGCTGGAAGACTGGGAGAAAAACCATGTCTACGAGCAGATGATCAAGAACAATGAGGGATGCCCCGATTTCATCCTGCACGATGGCCCTCCGTATGCCAACGGCAGCATTCATATGGGCACCGCGCTCAACAAGATCATCAAGGATATCATCATCCGCTACAAGAACATGGCAGGCTTCCGTGCACCGTATGTTCCCGGTTACGATACTCATGGTCTGCCCATCGAACTGAAGGCCCTGGGCTCTCTGGGTGACAAGAAGGCCGGTATTTCCAAGTTGGAGCTGCGCCATATCTGCCGCGAATTCGCCACCGAACACATCGATGTGATGAACAATCAGTTCAAGCGTCTGGGCGTGCAGGGCGATTTTGAGAATCCGTACCTGACTCTGCGTCCGGAATTTGAAGCCCGTCAGGTTGAAATTTTCGGCAAGATGGCGCAGAAAGGCTACATCTACAAGGGCAAGCGTGTTGTCTACTGGTGCCCGGAAGACCAGACCGCTCTGGCCGAAGCTGAAATCGAGTACGGCGAGGATGAGTGCGATTCTCTGTATGTCCGTTTCAAGCTGACCAAGGACCCTAACGGCGTTCTGGCCAAGGCCGGTGTCCCGCTGGACAAGGCCTGGATCGTGATCTGGACGACGACTACCTGGACTCTGCCTGCCAACGTGGCGACCTGCCTGCATCCCGACATTGAGTATACCTTTGTCAAGATCGGCGAAGATTACCATATCATGGCTGCCGAGCGCGTGGAAGCAACCATGAAGGCTTGCGGCATCGAGGATTATACCGTTCTGGATGTCCGTATTCCCGGCCGCGACCTGGAAATGATGGAATACCAGCATCCCTTCCTGGACCGTATCGGCCTGGTCATCCTGGGCAACCATGTCACGCTGGACAGCGGCACCGGCTGCGTTCATACCGCTCCCGGCCACGGTGCCGAGGACTTTGACGCCTGCGTGGGCCATTATCCTCAGTTGCCCATCGTGATGCCGGTGGACGCTGCAGGCTGCCTGACCGAGGAAGCCGGCAAGGAGTTTGCCGGTCTGAAGGTCTGGACCGCCAACAAGGTCATTCTGGAGCACATCCGCGAGAGTGGCCATCTGATGGGCGTGGAGCATATTGTCCACCAGTATCCCCATTGCTGGCGCTGCCATCATCCCATCATCTTCCGTGCTACCGAGCAGTGGTTCTGCTCCATCGATGCCTTCAAGGACGATGTCTATAAGGCTATCGACAATGTGAAATGGCAGCCGGCCTGGGGCCATGACCGCATGACCGGCATGGTCCGCGACCGCAGCGACTGGTGCATTTCCCGTCAGCGTGTGTGGGGCGTGCCCATCCCGGCTTTCTACTGCAAGAAGTGCGGTAAGTATCACATCACCGAAACTTCCATCAAGGCGGTTTCCGATCTGTTCCGCAAGGAAGGCAGCGATGCCTGGTACAAGTACGACGCCAACGATATCATGCCCAAGGGCGAGACCTGCGAGTGCGGTGCCTCTGATTGGGAGAAGGACAACGATATCATGGACGTTTGGTTCGACTCCGGTTCCACCTGGAGCGCCGTCTGCCGTGAGCGCAACGAACTGCGCTGGCCCGTTGACCTGTATATGGAAGGTGCCGACCAGTTCCGCGGCTGGTTCCAGTCCAGCCTGCTGACTTGCGTTGCCACCGAAGGCATTGCCCCGTACAAGGGCGTTCTGTGCCACGGCTGGGTCGTGGATGCCCAGGGCAAGCAGATGCACAAGTCCGCCGGCAACGGCATGGAACCCGCCGAGATCATCCGTGATTACGGTGCTGATATCATCCGTCTGTGGGTCGCTTCCAGCGATTACACCGTGGACGTGCGCGCCGGCAAGGAAATCTTCAAGCAGCTGTCTGAAGCGTACCGCAAGATGCGCAACACTGCCCGTTTCATGCTGGGCAACCTGGGCGACTTCAACCCCAACCAGGATATGGTGGCGGATGATCAGCTGTTTGAGATCGACCGCTGGGCTCTGGAAGCTGTGGCTGAACTGACCCGCACCATGCGTGCTGCATACGATGAGTACGATTTCTCCCGTGCTTATCATGCCATCTATAACTTCTGCGTCATCGACATGTCCAATTTCTATATGGACGTGATCAAGGATCGCCTGTACTGCGCGGATGACCATGCCCGTCGCTGCGCCCAGACGGCACTGTACCGCATCCTGGTTGATTTCACCAAGCTGCTGGCCCCCATCCTGTGCTTCACCAGCCAGGAGATCTGGAGCTATATCCCGAAGATGCCCGGTATGAAGGACTATGTTGTGCTGGAGCGCATGCCGGAATCGAAGCCTGTTGCCGATGAGGCTTTCACTGGCAAGTGGGAGCGCATCATGGCCGTGCGTGATGACGTCAAGAAGGTTCTGGAACAGGCTCGTGCCGACAAGGTCATTGGTTCTTCTCTGGAAGCAGCCCTGACCCTGTACTGCAGCGATGAGCTGTATGACTTCCTCAACGTTATCCCCATGGATGAACTGGCTGATCTGATGATCGTGTCTCAGGTCAAGCTCGAAAAGGGTGAAGGCGGCGTCAAGGGCACCGTGGAAGGCCTGGGCGTCAGCGCTGCACATGCAACCGGCAACAAGTGCCTGCGCTGCTGGAAGTTCGATGATGCCGTAAATGAGGACGGTCTGTGCCCGCGCTGCGCAGCTGTACTGAACCGCGCCTGAGCATTTCCTTAACAGGAAATGTCCCGGGCAAGGAACAAACGCCATAAGGGCGGTGCTTTGCATCTGATGGAAAGCACCGCCTTTTGTGGCTCAGGCAAATGCGGAATTCCGCGAAAGGTATTGATGTATGCTGTATGGCATTTTCTTTGTGATCGGCGGTCTGGCTCTGGCTGGTCTGGATCAGCTCCTGAAAATCTGGGCGACGGCCTATTTGATGCCGGTGGGGAGTGCGCCGCTGATTCCCGGTTTCATTGATCTGCAGTATGTGCTGAACGATGGGATGGCATTCTCCATGCTCAGTGGTCGCCGCTGGCTGTTGATCGCCGTGACAAGTGTTGTCTTGCTGGTGGTGGCAGTTGCGTTGATCGTCCATCGCATGTCGTGGCTGGACCGCGTTGTCTGGATGCTGGTTCTGGGCGGAGGCCTGGGCAACCTGATCGACCGTGTGCGCACCGGTGTCGTGGTGGATTACCTGAATTTTCAGTTTATTGACTTTCCGGTTTTCAACTTTGCGGATATCTGTGTCTGCACCGGTGTGGGGCTTTTGATTCTCTCGCTGTTGTTGGATATGTACCGTGAACACCGGGCGTCTTCCGAACCGGCGGCAAAGGACGAACAGAAGAATGCAGACGCTTGAATTTGTTGCCGGCCCTCAGGATGCCGGCCTGCGCATGGACCGCTGGCTGGCGGGCTGTTGTTCCGAAGTCTCCCGCAGTGCACTGCAATCCTTGATGGAGCAGGGCATGGTCCTGCGGGACGGTCATCCTGTCAACAAGAAAGATAAAGTCACGGCAGGGGAGACGGTTCAGGTGACACTGCCGGACCCACAGCCTATCGAGGCACTTCCGCAGCCGATTCCTTTGGACATTGTGTATGAAGATGAACATCTTCTTGTGGTAAACAAACCCAAGGGAATGGTGGTTCATCCGGCACCGGGCAATCCCGACGGTACATTGGTCAATGCGCTTTTGTATCACTGTGCGGGTGGCCTGTCCGGCATCGGGGGTTCCATTCGGCCGGGCATCGTTCATCGTATCGATAAGGATACCAGCGGCCTGCTGGTGGTGGCAAAAGATGATGCCACACATCAGGGACTGAGTGAACAGATGGCGGTACATGACATCCACCGTGTCTATCATGCGGTGGTGTACGGCAATTTGAAAGAAGACACCGGCACCGTGGATGCACCAATCGGCCGAGACCCCAAGGACCGCAAAAAGATGGCTGTGACACAAACCAATTCCAAGCCGGCCCGGACACACTGGAAAGTGCTGGAGCGCTTCGGGAATTTTACCTACATTGCCTGTCAGCTGGAAACCGGCCGTACTCATCAGATTCGTGTGCATATGGCCTCTATCGGGCATCCTTTGGCGGGAGACCCTGTCTACGGTCCGCGGGCGGTCCTGCGATTTTTGAACGGACAGTGCCTGCATGCCAAAGAACTGGGCTTTGTCCATCCCATCACCGGTGAGGCACTCCGCTTTGACAGCGAATTGCCGTCCTATTTCCAAGAGTATCTGATGCGTCTGAGAAAGGAACATCACAGATGAAACGGAAACTGCAAGACTATCTGGTCTTTTGCGATATGGATAATACGTTGCTGACTGCAAAGGAAGGCATTCCTGAGTGCAACCGCACGGTGATTCAGCTGTTTATCCGTATGGGCGGACGCTTTACTGTGGCGTCCGGCCGGCCGCCGGAATCCATCCGTGCGGCACTGGGCAATATTCGTCTGTCTCTGCCGGCTATTGCCTGCAACGGAGCCTTGCTGTATGATTTCACGACCAACCGCGTACTGCGTCACGCCACATTGGAGCGTGCCCAGGCTACCGCAGCTATTCTGGATATTCTGCAGAAATTCCCGCAGATCGGTGTGGAAGTGATGGCTGGCGCCGGGGAAATGTATGTCATTCGGGCCAATACATATACCCATGCCCACCAGGTGGATGAGAAGCTGTCCGGGGTGGCGTGTCCCATTGAAAGCGTGCCGGACGGTTGGATCAAAGCAGTATTTGCGGCAGATCCGGAAACGATCCGCAAAGTGGGTCAGTATGCCAAGACCCGCTATTACGGGAGGGAAAACTATTTCCTGGCTACCAACAGCATTTACCTGGAGATTATGCCGGCCGGTATCGGCAAGGCATCCGGTCTGCGCGATATGTGTACTCTGCTGGGCGAACCGATCCAGAACACTCTGGTCATCGGTGACTATTACAACGACCTGGAAATGATGCAGCAGGCCGGTTATTCAGTGGCGGTGGCCAATGCACCGGCCGAGGTGAAGGCGGCTGCCAACGAAGTGACCATCTGCACCTGTACCGAAGGAGCAGTGGGCGAATTTCTGTACAAACTGATTGAAAAGGTGAACGGTTGAACCTGAGAGGGGGCGTACCGCCATGCGTGTGAGCGATCTTTTGAACCGGGACAGTGTTCTGCTGCATGCCGATATGGAGGATGCGGCGGATGCCCTCGGGGTCCTGGTGGAACTGCAGGAGTCCAACGGTGTGATCACCAACGGAACGGCTTATTACAACGCAGTCTGTGAGCGGGAAGCTGCTGGCGGAAGTACGGCTATCGGGGACGGCATGGCTCTTCCTCATGCCTGTAATGCTGGTGTGGCAGCTCCCGGTGTGGCAGCGCTTACCTTGCGCCGCGGCGTGGATTGGGGCGCTCCGGACAACAAGCCTGTGGACCTGATCTTTATGATTGCTGTGCCGCCGCAGGCACAAGCGGATCATCTGTTGATTCTGGCACGTCTGGTCAATCTTTTGTCTGACCAAAAACTGGTGAAGGAACTTCGCGCGAGCGTTTCCCGTGAAGACTTCATCATGCGCATGGCGCGGGCGGAAGCTTCCCGCTTTGCCTGAATCCTGTGCAAATAACAAACAAATAGGGGAATGAAGTTCTCCCCGGGATATCCCGAACCGCTGAAACGGCTGATGACTTCTGTGCTCAATATGGACGCAGAAGGTGTCGGCCGTTTTTTGTATTTTTGAGGAGGAAATAGCATGCTAACGTCTCTGGCTTTGATTTTTCTGGTGGGATTGTCCGCGGCAGCTCTGTGCCGTGTCCTGCACCTGCCCCGCATTATCGGAATGCTGCTGACCGGCGTTGTACTGGGGCCGTATGCACTGAATCTGCTGGACCCGCTGATTCTGCAGGCGTCTGCGGACTTGCGGCAGATGGCTTTGATCATTATTTTGCTGAAGGCAGGACTTTCCTTGAATCTGTCCGACCTGAAAAAGGTTGGGCGCCCTGCCGTCATGATGTCCTGTGTGCCTGCCAGCTGTGAGCTGCTGGCCTTTGTTCTCTTTGCGCCGGCCTTTCTCGGGGTAAACCGTATCGAAGCCGCAGTCATGGGGGCGGTGCTGGCGGCGGTATCTCCGGCTGTGGTGGTGCCGCGCATGGTCCAGCTGATGGATCAGCACTGGGGCACAGAAAAGGGCATTCCGCAAATGATCATGGCGGGGGCTTCCTGTGACGATATCTATGTGATCGTCCTGTTCTCTACTTTTGTGGGGATGGCCCAGGGAGGCAGTGCCCACTGGCAGGACTTTGCCAAAATCCCGGTGTCCATTGTACTGGGAATCCTTGTAGGCGCTGTTGTTGGGTTCGCTCTCAGTGCATTCTTTGAAACCGCCTATGCCCATCGTCACTATGTGCGCAACAGTATGAAAGTCATTGTCGTATTGGGAATCTCGTTCCTCCTTGTGGCGATGGAAACCTGGTTGCAGAATATTGTGCCCATGTCCGGACTTCTGGCGGTCGTAGCTATGGCCTGCGTACTCAAACTGAAAAGCACTTCTTTTGTTTCCAAACGCCTTTCGGAAAAATTCGGCAAACTCTGGCTGGCAGCCGAAGTTATCCTGTTCGTCCTGGTGGGGGCTGCAGTGGATATCCGGTATACGGTAGCTGCGGGTCTGGCAGCCATCGTCATGATCGCCGTAGCGCTGGTGTTCCGGGCGTTCGGTGTGTTCCTGTGCATGCTGGGCACCCGCCTGAACCGGAAAGAACGGCTTTTCTGCATGATCGCCTATATGCCGAAAGCAACGGTACAGGCGGCAATCGGCTCCGTGCCGCTGGCCTTGGGACTGCCGTGCGGACAGATGGTATTGTCCGTTGCGGTGCTGG
>DXNX01000015.1:6941-26039 GCA_019413245.1 Oscillospiraceae bacterium
CCTGATTACGGCACCGCTGGGAGCGCTTGGCATGGACGCCACATACCGGAAATTGCTGACGCACCAGCCGACACCAGAAAAAGAGTAAACCTGCCGCATTCACCGTCTTACCATAGAAGATGCGGGGATAACTGCATAAAAGTGTGCAAAATAACCAAATTTGACGCAAATGTAAAACTCCTGTTTGTTAAAATGTATATTGCCAGATGAAAAAAGCTGTGATATACTTTAAAGCATTAAATCGCAAAAGAGCTGTGCGAAAGTGCTCTTTGCGACAGTTGAGGAAGGCAGGAGGAAACAAGATGAAAAAGCGTATCATTTCCCTCATTACGGCAGGGTGTATGGTCTTCTCCATGGCGGGCTGTACTTCCGGCGGCAGCCAGACGGCGGATAATTCCTCTTCCGCGGCAGCGACTCAGAGCGGAGAGACGGCTGCGGAAGGAGCCAAGTATACCATCGGCATCTGCCAGCTTGTTCAGCACGATGCTCTGGATGCGGCCACCCAGGGCTTTAAGGATGCCATTGTGGAAGCTTTGGGTGAGGACGCTGTCACGTTTGACGAGCAGAATGCACAGAATGATACCAATACCTGCGCTACGATCATCACCGGTTTTGTGGCGTCGGATGTGGACCTGATCCTGGCCAACGCTACACCGGCTCTGCAGGCCGCGCAGGCGGGGACCGATACGATTCCGGTCCTGGGCACCTCCGTTACGGAATACGGCGTTGCGCTGGGAATTGATGATTTTGACGGGCTGGTTGGTACCAACATTTCCGGTACCAGTGATCTGGCTCCCCTGGATGAACAGGCAGCCATGATCCAGGAACTCTTCCCGGATGCCAAAAATGTGGGGCTTTTGTACTGCAGTGCTGAGGCAAACAGCCAGTATCAGGTGGACACTGTGAAAGCGGATCTGGAGGCAATGGGATATACCTGTGAGTACTATGCTTTCAGCGATTCCAACGATTTGTCCACGGTTTGCCAGAGCGCAGCCGATGCCAGTGATGTTATCTATGTTCCTACCGATAATACAGCGGCCAACAACACCGAACTGATCAATAATATTTGCTATGGCAAGGTTCCGGTGGTTGCCGGTGAAGAAGGCATCTGCGCCGGCTGCGGTGTCGCCACTTTGTCCATCAGCTACTATGATCTGGGGGTGGCCACCGGCAAGATGGCAGTCAAGATCCTGACTGGCGAAAGCAAGGTTCAGGATATGCCCATCGAATATGCACCGCAGTTTACCAAGAAGTACAACCCGGCTAATGCGGAAGCTCTGGACATCACCATTCCGGATGACTACGTCGCCATTGAAGAGTAATATACCAAGCGTTCTGCACAGGGTTCGGGCAGAAAGCCACGAAAATGGGAACACCGTTTTTTCGTGGCTTTTTGCCGTTGTAACCGACTGTTTCGACATCGCAAAGAGAGGACTGTTTCCGTGGATATCACAACACTGTTCAACGCTATGCCCGGCGCCTTTTCACAGGGGCTTATCTGGGCAATTATGGCTATCGGCGTATACATTACCTTCCGCCTGCTGGATGTAGCTGACCTGACGGTCGATGGTACATTGGGTCTTGGCGGTGCGGTCTGCATTATGTGTATGCTGGCCGGCATGAATGTCTGGGCGGCCATGGCCCTGGCTTTTGCCGCCGGGATTCTGGCTGGATTGGTGACTGGTCTGTTCCATACGCTGATGGGAATCCCTGCCATCCTGGCCGGTATCCTGACCCAGCTTTCCCTGTATACGGTAAACCTGAAAGTCATGGGCAAAGCAAACCAGGCCATCAACGTGGACAAATATGACCTGCTGATTTCCCTCCGTTATGTCAAGGGTGTGCCATTCTGGCAGAATACGATTGTTATTGTGGCAGTCGTCATTGTGCTGCTGATTGCGATTCTGTACTGGTTCTTCGGTACGGAGCTGGGATGCTCCATCCGCGCTACCGGGTGCAACGGCAACATGGCCCGGGCACAGGGCATCAACACCAGCTTTACCACAGTGCTGGGGCTGATGCTTTCCAACGGCCTGGTGGCTTTTTCCGGTGCACTGTTGTGCCAGTATCAGGGCTTTGCCGATGTATCCATGGGCCGCGGCGCCATTGTCATTGGTCTGGCGGCCGTGGTGATTGGCGAAACCATTTTCAGCAAGGTGTTCCGTAACTTTGCGCTTAAACTTCTCAGCGTTGTGATCGGCAGTATCGTCTATTACCTGGTCATGCAGGTGTGTATCTGGTTCAAGATCGACACGGACCTTCTGAAAATGCTCAGCGCCATTGTGGTGGCTATCTTCCTGGCAATCCCGTACTGGAAAACAAAATACTTTACCCGGGTGAAAGTGCCCAAAGGAGGTGCCGGAAATGCTTGAACTGAAAAATGTGCACAAAACTTTCAATGCAGGCACCGTCAATGAAAAGGTGGCACTGAATGGCCTGGAACTCAAGCTGGAAGACGGCGATTTTGTGACGGTCATCGGTGGCAACGGCGCCGGGAAATCGACGATGCTGAATGCGGTGGCCGGTGTCTGGCCCATTGATATGGGCAAAATTCTGATTGACGGCAAGGACATCACACGTTTGCCGGAACACAAGCGTGCCCGGTATATCGGCCGTGTCTTTCAGGACCCGATGATGGGAACTGCCGGCACGATGGAAATTGAGGAAAACCTGGCTCTGGCGGCCCGTCGCGGCAGTGCACGCACACTGAAAGCGGGAATCACCCGTCAGGAACGGGAAGTTTATCGGGAACGCCTCAAAATACTGGGGCTTGGATTGGAAGACCGCATGACCAGTAAGGTCGGGCTTCTGTCGGGCGGTCAGCGGCAGGCCATCACACTGCTGATGGCAACACTGAAAAATCCCCGGCTGCTTCTGCTGGATGAGCACACCGCAGCACTGGACCCCAAAACGGCAGCCAAGGTGCTGGAATTGTCCGAGAAAATCGTGCAGGAAAACCATCTGACAACGTTGATGATCACCCATAATATGCGGGATGCCATCAAGTATGGTAATCGACTGATTATGATGCACGAAGGACGCATTATCTACGATGTGCGTGGGAAAGAAAAGGCTTCCCTTCAGGTCTCGGATTTGCTGGCACGCTTTGAGCAACTCAGCGGAGACGGTGCCAACGACAGAATGCTCCTTTCCTGAATATTTTTTGAAAACGTCGGCTGTCGACCGGCGTTTTTCTAATGTGTAAGAGATTTCTCACAAAAGAATATCAAATTTATGGGAAGTGATTTTCAAAACAGGGATTTTGTGTTATAATATACTTCACTGTTAGCGTGCGGTGGTATAGCTACCGGAATACTCAGGCCAGGAGGAAACATCGATGCCGGCATATGATGCTGTTTTGTTTGACGTGGACGGCACCCTGCTCCACTCCCGTCCGGGCATTATCGATACTTTTTCTTATGCTTTTCGGGCTATGGGGCTGGATCCGTCCGGTATGGATCTGGGACGATATCTGGGCCCGCCGCTGCGGCAGAGCTTTGCTGAGCATTTCGCTGACGAAAAAGACGTGGAACGTGCGGTAGAGTTTTACCGCGTCCGGTATGCGGAGCGGGGAATGCATATGTGTGCTCCGTTTCCGGGTGTGGTGGATATGCTCAAAGCCCTGCACAATGCCGGGATCTTTCTTGCCACGGCAACTTCCAAACCCACCGAAGTGGTCACTCCCATTTTGCATGAACAGGGGATTGCGGGATTTTTCGATCATATCGGCGGGGCCAGTATGGACAAGAGGGTGGATACCAAAACCGCTGTCATTCGTTCGGTACTGGCAGATTCCCGGCTGAAAAACAGGAAAATCCTGATGGTCGGAGATCGCAGAGACGATATGCAGGGGGCGGCTGACTGTGGAATACCAGCGGTCGGCGTCTTGTATGGATACGGCAGTCGGGAAGAGCTGGAAGCCTGGCATCCGGTGGCACTGGTCTCCGATTGTACGGAACTGACGAAGTATATTTTGAACATATAAAACAGAGATTTCACCGCAACATAGAACGGAGGTATCTTTTGATATGAGCCGCAACGGTTTTCGGGGGGCGTCTTTCAGCCCCATGCAGCGTCGCGCCTGCCTTGTGATGGTGCTGTGCGTGCTGGCTGTCATCATTACTTTTGTGTGTGCCTGGATCGTGCCCGGAATGCTGGGTGCCGGCAACAAAAAGGGAGATTATGACAGCAGCCTGTACCCGGTGGATACATCTCTGGATGCAGTTCTGAAGGAAAGCTCTTCGTCGGATTCTTCGTATGCTTCCGGCGTGATTTATGTGGGCGATGAGTATACGGCCTCTTTGAAGAGCGCCGGGCAGATCTCGCTGAATCAGTATTTGGGTGAGGAAGGCCTTTCTGTCAGCAAAGCGCTGCAGGAATACTGTATCTATTTTACGGATGACTCCAATTCCTACACGATTCCGCAGGCATTGGCAAAAATGAAACCGCGCCGCATTGTGGTCACGCTCGGTTCAAATGACCTGTCCTCCGGACTGACGGCGGATGCTTTTGTGCAGGATTATAAGCATATGCTGGAAGGGTTCTCCACCGCGTATTCCTACTGTGATATTATCGTGAATGCGATTCCGCCGGTTACGGAGGATTCCCAGGATGCGGCGGCCAACCAGCTGCTGATTGACCAGTACAACCAGGCTCTGGCCGTTATGTGCAATGATGCCGGATATAAGTTCCTGAACAGTTCGGAAGTTTTGAAGGACGAGACCGGATATGCAGATACCAGCATGATCAGCGGCAAGGCATATACCACCACCGGGGCCAAAGAGCTGGTCAATTATGTGGTTTCCCACGCGTACGATACAGAGGATCGTCGCCCCGATACCAATGATATCCCTACCCGTGCCGAGTCGGCCTCGCAGTCTGCCAGCGGCACGCCGACCGCAACGCCGACTGCAACTCCGTCTGTTCATAAGGTGACGTTTGAAATCGAGGATGGGAAGGGTACTCTCAATGGCAACGGAAAGACCGGCGTTACGAAGCTGGAATTTGAGGTTGCAGACGGAGAGACCGTAACGGTGGAGGCAGTTCCGGCGGATGGGTATACCTTCTTTGGATGGAGCGACGGCATCAAAAATACCAAGTGGGTCAAGAAAGTTACCCAGGATATTTCTGTCACTGCTATGTTTAACCAGAAGACCACCGCTACCCTGACCATTGATGAAGGAAACCGCACCATGAATATGGGCGAAAGTGTTACTTTCCATGCCACGCTGATCGTAAACGACGAGGCAGCCAGTGCGGATAATGTGCAGTGGGCTGTCAACGGAGATCTGGTGCGCAATGGGTACAGCTTCTCCTTCACCCCGACCGCTACCGGTACCTATACCATCAAGGCCGGTGTTGAAATTGATGGTGTATACGCTTCTCAGGAAGTGACGGTCACCGTGGCGGATGCACCGACCAAGGTGTCGATCACTGGTGTTTCCAGCATATCGGCAGGCAGTTCCACTACCTTTACGGCCACTGTCGAAAATCAAAACGGGGACATTACCTGGTCCTGCCCGCAGAAGCCGGATTGGTCTGCCACCGGCAATTCCGTTCAGTTTACGGCCAATGGAGTTGGCGAGTATACGATTTGTGCTACCAATAATGGAAAGACCGCAGAATTCAAACTGACGGTTACCGAAGCCAAACCTACCCCCACGCCTACTCCTGCTTCGGACGATAAGGGAGACAAGGACAATAAAGGCGATAAGGATGATGACTGATTACCGGATGGGCTGTACAGGGAAAACGAACTTGAACTGTTGCAGGTGAAAGAAGCCGGGAAACCTTATACGAGCACATCAACAGGAGCAATTTATGGCCTATTATACATGTTTATTGTTGGATGCAGATAATACGCTGCTGGATTTTGATGCGGCAGAACGCCAGGCGCTGACAGATACGCTGATGCATTACGAACTGCCGCATGACGAGGCGGCCCTGGACACATACCATCAGGTGAACCGTCAGTTGTGGGATCGACTGGCGAAGGGAGAACTGACCAAAAACAAATTGTTTTCCATTCGCTTTGCCCAGTATCTGAAAGCCATGGACCTTCCTGACAACGGAAAAGGCCGGGAAATCAATGATTATTATGAGGAACAGCTGGCAACCCATGCGGATTTGATTCCCGGTGCGCTGACAGCCTTGAATGAACTGGCCGAGGTGGCTACCCTGGCTATTGTTTCCAATGGGGCTTACAAAGTCCAGAAATCCAGAATTGATGCATCCGGTCTGGAACAGTTCATGGATGGTGTTTATATCTCGGAAAAAATCGGCGCCACCAAACCCAACCCGAAAATTTATGAGGCGGCACTTCGTGACCTTGGGGTGACCAATCGTTCCCGTGTGCTTGTAGTGGGGGATGATCTTCTGGCCGATATCCGCGGCGGCAAAAACGCCGGCCTGGATACCTGCTGGGTCAACTTCACAGGAGCCGAAAATCAGACAGGAATCGAGCCGAAATATACGATCGGTTCGTATGAAGCTCTTTACCAGATCGTGATGGAGCCGGAAGAACTGGAAAATGTGGGTGTGCGCAACCGCCGCCATATGAATGACCAGTAAAAGAAACCAGATGCCGCTGCTCTGCCGGGCAGCGGCATCTTTCGGTGTGTATTTGCTTAAAAACAATGAGAACGTAGGATGAAAGGTTGAAATCATCATGCTGATTGAATTGCAGAACCTTGGCAAGAGCTTTGGCGAGCACGAGGTTCTGGCTGGTATTACGGCAAGCGTGGAACGCGGTGACCGCATCGGAATCATTGGCGCCAACGGAACAGGCAAAACCACTTTACTGCGCATCCTTTGCCAGGAAAGCCAGCCGGATACAGGTGAAGCTACGTTTGCTTCAGGGGTGACCTGTGGGTACCTGGAGCAGTCCGGGCATCTTTCACCGGAAAAGGACATCTATGAGACGATGAAACTGGCATTCACGCCGGCTCTGCAGGCAATGGAAAAACTGGAACAGCTGCAGAAGAAGCTGGCCCAGGACCACGGTCCGGAACTGGAAGAACAAATCACCCATTGCACCGCTGTGATCGATGCCATGGATGCCTATAACATGGATACCCAAATCAAAAAAGTCCTGAACGGTATGGGCTTTCCGGCCGATACCTGGTCGAAAAAGGCAGGGGTTCTGTCCGGCGGCGAACAGACGCGACTGCGACTGGCTCGGCTGCTTCTGGAGCGCCCTGATATCCTGATTCTGGATGAACCGACCAACCATCTGGACCTGGAAACCATGGAATGGCTGGAAAACTACCTCAAGACCTACCGCGGCGCGGTGCTGGTTGTCAGCCATGACCGGTATTTTCTGGATGCTGTGTGTACGCGTATCTGGGAACTGGCAGGAAAAACCATCCTGACATACAAGGGCAACTATTCCGCCTATCTTCCCCAGAGGGAAGCGGCGGATGAACGGCAGCAAAAAATGCATGATGCTGCGGTGGAAAAGGCAGCCAAACTGCAGGAATATGTTGACCGAAATCTGGTGCGTGCGTCTACCACAAAGATGGCCCAGAGCCGACGGAAACAGTTGGAAAAGCTGGAAATTGTGGATGCGCCGCAGCGTCCGGGACGAGACCTTAATTTCCGGTTTGAATATGACATCGAACCTTACGATGAACTGGTGATTTTGAAGGGCCTGACCATCCGCATCGGAGAACGGACGCTGCTGGAACCGTTTGACTATACGGTGCATCGGGGAGATAAGCTCGTAATCGCTGGCCCCAACGGTGCCGGCAAATCCACACTGCTGCAGGTTCTGGACGGCAAGCGCCGCCCCTCCGGTGGCATGGTGCGTCTGGGTTCCGGGGCCAAGGCCGGCATCTTTACCCAGCAGCAGGCACGGCGCGGCGGGCGTGTGATTGATGCTATCTGGAATCAGTACCCGCGCTTTACCGAGCTGGAAGTCCGCAGCCATCTGGCTCGGTTCGGGTATCGTGGCGAAGAAGTTTTCAAAGACTGCGCAACGCTGTCCGGCGGTGAACTGGCACGGCTTCGCTTTGCGGAGCTGGCACTGGAACGTCCGAATCTGATGTTTTTGGACGAACCTACCAACCACCTGGACATTTATATGCGGGAAAGTCTGACCAATGCGTTGGTGGCTTATACAGGTACGCTGCTTCTGGTTACACATGACCGTTACCTGATGCAAACACTGGGATGCCCGATTCTGCATCTGGAAAACGGAAAGGCTGTTATGTACCGGGATTTTGCCGCTCTGCATGCTGCATCTTCCGGTACGGAACCCACCAAGCCCGCTAATAAGGAAGACCGTCCCACGCGGGCCGGGTACGGTAAGGAACAGCGTCGTCGCCGTGCGGAACTGCGGAACCGGATCAAGGAACTGGAAACCAAGATCGAAGAACTTGGTGCACATATTGTGGAACTGGAAAATGAGATCAATGATCCGGAGGTTTTGAAAGACCATATTCTGCTGCGGGACAAATGTGATGAGCTGGATGATACGAGATTCCATCAGCAGGAACTTTTTGATGAGTGGGAAAAATTGGCTGAAGAACAGGAAAAACTGGAAGCCGAAGAGGCTGCGGACAATGCATGACGAGCTTCTGCGGCAAGGCGTTTTACATATCTGTAACTTGCTTTCTGCGGAAAACGCGGTATACTTATTAAAAATAGCTACAGTGCGCCTGTTGGGCGTGAGCAGGATATAAAATTACGCCGCGGTTCATACGCAGGCGCATACCGTAAGCGGGGAACACTTTGGAAACGAAGATTATCATAGCAACGCATAAACCGTACTGGATACCGGATGACCCCATGTATCTTCCGGTACAGATGGGGCATGCCATCCATCCGGATATCGGGTATATCGGGGATGATACAGGCGAGAATATTTCGGAAAAAAACTGGAATTTCTGTGAACTGACCGGTTTGTATTGGGCGTGGAAAAATCTGGATGCCGATTACATCGGGATTGTCCATTACCGGAGATATTTCTCCAGCCGTCACAATCGGTTTGCCTCCAAAAAACGCAGGGTCATCGGCCATGAAGAACTGAATACGATTCTGGCCACAACCAATGTGATCTTGCCGCGGGAACGGCATTATTATATTGAGACCAACTATACGCAGTATATTCATGCCCACCATAAGCAGGATCTGGAAGTGACCCGTTCCATCATTGCGCGCAAGTGCCCGGAATATCTGCCTGCCTATGACCTGTATATGTCCAAAACGCATGGGCACCACTTCAATATGTTCATCATGAAGCGGGAATTGCTGGGGCATTACTGTTCATGGCTGTTTGATATCCTGTTTGAACTGGAAAAAGAATTGGATATTTCCAACTATACAACCAACGATAAGCGCGTGTTCGGATTTGTCAGTGAGCGTCTGTTGGATGCATGGCTGATTACCAACAATATTTCGTATGAGGAACTGGAAGTCCTGCATATGGAGAGCCAGCGTTGGCTGCGGAAGGGTACGGCTTTTCTGATGAGAAAGCTGTTCCCGAAAAAGGATTGACCATGCAGCAGGGAAAAATTGCGGCGGTTGTTGTTACCTACAACCGCAAGGAACTTTTATGCCGCTGCCTGCAGGCGCTGGACGTCCAGCAGGAGCCAAAACTGGATGTGTTGGTGTTTGACAATGCCAGCACTGACGGAACGGAAGCAGCAGTCCGCAGCCTGGCTTTGCCCCGGGTACATTATAACAATACCGGACGCAATCTGGGCGGTGCGGGAGGCTTTTCCTACGGTATCCGCGCCGCTGCTCAGGCAGGGTATGAGTATATCTGGGTTATGGACGATGACACAATTCCTGAGCCTGAGGCGTTGAAGTCACTTCTGCAGAAGGATGCGGAGCTCCATGGAAAGTACGGATGGTTGTCTTCCCGGGCATTGTCGCCGGAAGGACTGGATCAGCTGATGAACCGGCAGCGGAAGACGCCTTACAAGGATATTGACGGATATACCCAGGAATTGATTCCCAGTGTGATGGCAAGCTTTGTGTCGCTGTTTCTGCGCACCGAAACCGTGCGCCGTTTTGGCCTTCCCATTGCTGAATTCTTCATTTGGTCGGATGACTGGGAATATACCCGCCGTATTTCCCGGGAAATGCCCTGCTATACCGTGCCGGGCAGCCGTGTGGTGCATGCCATGCAAAATGCAACGGTGGTGAATATTGCGGCGGATGTGCCTTCCCGGTGGGAAAGGTACCGCTATTTTTATCGCAACGATGTGTACCTGTACCGACGGGAAGGTCTTGTGGGCTGGCTGTGGGTAATTACCAAGTTTATGTGGCACAGCGCACAGGTTCTGGCCAGTAAGACAGGTAAGCGCGTGCAAAGGCTGAAAATCATCTGGACGGGATTCGCTGCAGGTGTGCGATTTGACCCGCCCGTACAAACAATCGAACAATAATTTGCAGGACGGAGAACGATGCAGCAGTTGGAACAAAAATTGATCAAAGCCGCTGAGAACTACGATGCGGTGGCCTTCGACGTGTTTGATACACTTTTGTTCCGCGATACAGCGGCTCCGTCCGATTTGTTTTTTTTAATGGAAGAAGTCGGACTGGCGGAAGAAGGCTTTGCCCAAAGGCGCCAGGAAGCGGAAGCGATGGCGCGCACGCCGGGACAGGAAGTCACCCTGGAACAAATTTATGCACAGCCTCCTCTGCAGGGTGCTGATCCCCAGAAAGAGTTTGAGGCGGAACTGCGTGTAGCAGCGCCGAACCGGGCTCTTCTGCAGGTGGCAAAAACATTGCGGGAACAGGGAAAGGCACTGTATGCCATTTCGGATATGTACCTGTCTGAACAGCAGGTGACCCGGCTGCTGGAACATTGCGGATTTGATTTTCTGGACGGGGTCTATGTTTCGTCTGCATACGGGGTCCAGAAGCGAAGCGGCAAGCTGTTTCGCATATTCCTGGAGCAGACGGAGCTGGCGCCTTCACAGGTCCTGTTCGTTGGCAATGACCGCAGGGTTGATATTGCAGGTTCGGCTCTGGCCGGTATCCGCGGCTTTTTGATTCCGGCACCGGAATCGCTGCCTTATTATCCTAAACCGGCCAATGTTCAGGAAGGAGCACTGCAGGCATTTATCCGCAACCGTCTGCCGGAGGAAAACCGACTGGATGTTCTGGGCTTTTCCTTGATTGGTCCGCTGCTTACGGCGTTTGCTGTTTGGCTGCATGAGACATATGCAGGGGAAAAGGGCAGTCGTCTGATGTTTCTGGCACGGGATATGTACCTGGTCCGCCAGATTTATGGGGAACTGTACGGGCAGGAAACGGATTATCTCAAGGTCTCCCGGCGCAGTTTGTGTCCGGCTCTGCTGCAGCGTCCCATGAATGAAGAGGGACTTGCTTTGCTGGCAGATGCTTTGCCGCGTCAGGTCATGACGGTGGGCCAGGTACTGGATTACTGCGGCTTTGACATGTCGGCAGCACTGCATGGCACCGATGTGCGGCAGACCGTTGATCTTCGCACGCGGCCGCTTTCTGCGTCGGTGAAGGAAAAGCTTCTGGGGCTTGCGGCGCTCAGCAAAACAACTGCGGGAGCTGCTGTCCGGCAGCAATCCGAACTGGTCCGGGCGTACCTTGGCCAGAACCGGATTCACGAAGAGCCTCCTGTGTTGGTGGATATCGGCAGCGGCGGCACGACCCAGCGGATTCTGGAATGCCTGTGCGCAACGGAAATGAAGGGGGCCTGCCTTGCCTGTGATACACGGCTGCATCAATGCCTGCCGGCAGAAAGGGCCAGAGCATTTCTGTTCCATGGCGAACCTGCACCGCTGTGGTATTGGGTAGGGCAGCCAATGCTGGAACGGCTGATTTCAGAACCGTGCGGAGCCACCAGCGGATATAAAGACCGGCAGGGAAGGGTAAGCCCTGTACTGGAAACGGCGCAGTTCGACGAACGAATTGTGCGCATACAGCATGCGGCCCTGCAGTTTGCCCGCTCCTGGCATAAGGGAGCCTGGTGGGGCTTGCGGATGCCGGAAGAAATGGTGACGCGTGCTTATCTTGATCTGGTGCGGGGACCTGCCTTGAAGGATATCCAAGAACTTGGTACAATTACAGTGGAGGACGGTGGAACCTGGGCACTGGCAGCACCGAAAAGCCTGCGTCTGTATTTGAAGCGGCCAAAGGCTTTTGCACAGGATTTCCGGCAGGCAAGATGGAAGAATGCTTTTCTGAAGCAGGCCATCCGGCTGCCGCTTCCGTATGCGAAACTGTATGAAGTGTTAAAAAGCGGACATGGAAGGTGAAATGGATGCAGCAACCGTTGTTCAGCATCATTATCCCGGTATATAATGCGACCAAAACACTGCGGGCTGCGGTGGACAGCATCCTCAAGCAGTCTGTGCAGGATTTGGAACTGCTGCTGGTGGATGATGGCTCCCGCGACGGAAGCAGTGAACTGTGCCGCGAATTGGCGGAGCAGGATGCACGGGTACGGACCATTTTTCAAAAGAATGGCGGCATCTGTTCGGCTCGCAACAGCGGTCTGGCACAGGCAAGGGGCCAATATGTTGGCTTCTGCGATGATGATGACCGATATCTGCCTTCGGCATTACAGACAGCGAAAAAAATGATCGAGCAGACGGGAGCAGATGTTGTCCGCGGTGGATATGAACTGCAGCGGGAAGCCCAGGCAGGGTATATGGTCAGGCTTCCTCATGAACCGGGAAGTGCCTGCCGCCTGGAAAGAGGAAAAGACGGTCAGGCATACCTTCGGTTCCTGAAAAATTCCGGCCCGCAATTTGTGTGGAATGCTTTCTATCGACGGGAATTTCTGCAAGATATCCGTTTTGATGAGCACTGCCGCTATGGCTTGGAAGACTTCCTTTTCAATGCGGCTGTATATGCAAGAAACCCCAGCGCGGCATTTGAACCAACTCCCTTTTATTGCCATTATGAACGGTCGGACAGTACCTCAGCGGCAACGGTGCGCGCTGTGGTCAGTCGGGGGCAGACGCTTCCAGCCTGGGTCCGGGCGGAGTATGGTGCAGTGCGGGCCCGGTGCCGGGAAGAGGAGGTCCCCGGCGTCTGGGCGGCGAGAAAAGCGGAATTCGTAACGTTTCTGATGCATCAGCTGCGGGACAGCCATGCATCTGCGGCGGTCTGCCGCCGTGCGTGGCGGACGTTGCGCCATGCTGTGCGCGATGTTGACGGAACGCGGGATACGCTTGACTTTTTGCGCGTGGCACGGCACAATAAAAAGCAGGCAGTGGCACTGCTTCTGTATGCCACCCACACACAGGGGCTGTATGCCCATCTTCCGAACAAGGAGGAGAAAATTTTAAAATGAAAAAGATTCTTGTGACCGGCGCTGCCGGGTATATCGGGCGTCATGTTGTGAAAACAGCCCTTGATATGGGATATCAGGTCATTGCCGCCGATTTTGCATTTAAAGGCGGGGACGAGCGGGCTGAATTCTGTGATGTCCCACTGTTCAGCGGTGACAAGGGCATTTATCGCGCTTTGGGCAGCCCGGATGTCTGCATCCACATGGCCTGGCGGGACGGTTTCCGCCACAATGCCTCCAGCCATATGAAAGACCTTTCCAGCCATACGGTGTTCCTGAATAATATGGCGGCGGGGGGCTTGCCTTCGCTGTCTGTGATGGGAACCATGCATGAAGTCGGATATTGGGAGGGCCCTATCAAGGCTGACACCCCCTGTAATCCGCAGAGTCAGTATGGAATCGCCAAGAATGCGCTGCGCCAGAGCCTGATGCTGTCCCTGCCGGATACCGGTTGTCGGTTGCATTGGCTGCGTGCGTATTATATTACGGGGGATGAAGCCCACGGCAGCTCTATTTTTGCCAAGATCACCCAGGCGGAACTGGATGGCAAGAAGACCTTCCCGTTCACCAGCGGTAAAAACCTGTATGACTTTATTGATGTGGACGAGCTGGCCCGGATGATTGTGGCAGCCAGTGTGCAGGACAAGTTTGATGGGATCATCAACGTTTGCACAGGTAAGCCCATTTCTCTGGCACAGCGGGTTGAGCAGTTCCTGAAAGACAAGAACTATAAGATCAAACTGGATTACGGTGCGTTCCCGGACCGCCCGTATGACAGCCCCGGCGTTTGGGGCGACCCCACCGAGATCGAGCAGATCATGAAAGATGCGGGCCTGAACGATTGACCGGATACGGAAAGGACACTCCATGAAACGACTGGGAATTTTCTTTTTCTTTGAAAAGCAGGGGTATGTGGATGACTTTATCGTTTACTACCTGAACGATCTCGTCAAAAACCTGACCGAGTTGGTCGTTGTATGCAATGGCAAGCTCAGCGAGCAGGGACGCAAGGCATTTGGCCGGTTTACCGATAACATCATCGTGCGCGAAAATAAGGGACTGGATGTCTGGGCCTATAAAACAGCGCTGGATCAGTACGGCTGGCAGCGTCTGAGCGAGTTCGATGAGGTTGTCATGACAAATTCCACGCTGATGGGCCCTGTCCGTCCGCTGAAGGAAATGTTTGATACCATGGCTGAAAATCAGGACCTGGATTTCTGGGGCCTGAGTCTGCACCATGGCGCGGAAGGAAACCCATTCAAGGGCAAGCATATTTACGATTTCCTGCCGGTACACATCCAGTCACATTTTATTGTGTATCGCAAGAGATTCATTCAGTCGGCGGAGCTGCAGAAGTACTGGGACGAAATGCCGATGATCAACGGCTACACCGATTCCGTCCAGCGGTATGAAGCGGTCTTTACCAAGATGTTCGGGGACAAGGGCTACAAGTGGGACGTGTATGTCAAGACGGATGACCTGAAGGACTTTACGGATTATCCGCTTCTTGTGTGTCCGGCCCGGCTGCTGCGGGATAAGAAATGTCCGCTGTTCAAACGCCGCAGCTTTATGCATGAATATGAGGCTTATCTCAATGATACGGCCGGGGAACCTGTGCGGGAGCTGTATGCTTATCTGCGGGACCACACTTCCTATCCGCTGGAACTGATCTGGTCCAATATGATCCGCACCATGCATCCCTTCGACTTTACCCGTGACCTGAGCCTGACGCGGCTTATCCCGCCGACCCTGCAGGATACAGCCTGTGCGCAGAATGTGCGCAAGACCCGCCGCATTGCACTGGCCATGCATTTGTATTTCATGGATATGCTGCCCCAGAGCATGGACTTTGCACGGAACATGCCGCCGGAAACGGATGTTTACATTTCGACCAACAGTGACGAAAAGAAAGCACAGATTGAAAAGGCTTTTTCGGAATTGCCCCTGCACAGTGTGACTGTTGTGACGGTGGAAAATCGCGGCCGAGATGTAGCAGCGTTCCTGTGTGATCTGGCACCGTACCTGAAAGGGTATGATTATGCCTGCTTCATGCACGACAAAAAGGCTGTGCAGACCAAGCCGGGCAGTGTGGGGGCCAGTTTCGGTTATGTGTGCAATGAAAATATCTGCAAGAATGCCGATCATGTCCTGAATATCCTGTGCGAGTTTGAAAAAGACCCGCGCCTGGGAATTCTGTGCCCACCGTTCCCCACGCATGGCCTGTATTTCATGAATATGTGTTCCAATGGCTGGGGGCCCAACTTTGACAACACCAAACAGCTGGCCAAAACGCTGGGGTTGAACGTTCCCATGTCTGGTGAAAAAGCACCGTTGGCACCGTTTGGCAGTGTGTTCTGGTTCCGTCCGGCTGCACTGGCTCCGCTGTTTGATCACGGCTGGAAGCATGAAGACTTCCCGCCGGAACCGCTGCCGCAGGACGGGACCATCAGCCATGCCATCGAGCGAATTTATCCGTTTGTGGCACAAAGTGCCGGTTATTATCCGGCGGAGGTAATGAGCACCGAATTTGCGGTCAGCCGCTGCGATGCCATGCAGGCCTATGCAGCTGGTCTGATCCGGCCACTGGCGCGCGTGTTCAACTGCACTACGTTTGGCAATGCTTCGCAGGCAGCGATTGCATTTTCCTGCAAGCGGCATTTTGGCTTCCGTACCTATGGCCCGTATGCAAACAGCCGTCGACGCCGTACCCGGAACTGGCTGCGTGACCGTTTGCCGGAAAATGTGTACTGGGGTATGATGCATGCCAAACGTGCGGTATTCGGGCCTCACGGTGCGCCGTACGAAGAATAAAGCAGGCAGAATCGATGAATAACAGACTCGTGATCTACTTCCACTATGACCCACGCGGGCAGGCCGATACGGCCTGCCGTTTTGCGGTACAAGCCATGCGGAAGCAGGCACGGGCCTTTTTGTTTGTGCATAACGGGACCCTGGCGGAAGAGAGCCGCCTTTGGCTGGCGCAAAACGGCGTTCAGTTTCTGGAACGTGAAAATGTAGGGCTGGATGTGGGGGCTTATCGGGATGCATTGCTCCACATCGGAAAAGAGGAACTGGACACTTTCGATGAAGTGATTCTGATGAATTATACACTGGCAGGACCGGTGTACCCGCTGGAAAATCTGTTTGCGAAAATGGATTCCCGGCAGGACCTGGATTTCTGGGGATTGAGCCGACACTATGCTATGCGCAGCAGGCGCTTTGGCAAAGGTGGAGAGGTCCCGGAACATATCCAATCCCATTTTATTGCCGTGCGCCACCGGATGTATGAGGACTTCTGGCAATACTGGCAGACCATGAAACTGCCGGCCAGTTATGAGGAGTCCATCCGGAATCATGAAACGCGGTTTACCAGGCATTTTGCAGCACTTGGATATCGGTGGGATACCTGCGTGGATGGGGAAGCCTGGCGAAACGTATTTGTCAACCCAATTATGGGGTGTCCGCGGGAACTGATTGCCCGGGGAAACTGCCCCTTTTTTAAACGCCGCAGCTTTTTTACGCCTTTTGCGGACGAACTCCGCCGGACAGACGGATGTGCAGCCGTGCAGCTCTATGCTTACCTGAAAGAAAATACAGATTATCCTGTGGATGATCTGATTGCCGATCTGCTGCCGGTACAGCCGCTGGCCAATATGGCCCAGAATCTGCACTGGCATTACCGGCTGCCTGCGGAATCAGTGGGAAAAACGCCGGTGATGCTGCGAACCGAAGAACTTGCGGATGGTGCCAACTTGCATCCGGATACCATCTACTGCCTTCGCCTACCCATAACAGGGGATGACACATTGCGCTGGTATGCCGGGATTTCCGACTGGAACTCCCAGGCACTGGCAGCTGCAGCAAACCTGTTTGAGCGGCATGCCGGGCTTGGTGTCCTGGGACCGGCACTGCCGCTGTATCCAGAGTGTATTCGTGCCAAATGGAAGCGCTGGCAAAAAGATCTGCCGGAACTGAAAAAGAGCGTGGAAAAATTGGATGTGAAAGTACCGGTGGCAGAGGAAACCCCGCTGCCTTTGCCCAATGGCGGCTGCCTTCTGGTCCGCGGAGCGGCATTCCCGCAGGGACTGCCGCCGCTGCGCCATGCCGCTGATTTCTGGCTGCTGCCGCTGGTGGCGCAGCAGAATGGATTTTACAGTGCGGATGCCGAAACGGAGGAGCAGTCCCTGGCACGGGCAGACGTTTATCAGGCTTCCATGTGGCCGCAGCAGACGGTGCGCGGAACCGCCAAATCCTTTGCACGCTGCGTCAAACATACATTGCTGGCCCGCAAGGAGGCTGACGAATGAAAAAACCTCGGTTGTTTTATTTGGACCTGATTCGTGCGGTGGCACTGATCAGCATCCTGATCATACATTTCAATGCATCGGTGACCGGTTACTTTACATTGCCGCACAAGCTGTTTGCCAGTACACTGCCCTTTGGCATTTATCTGGGAGACTTTGGCTCTACGTTGTTTTTTATTGTTTCTGGTGCATCTCTGTGCTATACTGCCCCGGAACATTTCGAAACCAAAGCTTTTTATAAAAAACGCTTCCGGGCGGTGTATCCGATGTTCTGGCTTGCCTGGCTTCTCTGCTTTTCCATCCGGTTTGTCACACGGCCCGGATATTACGCTGGTGCCAGAACCATCACACTGATTCTGACGGTGCTGGGACTGGATAATTTTGCGGTGGCGGCAGGCTGGGTCGGCCAGGATTTCGCCTGTGTGGGTGAGTGGTTTCTGGGCAGCATCCTGTTTTTGTACCTGCTGTTTCCGATTTTGCTGCGCGGATACCGCAAACGCCCCTGGCTGACTTTTGGCGTGGTTTGTGTTCTGGGTACAGCGGTTCACCTGACCGGTTGGGACGCCCGGCTCGTGGCGATTCATCTGCCGGAATTTTTCCTGGGAATGCTTCTGGTGGGAATCTCTCGCAAGCGGCAGGTGTTGCTGGCGGTGATTGCTGCCGTGCTGCTGGCGGTTCAGTCCCTTCCTGGCGGATGGGATACCAAGATCGTTTGCGCCCTGTTTGGTGCGGTGGTTTTTGTGGTGCTGATTCTGGTGGCGGATCTGATCACTTTTTCGCCGGTACGGCGGCTGTGCGCACTGCTGGGCAAGTACTCTTATGCGGTGTTCCTGGTCCATCATGTCATTATCCTTCGACTGGTGGAAGGCTTTGACCTGGCGGCGCTTTCCCGTCGGGATACGGCGTTGCTGTTTGTGGCATATCTTGTTTTTACGGCAGTTGCGGCCTCGGTTCTATACTGGTTGGACGGCAAGGTCCGAGCCGGTGCGGCGGCTTTGTGGAATGGCTGATTTTTGACCGGCTTTGTGCGGGCATATCTGTACAAAAACGGGCATGTACGGTATAATGAAAACAAATATGGCAGGGCTGTCTGTCCTGCCGCATATCGTATTGAAAGGGGAGAATACCTGTGGCACAATTTTCTGTAACTCTGGCCAAACTGGCGGAAGAATCCAACCTTGCAATTGCCTATACCCCGAAGGACCTGAAGGAAATCAAGGTCTATTCTGCGGAAGTTTACCGCCCCGGCATTATGCTGGCAGGGTATTACCAGTATTTTGATAATACCCGTATTCAGATTATTGGCTTGACGGAACTTTCGTATTTGGAGGAATTGGACCCGGCCATTCGCCGTACGCATTTGGAAAAGCTCTTTTCCTTTGTGCCTCCGGCCGTGATTGTGTCCCGCGGGATGACCCCTCCGCCGGAAATGTTCGAATTTGCCAAGCAGTATGGTGTGCCGCTGCTTCTCTCGGAAGAGATGACCTCGGTTCTGATCATCACCCTGATTAC
>DXNX01000150.1 GCA_019413245.1 Oscillospiraceae bacterium
CCCTCAATGCGTGTCATCAATCTGCCCAGCTCGCCCTGCATTTCATTCGTTTCAATCGTTACGGTAACGTTTGCAATGTTGTTGATGGGGATGGTCTGGTTAATCGTCAGAATACTTGCCCCTTCGGATGCAATGCTGTTTAAAACAGAGGACAGAAGTCCTCTCGTATGGTCCAGGTTCATGGAAATGGTTACGGTCTTTCCTCTCGTGTTTTCGTAAAGAGGATGTACCGCATCCCGATATTTATAGAACGCGCTGCGGGAAATGCCCGCCCGGCGCGCCGCCGAAGAAATGTTGGTAACAGCGCCGGAGGCCAGCAGCTCTTTGGCTTGCAGGACTTTCAGAAACACGTCCGGCAGGACTTCGGCGTCCACCAGAAGAAAACGTCGTTCCGCCATAGGTGTACCCCCTTCAGAAACAATTGTGTTTACGACAAGGATAATCATAGCACACGCCGTTTCGGGATGCAAGGGTACAGCCCTTCGCAAAGCCCAATTTGGGCAAGATGCACAGGCAGGCTGTTGGTTTGTGAATTGTTTTCGTCAGGAAAACAAGATTTGTATGCCCACGGTGTACACGCAAGGTCCGGCAAAACCCCGGACAAGCCGGTAAGCTTATCCGGGGTCAAAAAACTTTGCCTCAGGTCATTCAGGCGGCAGGATCCGTGGCCGCCTGCTGGGCCAACTCATCTGCAGTGAGCTGTCCCAGGGCAGCGGTATCATCGTTCAACAAAGACGCCGTGCTGGAATCGGGCAGGTTGTCGTCCGTATAGTAACCGGTGCGACCGCCACCGTTGACGATGGCGCCGGTGGACTCGCTGAACTGGTACGCCTTGACATCGTCATCCCAGAAGAAGTCCTTGGCAGGCTTATCTGCCTGGATCTCCTCCATCAACTGCTTGAAGGCGCGCTGGGTCGGTTTACCGCTGTTGCCGCGGCTGCCGTCCACGCCCCACATGCTGTACGGCTTGTCATAGCCCCACCACACCGCGATGGAGTAGTACGGGGACAGGCCGGCGAAGGTGTAGTCCTTGTAATCGGAAGTAGTACCGGTCTTACCGACAGCGTCAATGCCTTCGGTGTCCGGCTTCATGCCATTAGCAGTACCGGGGCTGACCCAGACGTTGGACAACAGACGGTTCATGATGACGGCGGTTTCCGGTTCCAGAGCCTGGGTGGTGGTGGTCACCTTGTCCATATCCAGGACCGGATTGCCCTGGTAATCCTCCACGCGGGTGTAGTAATGCGGCGTGGTGTAGGTGCCGTCGGTGAACATGGAGTAGGCATTTGCCAGTTCCACCACGGTCAGACCGCGGGACTGGGCACCCAGGACCAGAGGTGCCAGATCGGCGTCGGTGTCCTCGATATACTGGCACTGGAGGGTCTCGGTGACGAAATCATACATATAGTCAACGCCGACCATGGAGCCGACCTTGACGGCGATGGTGTTATAGGACTGACGGATGGCATCCCAGATCAGCATGGTCTTGCCGGTGCCGGGGCCGGAATAGTTGGTAGGCCATTCCTTCCAGACATCGCTGCGGGCCTGGTTGGCCGGGTCGTTGGGATTCAGAGAAAGGCCGAGCTGCAGGCACTTCTCCGTGTCCAGCATTTCCTTGCCTTCCTTGGTGTACAGAGGAGCATCCTCCAATGCAGTGGAATAGTTGATGAGGTGGTCGTCCAGCGCCAGGCAGTAGGCGGCAATGGGCTTCATGGTAGAACCGGTCTGGTGGGGTTCCAGGGCACGGTTGGTGCCGCGGTCCACGGTCTTTTCGCCCAGACCGCCGCCCACGGCGATGACCTCGCCCTTGTGGCCTTCCTCGGTACTGGTAACGGCGATAGCCGCCTGGGTGCGCACGTCTTCATAGAAGGTCAGGTACTCACCGGTGACATTGCCGTTTTCGTCGGTCTTCTTGTAGGTGCCGGTCTTGAAGGTCTGGTTGGTCTTATCAGTGTAAACAGGCACATCGTCCGAAGAGAAGATGGTGCTTGCCGTTTCGTCGGTGGGGTTCATGGGCAAACCGTTGGCGTCATACTTGATCTCGGCACCCACGGGGATGTCACTCTCGATCTCCTCCTCATGCCACAGGGCATAGAAGAGTTCATCGTTGTTCCAGGTGTTGTTGAGCATGAGCTGCTCCACCGAGTTCTGGACATCCGGGTCCACGGTGGTGTACACGCGCAAACCACCGTTGAAGATCATGTCCTGGGCTTCGGCATCACTTTCCAGGTTGTAGGCTTCCTTCAGGTCCTTGGTCAGCTGGGTGATGACAGCCTCGGTGAAGTAGGAGTTATTGGAGCTGACGGCCACGTTCTCGGTCTTGGACTTGCTCTCGGCCAGGGTGATGGTCTCAGCCGTGGCGGAATCGTAGTCTTCTTGCGTGATATAGCCCTGGTTGAGCATCTCATACAGGACGTGGTTCCGGCGCTGGATCAGGTTTTCCGGGTTGGTGAAGGGGTTGTAGCCGGTGGGGTTCTTGGAAATAGAAGCCAGAACAGCGCACTCGGACAGAGACAGTTCGCTGACGCTCTTGCCAAAGTAGGTGTTGGCGCCGGCTTCCACGCCCTTGATGGTGCCGGTCAGAGGCACGGTGTTCAGATACGCTTCCAGAATGGTCTCTTTGCTGTACCGGTTGGACAAGCCGATGGCACGGAAGATCTCGCGGACTTTACGCATATAGTCCACATCATTATCTTCGGTCAGGTTCTTGACCAACTGCTGTTCCAGCGTGGACGCACCCTGCTGGCCACCCAGCAGCTGCTGGCCGGTCAGTTCGTTCAGGGCTGCCGCGATGGTACGCTTGAAGTTGACACCGATGGAATCATAGAAGTTCTTATCCTCGATGGCAACCACGGCGTGCTGCAGGTTTTCGGGAATATCCGACAGGTTCACCCAGATGGAGTTGGCATCACCGGACAGGGTGGCGTACTCGTCCCCTTCCCGGGTATACAGGATGGTGGTCTGCTGGTCCTTCTTCTTTTCCAGGTCCAGCTTGCCTTCCGGGTCGGCTGTGACCTGCACGACATACATGGCCAGGAGCACCGCACCAACACTGCCGAGCATGATGCAGACGCAGAACACGCAGCCGATAAAGCGCAGGATCATACCGGGGATACTGCGGCGCTTTTTATTGGTCGGTTTCTTGCCGCCTTTGGCGGAATTGGGCGAGCCGCCGGGAGCTTTCGCCCCTTGGGTGGACAGATGCCGTTGTTCTTTGGGGTCTATGGGGACCGCCTCCTTTGCGGATTTTCTGTGTATGGCAGGTGCGGCGCCGAGCGCGTCACACAAACATGGACAATACCATAATCTGAATTATAGCACAAACCGCTGCCAAAAGTACAGGTATGGAATGTAAAATTCACAAGAAATTGTTTTTCACGGGGTGCAGCGGGCAATACTTGTTTTGGCGCCGTTATTTTTTAACTTTCTTTTTTTAAGATTTTTTACTTTGCCGGCGGCGCAGGACAGGTAAAAAGGGGGATTGGGCATGGAAAACAAGCTGCCGAAATGGATTCGGATCTGGCTTTCGCTGCTGGGCGGGGCCGCCATTCTATGTGTGGTGGCGGCTGCCGTCTGGTTTGCCCGGGCGGAGTACGACGCCCGTCGTCAGGCAGGGCCGCAGTATCTGCTGAAGGACAACGGTGGGTACCTGGCCCTGTACACCGCCGACGGGACCGGCCCTTTGGCCGAATATGACCTGCGTACCCGGTTTTTGCCGGAGCAGGATGTGCTGGCCCTGCAGCAGGGCGTACCGGTACAGGACGAAGTGGAATTGCAGCAGCGGCTGGAAGATTACGGGCTTTGAACCCGTAGCGAGATGTTGCGGATCTTTCGTATATATAATACCACAATATATTTTATGGCATCATGATTTGAAGTGCACGGGCCGCGAAATAGTGCAAAAGCGTTGCAGATTCTATATAAATGTGGTATTATATAAACGTTAACTCGTATTGTATAAAGGAGCGTACCGCCATGACCGAACAAGCGATCCTGGACGCCGTGCAGGAAATTTTCCGCGATAATTTTGATGACGACACCCTGGTGATCGACCGCAGCACCTGCGCTGATGACATCGAAGACTGGGACAGCCTGGAACAGATCAACCTGCTGACCGCTATCGAGAAGAAATTTTCCATCAAGTTCAAGCTGGCGGATGTCCGCGATCTGAAGAACGTGGGCGACCTGCTGGTCCTTGTCGCACGCATGACCGCGTAACCGAAGACTCTGCGGGCGGCCGCTGCTTTATCCATAAGCGGCGGCCGCTTTTTCTTATGGCAGTATTGGCAGCAGGAGGATTTTTTATGAATCATTATACCCTGGCCGAAATGACCCCCGGCCTGACCGAAAGCTTTACCGTGACCGTGACCGAGGAGATGATGGATGCGTTCAAGGCCATCACCGGTGACTGCTCCCCCATCCATGTGGATGCCGAGTACGCCAAAGGGCGCGGCTATCCCGGCCGGGTGGTGTACGGCATGCTGGGCGCCAGCTTCTTCTCCACCCTGGCGGGCGTATACCTGCCCGGGGAACACTGCCTGCTTCACGGTGTGGAATGCAAATTTGCCAAGCCCATTTTTATCGGGGATACACTGACCATCACCGGCACCGTGACCAACGTGAGCGAGGCGGTGTCCGAAGCGGAGATCAAAGCTGTTATCACCAACCAGGACGGCAAGCGGGTCACCCGGGGCATCATCCGGGCCGGTCTGGCAAAATGACCTCCAGCCGTCCGCCTTCACCTATATAATAAGGAGAGAAATGCCATGGCATATACTTATCTGATTTCCGGCGCCACCAGCGATGTGGGCCGGGCGCTCATTGAACGGCTGCTGAAAAACGCCCCCGAGGGTACGCTTGTGCTGGCCCAGGGCTGCGGCGACGTGGAAAAGCTGGCCCCGCTGTGCCAGGCATACCCCGGCATGATCCGCCCCTTTGATGTGGACCTGTCCGACCCGTACAAGGTGGATACTTTCTGCCAGGTACTGGCCGCCGGATGCCCGGCCCCCACCCATTTCATTCACCTTCCGGCCCTGCCGGTGGTGAACACCAAGTTCAAGGCTTTTGACGAAGCCCGATTTGCCAAGGACATGGAAATTCAGGTCCACAGTGCGGTCAAGCTGTGCAAAGCCGTACTGCCGGCCATGACCAAGGCCCGGTTCGGCCGTATCCTGTTCATTCAGACCAGCTACACCCTGGGCGCCCCGCCGAAGAACACCGCCGCCTATGTGATGGCCAAGCAGGCCCTGGGCGGACTGTGCAAGAGCCTGGCGGTGGAATACGCCAAGTTCGGCATCACGGTGAACTGTGTGGCGCCCAGCATGATGGAAACCCACTTCCTGAAAGACACCCCCGACCTGATCGTGCAGGCCGCTGCCGCCGACAATCCCATGGGCCGCAATGCCACCCCTGCCGATGTGGTCCCGGCCATGGCGTTCCTGCTTTCGGACGAAGCCGGGTTCATCACCGGCGTGACCCTGCCTGTGACGGGAGGTTCCGCCATTGTCTGATGTGCGTTTTCGTCTGGCCCGTCCCGGGGAGGACGCTGCCATCTGTGATTTCATCAACTCCCATTTTGACATGCACCTGCCCCTGATCAACCGGCCGGAGTTTTACAACTTCTACTTTGCCGGACCGGAAGGCGGCGCTCCCCACTTTGCGGTGGCGGAGGACGGCGACGGGCAGTATCTCAGCGCCGCCGGATACATTCCCGCCGGTCAGGCGCCGGACGCCGGGGTGTGGGTGTCCATCTGGGTGGCGGTCAAAGGGCACAACGGCGTCGGTCTGGAACTGATGGACGCCCTGCCCGGTCTGCTGGGCACACCGGTACTGGCCTGCAACAACATCCGCCCCGCCACCTGCAGCCTGTATCATTTCCTGGGCTGGCAGGCCGAACGTCTGCGCCATTACTACCGGCTGGGCATCCCCGGCCCCGATGGCTGGACCCTGGCCGTGCCGGGAGAAGCCTCTCCCCTGCCCGTGCCCGCCCGTGACCTGGACCTGGAACCGGTGGCGGACGCCGCAGCGCTGGAAGCCCTGGGGCTGCCCGCCACGTCCCACACGCCGAAGAAAGACCTGTGGTATCCGCGGCGGCGGTACTTTGAGTTTCCACATTTTCATTACGATGTGTGGGCAGTACGG
>DXNX01000151.1 GCA_019413245.1 Oscillospiraceae bacterium
CCCCGACCTTCTGATTCGTAGTCAGACACTCTATCCAGCTGAGCTACCGGCGCAAGCGCGAAGCACGAGTATTATATTACCAGAGCACGCACCATATGTCAACTACTTTTTTCGAACTTATTTTGTTATATGCTGGCAAAAACGCTCATTTCTTGTTCTTGGTACCCTTTTGGCGCTGAGTAATGCGCAAAGAGCCCATATTTTCCAAGGTATGCAGGCGGTAGGTCAGCAAATACCCGTCGTGTTCCGGCCGACGGTAGAATTCGGCCCGCACCCTCTCCATGGGGCTGCTGCCGTCGGAGGCAAGACCGCCCAACAGCAGGACAAAGCGGGTATCGCTGTACCGGGCCACCACGTCGCTGCCGCGCAGGGTCCGGCAGAGCACGCTTTCCAGCACACGCATAGCCGCTGCGGTGCGGGCACTGCCCGGACGGGACACCGGCGGTACGATACTCACCGTGACCAGGAAGAGGGACAGGTCAAACCGCGCCCGCATACGCTGCTGAACCCGGCAGATACTGCGGAACGTTTCGTACCCGCACAGATAAGCCCCGTCGGTCTCGGATTCACAGACTTCCTTGAGAATGCGGTCCAGGTCGGTCTCCATGGCCAGTTCGCTTTGCTGCATCCGCTTGTAGCTGCCGTTCAGGTTGCGCGCCCGGCCATCGCCGTGCAGGCAGCCTGCCTCGGTGGCCTGCGCGGCCACCTGTTCTGCTTCTTCACTGCGCCCCAGGTTTTCCAGGGCCAGAATCTGCTCCACATACAGCCGCTCATCGAATCGGTCGGCGCGCAGGCCCTGGCGGCAGAGTTCTATCACCTGTTCCATGTTGCCCTCGTCCTCACAGAGTTCAATCAGCGAGAACAGGGTATCCTTATACAGATTGTGCAGCCACACGCGCTGCCGTTCCACCCAGGGCTCCCCGGCCGAATCCGGCAGCAGGCGCCCGCCGTACTGGGCAATGATGCGCCGGTACAGGTCGGCACGGATTGCCGGGTCATCCTCGTTTTCCACCTGTTCGGCCAGACGGCGGATGGTGAAGATATCTACCTCACAGTCCAGGTCCATATTCCATACATAGGAACCGCGGCTGGTCAGGATGCAGTTGACCAGCGCCGGGTCCTCCTTGGCAGCCATGGTGCGGAACCGATGCATCACCGCCCGCAGAGACATATCTGCATCCCCTGCATTGCCCCACAGGGCCGCGGTCAGTTCGGCGTGGGTGGCCGGGCGGCCGTATTGCAGCAGAAGATACTGCACCAGAAGCTGAATCTTGCGCGACTGCGCCATGCCGGCCAGAGCCGGGCGGCCGTCGAGCGTGATCTGGAACCTGCCAAGCAGGGTGATCTGTATTTTCGGCTTTGTCATGGGCGGGCACTCTCCTCTTCTTTCCTTTCCCCGTCCGGATGGCGCGGAAAGGGATGTTACAAGTATAAAGAATACAGCGGATTTTTTCAAGCGATCCTAAGCAAAAAATCCGCCTGTCCCACAGTCGGGCAGACGGATTGTCACCAATTCAGTTTTTATTAACAGGATGAGGTCCCGGTTATTCCACGTTCAGATACACCAGAGAGAACACCCGCACCAGGGCCCCGGCATAGGGCTGCTGGGAGCGCACGGTGCCTTCGGCGGCGCCGGCAGGCCGCACCACGGCGGTGAGTCCCCGCTCCTGCAGGCGGCTTCTGGCTTCGGCCAGGGACAGTCCGGTCAGGTCCGGCACCTGGCGGTTGGGGTCCGGGATGGGCCGGGCCACCACCGCCTTGACCATCTGCCCGGCAGCCACCTGCTCCCCGGCAGCGGGCTCGGTGCGCACGATGGTGTAGGGGTCGATGGTATTATCGTGCAGAAATTCCACCGTCACACCAAATCCCTGATCCCGCAGGGACTGCAGGGCTTCGTCCCGGTCTTCTCCGGTCAGGTCGGGCACGGTGAGCCACCGGGTGCCCAGGCTGACACTGACAGTAAGGGTCTGGCCCTGCTTGACGGTACGCCCTGCGGCGGGCTGCTGGGCGCAGACCTGTCCCGGGTCCACCGCCGGGTTGTACACGTCCTCCCAAATAAGGTTCAGGCCGGCAGTTTGCAGGATTTCCTCGGCCTGCTGCCGGGACAGGCCCGCCAGATCAGGCACCGTCACATCCGCCCGCCGGGAAAACAGCGGGTTGGTGCTCCGGCCCAGAATCCACCACACGCATACCCCGGCCGCCAGCACCGAAACCAGTGCCAGCGCCACCAGGACCCGCAGCACCGTCAGATGCGGCAGACGAATTTTTGTCAGGGTCACAGGACCTCTCCCCTTCCCTGCCCGGAAATCAGGCAGACCGTTTTCGTAAAGCAGCCAGGCCGACAACGCCCCCCGCCGCCAGCAGCAGCATGCCCAGCACCGTCAGCCCGGCACCGGCACTGCCGGCCACATCCCCGATCCAGCCGGTGAGGGGCGAAGCGGGGATCATGAGCAGGCTGTACGCCATGCTGTCCACACTAATGAGGGTGGCGCGGCGGTCGCTGGGGAACCAGTCATTCAGCCGTTTGCGGGCATGCAGGGACCAGATGGTCCCAAACATGGCAAACCCGGCCCCGCCGGCCACAGCACCGGCCAGAGGCGCGGCGCCCATGGCCACGGTACACAGACCGCACCCGGCTACGCAGACGGCATACAGCCGCCCCATCTGCCGGGGACGCAGTCTGCCGCCGATCCAGCCGCCCAGCGGGTAGCCCACCTCACAGAGCATGAGTACTGCTCCCAGCCAGGCCGTAGGCAAACCGATGTCGGTCAGCCGCTGCTGCAGGTACATCAGCGTCAGGAAGGCGGGCAGGTCAATGAAGGCCCCCGCCAGGATATACCGCACCACCCGGGGACTGCGGAGGAGAAAATCCGCCGTTTCGGTCACATGGGTGCGCAGGCTGGCGGGCAGTTCGGCCAGCAGGGTGCGCAGGGACGCGGCCTGCCGGGCTTGCTGCTCAGGGGTGGCAGCGGGTTCCCGCAGGCCCAGAGCGGCTACGGTGCGCAGCAGGCTGATCCCCATATCCACCAGATAAAAAGCCGTGAAACCCAGCACCCCGGTCAGGGCTCCGGCCAGTTTGCCAAGAGCGGCGCCGGCCGTTTCCACCTGGGTGGTCACATTTTCCACCGGGAGGAACCGTTCCGATTGACCCGCTTCTTTCAGGCTGTCATAGACCAGGGCTTCCTGACTGCCGGAAACCAGATTGTATGCCAGGGCGGACAAAACCATGGAAGCACAGACCCATAGGAAATTCTGCTCAAATGCCATGAGCAGAGCAGACAATGCCGCCACCACACCGGACAAAGCCAGCACACGGCGGCGCCCCAGCAGGTCGGCAGCCATGCCGCTGGGCACTTCGGCCAGAAGGCTGACCACATGGAAAACGCCCTCGGCGGCGCCGATCTGCCACAGGCTGTACCCCCGGGCGGCCAGCAAAGCCACCCAGACAGCGCCGGTAATGTTGAGGGTGAGTACAAAAGAATAAGCATAGGAGCACCGCAGCTGGCGGCGCAGAGATCGTGTATTCATAAGTCGGAACACCTTTCGCAAGTCAAAAAACAGAAGACGAACGGGTGTTCCCTTTTCATGCCGGTAAAGGGTACAAAAAACGCGCCCCGGCCAAACGCCGGAGCGCGGAAAAGTTCCGTCACAGCGTTTGCCGAACAGGGCGCGGCAAACCGCACCCGGCTAAAAAAGGGTACACTTCTAGACGGAACTGCTTATTTGTTACCTTTTGCCTGGTACAAAATGCACAGCGCCCATCCCATGGGTGTACTCCTTTCCGCCAAACGGCAAACTCACATTATAGACAGTATACCATGGACCATCCGGTCCGTGCAAGAGAAAAAAGCAAAATAAAGCGAAATCAGAAATGTTCCTGCTGCGCCTGCAGAGCGGCCATCAGCGGCGGGATCAGCTGCTTTTTACGGCTGACCACACCGGGCAGGACGGCCTTGCCTTCCTTGGGCTCCACCCCGAAGGCATCCCGGACGATGTCCTCGGCGCCATGGCCGCAGAACATCAGGTCGGTGGCCTGGTTCTGCATATCGGTAAACATGTAGAAGATCATGGGCAGGCCTTCGCGGCCAATGGCGTCCGGCAGGAAGGGCCCCACCAGCTCCTCGGCGGCAGCGCGGGAGCGCTCGGTCATATAGCTGGACTGGCCCACGCCGAACTTGACATCGCCGCGGCTGAACACCTTGAAGTCGGAGAGGAAGACCTCCTCGGCGGTGCGGCCGGTCAGGTCAGCGCCGGCTTCAAACATCTGCTCCGCATAGGTGGGGATGTCCACTTCCGCAATGGCAGCCAACGCCTCGGCGGCGGACTTGTCCAGCGGAGTGGAGGTAGGCGAACGGAACATCAGGGTATCGGACAGAATGGCCGACAGCAGCAGGCCCGCGATCTTCTTGGGTACTTCCACCCCGTGTTCGCCGTACATCCGCCAGACGATGGTGGCGGTGCAGCCCACCGGCTCATTGCGGAAATACACCGGGCCGCCGGTTTCCAGGCTGCCGATGCGGTGGTGGTCGATGATCTCCAGGATCTCGGCCTGTTCCAGACCGTCTACGGCCTGGGTGCGCTCGTTGTGGTCCACCAGAATGACCTGTTTGCGGTGCAGGTTCAGCAAATTCCGGCGGCTGACCACGCCGCAGTAGCAGCCTTTTTCATCCAGAATGGGGAAATACCGGTGACGGACGCTGGCCATGATCTTGCGGGCATCCTCGATGGGGGTGTTGACGCTGAACTTGAGCAGATCGTCCCGGCGCATGAAGTGGCGCACCGGCGCGGCGGTGGAGATGAGCCGGGCGGCGGCGTAGGAATCATAGGGCGTGGTGATGACAAAGCAGCCCTTTTCCTTGGCGCGGGCCAGGATGGTGCGGGGCACGGCAGCGCCGCAGCAGACCACGATGCATCCGGCGCCGCAGTCGATGGCACACATCTGGGTCTCATACCGGTTGGTGACCAGCACCAGGTCCCCGGCGCCCACGGTATCCTCCATGACTTCGGGGCTGGAACCGATGAAGATGCGCCCGGTGGTGATGCGGGAATCCGGATCACCGGCCAGCATCTCCCCTTCCAGGGTCTCCAGCACATTGCGGTAGCTGGTATTGGCCGAAGCCAGCACCCTGGTATCGAACAGGTCCATGTTGGCGTTGGCAATGTCCTTGACAGTGATGAGCCCCAGAAGTTCGTTGGCGTCATCCACGATGCACAGGGTGTCGATCTCGGCGTCGCGCATCATGTTCCAGGCGGCGCGCACGCTCATCTCTTCCTTGATGCCGGGCTGGCGGCGGATGTCGATATCCTTGATCTGGGGGCTGATGTCGGTGCAAAGACGGGGTGTCTTGACACCAAAGTATTTGAGTACGAATGCAGTTTCGCGGTTGGGCACACCGGCACGGCGTGCTTCATAGGTGGCACCGCCCAGCTGATTTTTCAGCCAGGCATAGGAGATGGCGGAACAGATGGAGTCTGTATCCGGATTCTGGTGCCCGATAATGTTGACCTTACGGCGGGCGTTTGACATGGTAAAACCCCTTTCCCTTTTCCCTTCCCGGGGGCCTTGCCGGCCCCGCTTTGTTATGATTATAACATGCGAAAATCTTTTTTGCGATTCTTGACAGCAAACGCGTTCTGACGTACAATTAAAATGTGTGTGCGTGTGGTGGGTTTTTCCCGCCCCATGCTGGATTTGTGAACAGACGAAAAAGAGGGATACAAGTATATGATTCGGGAAAATCTTCGCAACATTGCCATTATCGCCCACGTCGACCATGGCAAGACGACGCTGGTTGACCAGATGCTGAAGCAATCCGGCGCTTTCCGCGCCAATCAGCAGGTGGCCGAGCGCGTCATGGACTCCGGCGATATCGAGCGCGAGCGCGGCATCACCATTCTGGCCAAGAACTGCTCCTGCGTATATGAAGGCGTCAAGATCAACATCGTCGACACCCCGGGCCACGCCGACTTCGGCGGCGAG